>JAHEPY010000028.1 GCA_019561565.1 Methanothermococcus sp. SCGC AD-155-M21
TTAATATTTTACAAAAGAGAAATTCCAAAGAACTCTGAAGAAATATTGGATTTAGTAAGTCAATATAAATAAAGTTAATTTAAATAAAGGTAATATAAAAATTAATTTTTTTATTTAGATTATTTATTATAATTTAATACAATTAGAATATTTTATAATATTTAATATGATATATTTTTACAATATTATTACTTCTATATGATCTTAATTAATAGATATCCTTTTATTTTATAAAATCTATAATTTACATTTTTATATTTTATTTAATTTTATAAATAAATATTCTTAGGTGTAATAATGAAAAAACATGGGTATAAAAAAAGAAAATTTGAAAACTACGCCTATATTCTAGATTTTCTCGAATATGGCCATACTGATGACAATATACCCCTTCATCAAAGAAAAGCAATTGCACAGGCCTTTGGTGAGGAACAGTTTGTGTTAATGGAGATGGCCTTAAAGGACAATAAAACAGTTGAATTGGCCGAGAGGGTATATATTGGAAAGGGCAGGCGGAATAAGATAGATCACATAATAAAAATGTTGACTTATGATGAATTAACCCCTACTGCAAAGACAGAGTTGTTTTATGTTATAAAGGAGGCCATTATGAAAAATGAAAAGAGGTTTATTAACTTTATAAACAAGTGCGAGCCAATAACTACAAGATTACATTCCCTTCAACTATTGCCTGGAATAGGTAAAACTGTTATGTGGAAGATAATAGAGGAAAGGGAGTTAAAGCCCTTTGAAAGTTTTGAAGATATTGAAAAGAGAGTACATAGGGATCTCTTGAATTCCATTGCAAAAAGAATAGAAGAGGAATTAAAGGAACCTCAGAAGTATTATTTATTTGTTAAATGGAAGGCCTATCAAGAGCAGTAAAAGGGAGAATAATTAAATATCAATCTCTAAAAATACCTCATCCAAGGAATCAACAAGGGCATCAATATGCTTTTTTTCTACAATAAGTGGAGGAAGGAACCTTAAAACAGTATTTGATGTACAATTTATTAAATATCCCTTTTCAAGCATTTTTTTAACAATCTCTCCCCCATTAAAGGAAAGTTCCATTCCTATCATTAAACCCATGCCCCTTACATCCTTTATAAAGTAATACTTCCTTTGAAGGTTTTTTAATTTTTTAATGAAATACTCTCCCATTTCCTGGGTATTTTTCAGGAGATCTTCAATTATACTTAGGGTGGCATAGGCACTTACTGTGGCAATATGGTTCCCTCCAAATGTGGAACCATGACTTCCAGGTCCAAAGGCATTGGCAACCTCCTCCCTTGCTAAGGTGGCCCCTATTGGAAAGCCACCTCCAAGGGCCTTTGCAAGGGTAAGTATATCTGGTTTAATGTTGTAGTGCTCATATGCAAACATTTTTCCAGTTCTTCCCATGCCACACTGTACCTCATCAAATATGAGGAGTAGGTTCCTATCATCACATAACTCTCTAACCCCCCTTAGATAATCCCTATCTGCAATATTTATTCCCCCCTCTCCCTGGATAGGTTCAATCATTATTGCTGTAGTTTTGGGAGATATACTTTCCATTAATTTATTTAGATCATTAAAGGGCACATACTTAAACCCACTTGGAAGGGGCTCAAATCCCCTTTGATACTCTACCTTTGGGGTGGCAGTTATTGTTGTAAGGGTTCTTCCATGGAATCCATTTTCCATAGTAATAATTTCTCCCTGGCCTATGTTATTATTTTTGCCATATTTCCTTGCAAGTTTTATTGCAGCCTCATTGGCCTCGGCTCCACTATTTGAGAAAAAAACCTTATCTAAACCTGATAATTTAGTGAGTTTATTTGCCAATTTTATCTGGGGAATTATATAGTATAGATTTGAGGTATGTACGAGAAAGTTTTCCATCTGTTCCTTTATAGCCTCTATTAACTTTGGATTACAATGGCCTATATTATTTACCCCAATTCCCGAGAGAAAATCTAAATATTTTTTTCCATTGATGTCCTCTAAGTAGATACCCTGGCCCCTTATAGGAACAATGGGAAGTCTGCCATAGGTATTCATAATATACCTTTTATCTTCCTCCATAATGGTTTTTTCGTCTATATTTTGATATATTTCCTTTAAAATGTTTTCAGAAGTATTTTCCATTTAATCACCTGTTTTTAATCCCTAATTTAGTCAATACATAATATCTTAAACTTATAATTAAACATAAATAATATAATAAAAATAATAAAATATTAATAAATAGAAATACTTTAAGTCCCTATCTTAGATTATTATGAAATTTTCATAATTCCATCCTAAGTAGAATTACCTTTCTCCCAGTGCTTAGGAGCATTAAAGATAATAATAAAGGAATTTTTACTTTTTAGGTATTTTAAAATCTTAAATTTTTTTATTTTTATCTTAATTATTCTTTATTTTTTAATTATTTTATTCTTATATTAAAATTTTTATAATTATTTTATTTTTTTATGGATCCGTAATGAGAATTAGATTTTTTATATAATATAAATAACTTTTTAAGAATATGATAAAATAAATAAAAATAAAATAAATAAATTAATAAAATATAAATATAAAATAAGATTTAAGGTTTTATTTAAAAATTTTTTTATAAACATTATTATAATCATTATATATTATCAATATTATAATACCTTATTATCAATAAATACAGGGGGTAATTAAATGCATGGGAAAATTGAAAATATAACCTATGGCGTAATAACTGTAAGTGATAGTAGATTTAATGGTCTTATTTCTGGAAAGGAGATTAAAGATGAATCTGGGAATTTTTTAAGGTCTCAATTGAATGCAAAGTATTACTCCGTAATACCTGACAATAAGGATATTTTAAAGGGATTGTTGGATCATTTAATAGAATTTACAGATGTGGATTGTATTGTAATAACAGGAGGCACTGGCCTATCCCCTAGGGACAATACTCCAGATATTTTGGAAAAGATATTTCAAAAAAAACTTCCAGGATTTGAAGTAATATTCCATAATCTAAGTTATGAAAAGGTTGGGTATAAAACAATATTATCTAGGGCTACTGCTGGAATTTATGGTAATAAAATAATCTATGCCTTGCCAGGTTCATTAAATGCCTGCAAAACTGCAGTGGAGATAATAAAGAAGGAAACTGGGCATATTTTAAAGCATATATTGGAGGGCAGAGATGATAAATAATAAAACCACCAAGATAGTTCTTAGAAATGATATTTGCAATAGATTGGAAAACATAGTAAAAGATTTAAGTATATCTAAGCACTGTATAGGTTGTCAAGGCCTAAATATAAAAAATAGGGATCCCTATCATCATCCCTCCATAGAGTTAAGTCAAGATTGTCAGCATAATTGTATTTTTTGTTATTCAAAATTAATAAATGTAAAAAAGGGTATTTATGGCATTGATCCTAAGGTCAAGGATATTAAAAAATATAAAAGTATAACAATTAGTCAGTATGGAGAACCATTATTATGCCCTAATAAAGTTAAAATGGCAATTGAATTTACAAAATCCCTTAATTTAAGATGTGATTTACAAACTAACGGCGTAAATTTAAATGAGGATATGTTAAAGGAATTTAAGGAATTGGGACTTGATATTATTATGATAAGTTTAAGTTCCTCAAAACCTGAAACCCATGAGATACTTACAAAATCTAAAACCTTTGAAATAATACTTAATAATATAAAATTAGCCTCAAAATACTTTTATACAATAGTTAGAAGTATATATATCCCAAATTTTAATGATGATGAATTAATAGAATTGGCAGAATTATTGAACAACAATACCAAGGTTAAGGAGATAATGGTACATCAATTGATAGTGCACCCTGGAAATTTAAGTGAGTTAAATAGAATATGCAATATTGAGGGAGTTGGAAAAATTAAGGATCTACTTACTTTAGTGGAGAAAATGAATATAGTATCTCCAAATATTAAAGTAACTATAAAGGGATGTTTATTGTCCAACTTAAAGAATATGGATGGATATATTTTAAATTCAATAACCTCAGATTGTTTTTCAGATGTACCGTCTATTAAGAGGGAGTATTATCCATTCCCTTGATTGATTTTTTACTCCTTAATATATCCTCTCTCCTATAAAATCTGCTATTTTCTCCAAACTCTTTCTTTTTTCAGGATCAAATATTTTTAAATATTCCTTAGATTCCTCAATATACTTTATTGTAATTTCCCTTGCATAGTCTATGGAATCCTTTAGTATATCAATGGCCTCTTTAATTTCCTCCTCTGTAGTCTCATTATTTCCCATAATTTCCAATAATCTTTCCTTCTTATCCTTTGGAAGATTTTCAAGGGCATGGATTACAATAACTGTTTTTTTACCCTCTCTTATGTCGCTACCAACAGGTTTTCCTATTTTATCCTTATTACCTATTAAATCCAAAATATCATCCTGTGTCTGAAAGGCAAGACCTATTCTTTTGGCATACTCACAAAGTGCCCTTTTTTCCTCCTCAGTACATTCTCCCATTACAGCCCCAATTTCTACAGGAGATACTATCAAGGCTCCAGTTTTTTTATATATCATATCGAAGTATTCCTCCAATGTAATACTCCCTCTGTTTTCAAATTCCATATCCATGGCCTGTCCAATACACACATCTACACAGGATTTTGATAATATTTTTAAAACCTCATGGGCCTTTTTTGAATCCTCTATATTGGATATGGCCTCAAAAGCCTTTGCATATAATAAATCCCCTGCAAGAATTGCAATGGGCATGCCATAATTAACATGTACTGTTGGTTTCCCCCTCCTTTTATCGTCATTATCCATAATATCATCATGTATTAGAGTATAGTTATGAATTAATTCAACGGCAATGGCTGAGGGTAGTACTTCCTCAATATCTTCTTTCTTTAAAAGGTAGGCTAAAATTGCCAAATAGGGCCTTATCCTTTTACCTCCTGCAAATAAAAGATGTTTTGAGGCATCATATAATTTATTCTCTTTATCTAAATATTTATTTAACTCCCTATCAATTTTTAATAATATGTCATTATTAAATAATTCCATAATTCCACCAAATAAGTGCTTTAAATGCAAATTAAAATAATTATAAAAAAAATTAATTATATTTTTAAAATTTATCATTTATTTAAGAATTATTATTAAATTTTAATGCTTACATGATTCTCTCAAACTTTAAACTCTGTCCATTCCTAAGTATGTGAATATCCTCTCCTAACCTATAACCTTCCTCCTCTGCAAGTTTTGCATAGGTTGCAGTAAGATTGAAATCTCCATGGGATGGGATTAAATGCTCAGGATTTAGCCATCTTATCATGTCCCTATGATCCTCCTTTGCAGCATGTCCAGAAACATGGGCTCCTTTAAACATTCTTACACCAAGTAGTTTTAAACGGGCCTCTAACATATATCTTTGGGCTGCATTCATAGGATTGGGGATTACATCTGCTGAAAATATAACCTGATCATAATTTTCAAACCTAAATGGAGTTTTATCAGTAGCCATCCTAGATAGAACAGCCCCCTCCTCTCCCTGGTGTCCTGTAACTATAAGAAGATAGTTTTCCTTACCTTCCTTCATTACCTGGCGGAATATCCTATCTACGGAACTAGGATCCCCTGCTATTCTTGTATTCTCTGGGAACTTTACAATGCCAATATCCTCTGCAATTCCACAGTACTTTACCATGGACCTTCCAATTAATATGGGTATTCTATCCATTTTTTCAGCCACATCGGCAATGGATTTTACTCTAGCAATATGGGAAGAAAATGTTGTAACAACTATACCATTTGATTGATTATCTGTGCCTAGTAAATCATTCCTTAAAAGGCTTGCTGCTACCCCTTCTGAAGGAGTTTTACCTTCAAAATCAGCCCTTGTACTTTCTGATATCATGCAGATAACTCCATTTTTACCTATTCTTTTTATGGCCCTGTAATCTGGCTTATCTCCTATAATTGGAAAGTTATCAAATTTAAAATCATTTCCATAAACCAATGCCCCATAGGGCGTATGAAGAACTGGGAGAACAGCATCTGGAATACTATGGGTTATTTTTACAAATTCTAAGGATAAATTTGAAGTTAAATCCATAGTTTCCTTTGCATTTAAGGTTATTAATGGGTTTCTAACATCGAATTTTTTTTCACTTAATATTTCCCTTTTTATAAGTTCTATGGTATAGGGAGTCCCAATAATTGGAGCATTGTATCTATGGGATAGTTTAGTTATTGCCCCAATATGGTCAAGATGTCCGTGAGAGGCCACAATGGCCTTAACCTCTCCCTCTATATTTTTCATTATGGTATCATTTGGGATTACTCCCATCTCAATTAGGTTTAAACTATGCATTTTTGATATATCTGTATCCTCATGTATCATAACTCTATCAAGTCTTAATCCCATATCAAATATTATTATTTCACCATCCACATTAATGGCAGTCATGTTTCTTCCAACTTCCTCATATCCGCCAATGGCAACTACCTCCATCTGCAAAATATCACTTCCTTTTCTTTTTTTTATTTCCCATTAGGGCATTGTATTAATTAATTTAAAATAAAAATATAATAAAAAATATAAAATAAATAACAATAATAATTTTTTAAAATGTTTTAAGGATTATGTAATGGCAATACTAATAATTTAATCATATATTCCAATAAACATCTAACAAATAACCATCTAATAACAACACTATAACAATAATAATAAATTTAATTTTATAATTTTTTATTTTATTTAATTTTGGGTATCGATTATATTTTAATTATATTTACTTATTCCTTAATCCATTCCTTTAATTCATTTTTTATAATATATTTGGATTTTTTTAAGGATTCTATGTTATCACAGCCTGTTAAAAACATAACTGTTTTTAATTCCCTAATCATTTTTTCAAGAACCTTTACCACCTCTTCATAACTCCTTAATGCAGCCCTCAATATTGGCAAGGCCACACCACAGCAATGGGCCCCTATAACAACGGATTTAGCCATATCTATTCCAGACCTTATACCTCCTGTGGCAATTATTGTACCTGGAAAAACACTTTTAACCTGCAGTACAGATGCTGCCGTAGGTATGCCCCATTCCAAGAACTTTTTTGAAAAGTTTTTGAATTCCTCATCTTTTATCCTATAGTATTCAACTGCAGCCCAAGAGGTGCCTCCACTTCCTCCCACATCAATTCCATCAAAACCAAGGTTCTTTAAAGTTATAGCATCCTCCTTAGAAAAACCTTCTCCAACCTGCTTTGCTATGAATGGAATATTTTTATATTCTCTCTTATAATTTAGCATCATATCTTTTAATATATGAATCCCTTTAAAATCAATATCTCCCTCTGGCTGAATGGCCTCTTGAAGGGGATTAAAATGTATTGCCATGGCATCAGCATCTATCATATTAACTGAGGTATCTATTACTTCCTCGTCCCATCCATCCTTTATAAAATTAACTGCTCCAAGATTACCTATAATAAAGGGAATATCATAATCATTTACAATAGAATAGGTACTACATAAATTACTATTTAATAAACCTGCCCTTTGAGAGCCTACTCCCATACCTAAATTAAGTTCCTCTACAGCCTTTGCTATATTTTTATTTATTTCCTCTGCCTTGGAATGGCCTCCTGTTATTGCCGCCACAATAAGTGGAGCATCCAATTTTTTTCCATATAGGTTTATTGAGGTATCAATATCCGACAAATTACAATCTGAAACCCCACGATGTATTAATTCAATATCTTTAAAAAGAGTTCCTTTTTTATATTCAACATTACAATGATCACAAACAAGTAAATGCTCCAGTTTTCTAAATTCAATACTCTTTCTATTATTACCCATTCAATCACCTAATATATAAACATAACTATTTTAAAACTATTTTAATTAAAATATTTATCTATCCCATTATTAATATTATTATACTGTGTTAAAAAAATGAAGGGTTATATATATAAGAAAGTTAAATATATAATATTGTATAAGTAATTTAAATTATTTAAAAAATATTCTATTTGAAATATTAATTTTTAATTTTAAAGATTTTTTAATTATTTTTAATAAATTATTATTCTATTTAAATTTTAATATACATGCTTTAAATATAGATCAAGAGGTATTTTTATGAAAAATAATATGGCAGCAATAGGTATTTTTATATTTATATTTTTAATATCCATTAGTGGATGTATTCAGGGAGATATTATTGGGAATGGCAATAATATAGGCAATACCAATAGTGGCACCAATACAAAGGAATTTAAGGTAGTTCCTGCAACTCCTGAGACTTTTAAAAAATTTTTAAATAGTTTGGAGGATAACTATGCCACATATGGCCTATACTCAGGTAATAGATTTGATGGAAGAACTACCCTATCTCCAACTGCGGAAACTGTAATGAAGGATGCCGTTGTATCAACGGGCGATACTATGAGTAATGAAATGACCATAGATAGGCACTCTAAAACAAATGTTCAAGTTGAGGGTATTGATGAGGGAGATATTTTAAAGACTGATGGAAATTATATTTATTACTCTCCAGAATATCAAATGACAAGATATTCATCACATTCAAA
>JAHEPY010000029.1 GCA_019561565.1 Methanothermococcus sp. SCGC AD-155-M21
AAAAATTAAAAAAAATAGGATAGGAGGTTATAACAGGCCTACTGTATCCAATGCCAATCTTACCTCTTCAGTTGAGGCCCCTTTTTCAATATCTATTTTTTTATCAGTTGGCTCAATGTGTTTTATATTACATCTTCTCCTTTTAACATTTCCATCTATTAAAACAAAGTTTTTATCCACTATATCTACTATAACACAGGTTTTTCCTGCTTCTCTACCTAAGGTTTTAACACAAACTGTTCCTACTTCAATTGCTGACATTTTTCCTCACCTAATTTTTGTTGTTGTAATTGTCGCCAATTACAATTCATCCTTAAAATTGGGAGGGATATTTATCATCTTATTTACTACATAGGGTTTAAATTATCTATGCATTCACAGATGATATTAAATACTCCCTCAATATTCCAAACTGATGAATCAATTACTATATTATATATGGATAAATCATCTATATTTATGTTGTATATTTCATTATATCGTTTTTTTTCACTTTTCTCTCGTTCTACCATATCTAACATGGCTTTTTCTATATCTTGTTTTTCCCTATTACTTATTCTTTTACACCTAACCATTGGAGGTGCCTTTAACCATATAGACAGGGTAGGTTCTATATTATTATTCATTAGCATCCAGGCTGCAAGTCTTCCTTCAAGGACTATATTTCCTTCCTTTGCAAGTTCAATCTGACGTTCATCAATTTCTCTGTCAATCTCTGGATGTTCCTCAGCATATTTGCTAAATTCCTGCAATCCCATATTCCTTTTCTCTGCCATCTCTCTAAATATGAATCCAGCACATACATGCCTTAATCCATATTTTTTAGATATTAACTTGGATATTGTTGTGGTTCCAGTTCCAGGCAGTCCTCCAATGGTTATTATCATTCCAACACCTACCTTATGGAATGTAGATTATATCCTATTTTTATTATCTTTTATTATTTTTTATTATTTATTATTTATATATTATAGATTTCTTGCCCTTTCTATCATTAATCTTTTTAAACATTTTGGGCAAAGATAGCCACCGTATGGCCTTTCTGGCCTTTTCTCTGTTTTGGATAGTTCTGCAATTTCATGTGGCCTACCCCTTGGAACCCCATTTAATGTAATTCCACAGGAGGCACACTTTGCCTTTGATGGTTTTTTTCTCCTATAATGCACCAAGGTTTTATTTCCAGGGCCCCTTTTATATATTTTTTTAAAGGATCCTGACCTGTATCGTGGAGCAGGCATGTTTCTACCTCCTATTTAAGCATGTTTAAATTATTGTTTTATTTTATCTATATAAAAAAATAATAAAATAACTACAAATGTTATAGTATATAAAATTTTTGTTAATATAAACCTAATATAAATCTAAATACGTAATATAATTCTAAATATAAACCTAAACCTAAAATATAAAAAATAAACATAATATAAATATAATAAAAATTTTATTTAAAAA
>JAHEPY010000030.1 GCA_019561565.1 Methanothermococcus sp. SCGC AD-155-M21
TTTTATGGGGGGCATATCTCACTACAATACTGAACTATGTAGGTACTTATCTAAAAGACATGAGTTAATTTTAATATCTTACAAACGTAGGTATCCCTCTTTTTTATATCCTGGAAGGGAACAGATCGATAAGAGGACCATTAAAAAAAGAGAGATTGAGAATGTAGAATTCATTTTAGATACTATAAACCCAATAACCTGGATTAAAGCCTTCTTAAGAATTAAGAAAGAAAAGCCAGATTTACTGATATTTCATTGGGTCACTCCCTTTATGGTACCAATGTTTTCAACGATATTTTTCTTATTAAAGAGATTAACTAAAACAAAAATCCTTGCAATCTGTCATAATGTATTACCTCATGAAAGAACAGTTCTAGATGTATTTTTAGCCAAATTAGTATTTGGAAATGTAGATTACTTTATAGTTCAATCAAAGGAAGATCTATCCAAGTTAAAGAAAATAGTACCTAAATCTAAGATGATAAGATACAATCCTCATCCCATATATGATGTTTTTAAAGTTCAGAGTATTTCAGAAGAGAATGCCAAGAAAATGTTAAATATTCCAAAAAATGCAAAAGTACTACTATTCTTTGGATATGTAAGAAAGTATAAGGGATTGATATATCTTATTCAGGCGATGCCTAAGATTGTAGAGAAAATACCTGAGGTATATCTTTTAATAGTTGGAGAGTTTTGGGACAGTAAGGAAGGTTACATTAGTGAAGTAAAAAGGTTGAACATTGAAAATAACGTTAGGATAATTGATAAATACATCCCAGATGAGAAGGTAGGGATTTATTTCTCTGGGGCAGATGTAGTTATTTTACCCTATATCTCTGCTACCCAGAGTGGAGTTGTTCAGATAGCATATGCCTTTGATAAACCAGTAATTACCACCAACGTTGGAGGCCTTCCAGATGTAGTTGAGGATCATAAAACAGGGTTTATCGTTGAAAGTAAAAATCCCGAGAAACTTGCCGAAACTGTAATAAAGTACTTCAATGAAAACAGGAGAGAGGAATTTAAAAGAAACATAGTGGAGACAGAATGGAAATTCTCATGGGAGAGACTTGTAGAAGTGATCGAGAGCATTACAAATAAGAAGGTGCAATAATGAATATATTAGATATTTCTCCATATGCTGTTTACCCTCCGAATGCTGGTGGAAGGTTGAGGGCCCATTATTTAAACTCCAATGCTGTTAAACTAGGCCATAAAATCTCAATTTTCTCTCAAGATATATTAAATATTAATGAAGTTAAAACATTGAATTCTATAAAAAAAATCCCTATAACTAACAATTATATTGAATATAGATACATAAATATATTTTCATTGGTGGTTAATTACATTACCGTTTCTCTCGGGGCGTCTAAACTTTTCACAGGGAATATTTTAAAAATTTTTAAACCGAAAATTCTTAATGAACTTATAAAGAAATGCGATATTATTAAAGTTGAACATCCCTGGCAATTTAGTTATATTTTTAATAAAAAGCCTAATGATATTCCAATAATTTTGGTTGAACATAACGCTGAATTTGATCGACTTATAGGTTCTAATGATTTAATGTTATTAAAACCCCTTAAAAAATTATTAATAAATACCGCTATTGAAAAGGAAAAATTTGCTGTAGAAAATGCCGATCTTATATTTACAGTTTCTGAGGAAGATAAAAATAAATTAGGAAGAAAGTATAGTGTTAATAAATCTAAAATTTACGTCATTCCTAACGGAGTGGATACTTCAAGATTTACTATTTCCACACATACAGAGAAAAACATATATAAACGTCAAATAATGGGAGATTCAAATAAGAAAGTTATTCTCTTTGTAGGTTCACTATACCATCCAAATATTGAAGCCGTCAAGTTTATAATTGATAAAGTTGCTCCAGAAGTGCTTAAAAATTATAAAAACAGTTTATTTGTTATAGTAGGCAGTGTAGGAAATTACTTTAAAAGTATA
>JAHEPY010000031.1 GCA_019561565.1 Methanothermococcus sp. SCGC AD-155-M21
ATTTATAAATGTTATTAATTATTTTTTTATTTTTTTACAATAATTAATACTTTAATATAATTTATTATTTATTTAAAAATTTACATATAGAATAGGGAGACATTATGAGAATAATAAGAGAGATTCCTGAAAAAAACATGATAAAAGTTATGCCAGAAAATTTAGATGATCTATGGCATCTATATAACATAATAGAAAGAAATAATACAGTTTCAGGATTAACAGAACGTAGGNTTGAAGATAAGGGAGATAAATTAAGAGCCGATAGGGGTGCTAAAAAAAAGGTTTATTTGGGTATTAAAGCAGAAAAANTAAATTTCCACGAGGATACCAATAGATTAAGGGTAAGTGGTAAAATAATACATGGACCAGAGGATGTGCCCCTTGGTGCCTATCATACCATAGATATAGAGCCCTATACAGANGTATCCATCCAAAAAAACTGGAAAAAATGGGATTTGGAAAGATTAAAAAATGCAAAGGAGGATGCAAAAAAACCAAAGATAGTAGTTGCCATTATGGATGATAGTGAGTGTGATATATATCTAATAAGGGAATATGGAGCAAAGGAGATAGGTCATATAAAGTCAGGAGTATCTAAAAAGTTAGATTACAAAAGACAGGAACAGGAAAAACATAGTTATTACGGGGAAATAGCGGAGGTATTGGATAATGCATTAAAGCCCTATGATGGCAAAATTCTAATAGCAGGACCAGGATTTGGAAAGAATAACTTCCAAAAATACCTCTCTGAAAAACATAAGGATATTCATAAAAAGGCAATATTTGAATCCATTAACCACACTGGGAGATTGGGACTTAGTGAGGTTTTAAAATTAGGGATCATAGATAGAATATATGGCCAGGATAGATTGAGTAAGGAAACCCAGTTAGTAAATAAATTATTGGAAGAAATTTCAAAAAAGGGCCTTGCCATTTATGGTATAGAGGATATTAACAACGCTTTAAATTATTCTGCAATAGGTACCCTTCTTATATCTGATGAATTTCTAAGAAAAAATAGAAAAACTGTTGAGAATTTAGTAAATTCTGTTGAATCCATTGGAGGCAAATCCATAATAGTATCCACCAAACATGATGCAGGAAAACAATTAAAGGCATTGGGAGGTATTGGAGCAATATTAAGATTCCCCATTGAGTAATTAATTATTAATTCCATTAATCATTCTCCTTTCCCATGTTTTCAAGATTATTTAATTGATCACTTGTTCCAAAGGCATATATTACATCTCCAAGGGAGATCTCAACCTCAGAAGAGGGATTTATTATTAACCCACTGTCCTTTTTAATTCCAAGTATATTGGCCTCTAATTTATGCTGGGTTTTTATTTCATGTAATTTTTTACCTATCAGTGGAGAATTTGGACCAATTTTTATTTTTTTAAGCCCTAAGTCTTCATCATACTCATATTTGGCAATTGACATAAATGTTGATATAAAATAAAATAGAGATATAAAATGAGATGATAATATATGGAATCTCCCATGTATATAACTTCAATAGGCATAGATATATCTTCAAATGATGTAAGGACCAGTAGTAATATAATTAAAAAAATAAATAAAGAATTACCCTTAATTGTT
>JAHEPY010000032.1 GCA_019561565.1 Methanothermococcus sp. SCGC AD-155-M21
TCTCAGTTGTAGATAACCTTGGACTGAGATTTATAAGGGCTGTAAGTAGAAGAGGCCTGGCAGTTAAGATTATTCTTAGTCTGTTAGCTTCTTAGTCTGTTAGCTTTTAATTTTTATCGGTTAAGGAGTGATGGGAACTAGGGTAATAAAATATATTAAATTATTTTTTTTAAAATAAAAATTTTTTAAATTTTTTTAAAATATTTTCTTTATAATTAAAAAATTAAAAGAGAAAAATAAAAAATTTATTTATTTAATATTTTTTTACAGTACCTTATTTTTTATCCTTCATTACACATTTTCTTTTTTAGATAGGGCATTAGACCCCCTTCATTCAATATATCCATCATAAAATCTGGAAGTTTCTGCCCATTTAATTCCTTTCCAGAGGTAATGTTCTTTATAGTACCTTCATTTAAATCCACTCTTAATATGTCCCTCTCTTTAACATGCTTGGATATATCTTTACATTCCAACAATGGAAGGCCTATGTTTATGGCATTTCTATAAAATATCCTTGCAAAACTTTCAGCAATAACTAAGGAAATACCTAATCCCTTTAATCCCATTGGGGCATGCTCCCTAGAACTTCCTGATCCAAAGTTCTTCCCACCTATAATAATATCTCCCCTATTGGCCTTACTGGGAAATTCAGGATCCACCCCTGTCATTGCATACTTTGCCAACTCCTCCTCTGTAGTATATATTAAATACCTTGCAGGAAGAATAGCATCTGTATCAATATTATCGCCAAATACCCATGTTTTACCCTCTATAACTTTATTCATAGAAATACCTCCTAATATTTTAATTATGAATTTCTTAATATATTATTATTATATTTATTTATTTTTTTATTATTATTTTATTTTTTATTAATTTTTTTATTTATTAAAATTATTCCCTAACCATCTATAATATTTTGAAGTATATCCATATCACACTCAATTTCAATGGGCCTCTCACTTGCCCTTATGGCAGCATCTGGATCCTTTAATCCATTACCTGTTGTAATACATACAATTTTTTCATCCCTATCAACAATTTCCATGTCAATTAATTTTATCAATCCTGCTATTGATGCCGCCGATGCAGGTTCAACAAATATTCCCTCCTTTCTTGCAAGGAGTTTCTGAGCCTCTGTGATCTCCCTATCACTTACACTTTCTGCAAAGCCCTTGGAGGAATATATTGCATCAAGGGCCTTTGGATAATTAACTGGATTTCCTATTCTTATTGCAGTTGCTATGGTTTCAGGATTTTCCTCTGGTAATATTGTTTTGGATCCCTTTTTAAATGCCTCAACAATAGGTTTTGCCCCTTCTGCCTGAATACCTGTCATCTTTGGAAGATCCTCTATTATACCTGTTTCTTTAAATTCCTTAAATCCCTTCCATATTGCACTTATGTTTCCTGCATTTCCCACAGGTAGTATTACTCTATCTGGCAATTGCCAATCCAATTGGTCACATATTTCAAAACCAATGGTTTTTTGCCCTTCCAATCTAAAGGGATTTATGGAGTTCAATAGATAAAGTTTTTTATCCTCTGCAAGTTTTATTACCATTTCTAAGGCCTCGTCAAAATTTCCATCAATTTGAATAACCTTTGCACCATAGAACATCGCCTGAGCAAGTTTTCCCAATGCAACATTTCCTCCAGGAAGTAATACTATACATTTCTTTCCGGCCCTTGCAGAGTAGGCTGCAAGGGAGGCTGAGGTATTGCCTGTAGAGGCACAACCAACAACTTCAATATTTAACTCATTTGCCCTAGTGGCCCCTACAGTCATGCCCCTATCCTTAAAACTCCCTGTTGGATTGGCACCTTCGTTTTTTACATAAAGTTCCTTTAATCCTAATTCTTTGGCAAGGTTGTCGCACCTATATAGGGGTGTTCCCCCCTCATAGAGGGATACTATTTTTTTTGGATCCTCTACTGGAAGATATTCCAAATATCTCCAAACACCAATTTTCCTTTTCCTAAGGCCTTCCTTAGATATTTTTTCCTTTATATTCTCGTAGTCATATAGGACTTCCAATAAGTCCCCACATTGGCAGGTATATATTATATCATCAATTGGATATTCTTTTCCACAGGATATACACTTTTGTATTATCATTATTATCTCCCATTTATAACATTATTATATTTAAAATATAAAAAATATTTATTTTATTTTTCATAGTATAATATGCTAAATATTAAATTATTTATTTAATTACTTTACCTTATTATTTATAGTTTTTTAAATAAATTAAAAATAATAAAGATTTATATATAGGGGATAATATCCATTATATAATATACTATAAAACAATACAAGATAATATAAGATAAATATAAAATAATATAGGAAATATAAGATAATATAATGTAATACATCAAAAAATAAAAAATTTAATTATTATTTATCAATTTAGTGGCATTATATAAATTTCTTAAGTAATGGTTAATTAATCCAAGTGGGGGTTATTATGCAAATTATTCAAGTACTTGCCATAATCTTTGCTATTTTTGCAGTGTTTAAGGTAGTAGTGCAATTGAGGGATAATAAAATAAGTAGAGAATCTGCCATATTTTGGATATTTATCTGGGCATTGGTTATATTGATCGTAGTATTTCCAAGAACTATGAGTTATTTGGCCACATTAACTGGCGTGGGAAGGGGAGTAGATGTTGTATTATATGTTGCCATTATAATACTTTTCTATCTGATATATAGGATATACACAAAGATGGAGAATATTGAAAGGGAAATTACCATAGTTGTAAGGGAGATAGCCATATTAAAAAGGAAAAAAAAGGAAAAGGGAACTAATAAAATAAATAATAAAAATAATTAAAAAATATTTATAAAAATAATAAAAAAGAGAGGTGAGAAAATGTTTAAAAATTTTATTGAATGGTTAGAAGGAGATGTTGCAAGGGGAAGAAAGGTTGTTTTAATAAGCACTGTTTTTGTTTATCTTTTAATCACAATTAGTATTTTTACTTATGGTATGATTGAACCAAGTAAGTTAACTGATAAAATGACTACATTATTTATGGGTTTCACAGGTTTAATGGTGTCAATTTATGGTTTTTACACAGGCACAAGTTCAGAAAAGTCTTCAAAGTTAGCAGATAAAGCAGCAGATGTTTTACTTGAAAAATTAAATAAAATAAATAAAGCAAAATAAAAATAATAAAAATAATTAAAAAATAATAAAATAAATAATAAAAAAGGAGATACTATGGACCCTAAGGAAAAGGAAGATCTTTTAACAAATATTGCCCCCTATATTGAAAATATGGAATTTTTTAAGGAACTTTTAGAGAACTCCAAAGATATTGAAGATTTAAGAAATAAATTAAATGAACTTATTGAAAAAGAGGTAGAAATCACTAAAAGAACAGATATAAAGATTATATTGGATAAAATAAATAATTTAACCCATTCTTCTATTGATTAAAGAGTATCCTCTCATGGCTACTATATACTGTAAATCTACTTTCCCTTGCAAAACCTATTAAAATTAAATTATTCTTTCTTGCCAATTCAACTCCCCTATCCATTGAAGGGGATTTTGATATTATCACAGGTATATTTGCATTTATGGCCTTATTTACCATCATGTAGGGTTGCCTACCACTTGATATAAGAATTTTATCCCTTAGATCTATGCCCCTTAATATCCCATAACCAATTACTTTATCCACTGCACTATGCCTCCCTATATCCTCAATGGAAACTATTTTATCTCCCTTTAAGTTATATATACATGCCCAGTGGGTACATCCTGTTAATTCCCATATTTTTTTATCTCTTGGCATATCTTTCATAATATTTAAAATAGTACTCAGGGGCAATTTAACAGGTGTTTTATTAATATTATAACTTTTGCAACTGTTGGTTTCATTATTCATGCTATTTGAAGTATAGGTATTTACTACTATATTATTGTCCTCTATATGAGTATCTTTAACTTCTACTCCATTTAGATAACCTTCGGCAACAGCATGGCCCACTCCAAGTTCCTTTAAATTCTCAGGGGATGCAATTATTTTTGATATTCTTTTATTGTTAATAAATATATTATAATCCCTTTCAATACATATATAATCCTCTTTAATCTCTGGAGTGCCCTTCCATACTACGACACTTAATTTTTTTATCATAAATTATCCCTTATAATTTTTACATAGAATTTCCTACTCCTAGGTCCATCAAATTCACAGAAATATATCCCCTGCCAGGTTCCAAGGATTAGTTGCCCATTGGATACAATCAAATTTAGGGAAGTTCCAAAGAGGGAACTCTTTATATGGGCATCAGAATTACCTTCCAAGTGTGTAAATATATTGCATTCTTTGGGTATTTTTCTATTTAGAAACTCCAAAACATCCTCCTTAACTGAAGGATCTGCATTTTCATTTATTGTAAGGGCTGCAGTAGTGTGGGGGGTGAATACTACAACAATTCCCTCTTTTATATTGGATTTTCTTATGGATTGGAGTATATACTCTGTAATATCTATTAATTCTTCCCTTTTATGGGTTTTTATATCATACTCCATTAGCATGGTATCACTTTTTATTATAATATAAAAATTAAAAATAAACTAAATAAAATAATTTTTAAAATAAACATATAATATCTTAAACTTATAATCTTAATATAAATAATAAAAATAATATAGGAGGTAAAATGTTATAAATAGGATTTTACCATAAATCCTTCTCTACTTTAGCCTTAATCTAAAGTTTATAATGCTATCCTGTCAAAGGGTTCTACCCATTCCCAGTACTTGGGGGCATAATGAGGTAATAGGGAGTTTTATTTCTATTTTTTATGCATTTACTCCTTTTTAAATATTTTAAAATCTTAGATTATCTATTTTTTATTTTTAATATTAATTAATTTTTAAATTATTTTATTATTTTTTTATTTTTATATTAATAATTTTTTAAATTATTTTATTATTTTATTAGATGCCTAATAAAATTAAGATAAGGTTTATTTAAATATGAATAGTTTTGTTTAAGACTATAATTATTATTTCAATATTGCCCCCTCATCTGCCGAAGTAACTAATCTTGCATATCTGGCTAAGTATCCCCTTTTAACATCCATTTCTGGTTTTTCCCATTTTGATAATCTCCTTTTGATCTCATCCTCTGATACCTTCAATTGGATACTTTTACCTATCATATCTATGGATATTATATCCCCTTCCTCCACTATGGCTATGGGTCCTCCAGCCATGGCCTCTGGGGATATATGGCCTATACAAGGACCCCTACTTCCTCCACTAAACCTTCCATCTGTAATAAGGGCCACACTATCATCCAATCCCATACCACATATGGCAGAGGTTGGGGCAAGCATCTCCTTCATTCCAGGTCCCCCTGCAGGACCCTCATATCTTATTACTACCACATCGCCCTCTTTAATTTCCCCTCCAAGTATTGCCTTTATGGATTCCTCCTCAGAGTTAAATACCCTTGCTGGCCCTTCATGTTTATGCATCTTTGGATTAACTGCACCAATTTTAACAACTGCTCCCTTTGGAGCAAGATTTCCCTTAAGGATTCTTAAACCTGCCTCCTTATGCACCGGTTTATCTATGGGCCTTATTATATCATGGTCAATATACTTCACTCCATCTATAATCTCCCTTATACTCTTTCCACTTACAGTTTTTGCATCCCTTACCTTACTCTCTAGTGCCTTCAACACTGCAGGAATGCCCCCAGCCCTATGTAGATCCAACATAAAGTGGTTTCCCCCTGGCCTAATTGAGGCTATATGGGGAACCTCATCACTTAATCTATCAAAATCCTCAAGGGTTATAAAGCCCCTCTCTATCTCACTGGCTATGGCTGGGATATGTAATGTTGTATTTGTGGATCCCCCTAATGCTAAATCTACCAGTATGGCATTCTCAAAGGATTCCTTTGTTAGTATATCCCTGGGTTTTATATTTTTTCTTATTAAATCCACCACTACCTCCCCACTTCTTTTACCTATTCTTATCTTTTGGGCATCCACGGCATGGGTTGTGGCACACATTGGAAGGGAGAGACCAAGGGCCTCAGTTAGACAGGCCATACTGTTGGCAGTGAATAATCCAGAACAACTCCCTGCTCCAGGGCAGGCACAATCTTCAATATCCTTTAATTCCTCCTCGCTTATCTTACCTGTCTGATAGGCTCCCACCCCTTCGAATACACTTATTAAGTCATACTTCTTTCCATGGGTTTCTCCAGGGAGCATGGGGCCCCCAGTAACAACTACAAAGGGGATATTCAATCTCAGGGCTCCCATTATCATACCAGGTACTATTTTATCACAGGAGGGAACAAGTACCAACCCATCAAAGCCATGGGCCCTTGCCATACTCTCCACAGTATCTGCAATAATCTCCCTGGAAGGTAGGGAGTATCTCATACCCTCATGTCCCATGGCTATACCATCACAGATGGCCATGGTGTTAAACTCAAAGGCAGTTCCTCCATTTGCATATATGCCCTTTTTTATGGCCTCTGCAAGGGATCTTAAATGTATATGTCCAGGAACAACCTCAGTATAACTGTTGACCACTCCAATAAATGGCCTATTTATCTCCTCGTCAGTATAACCACAGGCTTTCAGTAGGCTCCTATGGGGGGCTCTATTTATCCCTGATTTTATGCTATCACTAATCACTTTATCACCGTTGTATAATTTATCAATAATTATATCCATCTATTTTATTTTTAATTTAATCTATCCCTTTTAATATTTATAGTTAGTTTTATATATTTTGCTTTTTTAATTATAATATTTTATAATATATTTTTTATAATTATTTTTTAATTTATTTAAGGGTTAAATATGGGCAATGTATCTAATATTAAAAACTATCAAAAAATACTTGTCGTTGGAGTATGTTCCATTTTAATATTTACAGTATATTTTTATCGAGATCCTGATAGGGCTATTCCCTCAAATAGTAGTATATGTGTTTCTCCATCTGATGGAACTGTATTGTATATAAATAATTATGATGAATTTCCCAAGATATATAAGGATGGGAACAGTTATATATTAAAAAATATTGCTAAATACTATAGCAACGGTTCCTATGTTGTTGGTACATTTATGTCTCCCTTTGATGTTCATGTTATTAGGGCACCAGTTGGGGGCACTGTGGTATATAAAAAACATGTTGAGGGAGGGTTTTACCCTGCATTTATGGAAAACCTATCGAAAAAAATGAATATAATATTTTAATAATTAAAAATGGAAGTGATTATATAGGAGTTGTCCAGATTGCAGGAGTATTGGCAAGAAGAACTACATACTATGTGGATGTTGGAGATAATATAACCATGGGACAAAGAATAGGAATGATTAAATTAGGCTCTCAAACTGCACTTATACTTCCAAAGGATAAGTATATTTTAACTGTAAAAGAGGGAGACAGAGTATATGGAGGACAAAGTATAATTGCAAAAAGAATAGTAGATAATTAGGAAACTTATAAAAAACATCTAATGATGAGAGTCATCCCTGCTGATAATTGATGAGTCCTGGGGTAGCTGAGGATGTTTTTTATATTATGGCATTAAACAAAATTTTAATAATAATTAAATAAAAAATATAAAAATAAAATAATAATTATTAAAATAATTTAAAAAAATTAAAAATAAAAAATAATAAAATAGATAATCTAAGACTTTAAAACATTTAAGAAAGAGCAAACACATAAAAAGTAGAAATTCTATGTAAAAATTATAAGGGATAATTTATGATAAAAAAATTAAGTGTCGTAGTATGGAAGGGCACTCCAGAGATTAAAGAGGATTATATATGTATTGAAAGGGATTATAATATATTTATTAACAATAAAAGAATATCAAAAAT
>JAHEPY010000033.1 GCA_019561565.1 Methanothermococcus sp. SCGC AD-155-M21
TACCATAGTGTCTCTTAAGCCAGTTTGATAATCTTATGGAGGGTTTTTTAACATTTTTTAAGTCCTTTAAAATTGGTTCTACTTTCTCTAAATCCCTTTTTGTTATTGCCCTCGGTAGTGTTATTTTCCTATATTCTTCCTTTTTTAATGTCTATATTATCCACCAGTGGAATTTTACCAAGTATTGCTCCAGTAGCAACTATTACCTCACATTGGCTGTTTATTATTCCCTTTAAAATACCTTTTTTTGCAAGGGCATATATGACATAGGAACCAACAGTACTGCCTTTACCTGTTGGAAAAACAAATATTTTATCCTTTATACTTTTACCATATAATTCGTTTTCTCTGTCTATTATGGTACCCTTCTCACTTACTCCCCCTAAGAAGGATATGGGCCTATGGGATACTATTGCCTCTCCTTCAACTTGACCCTTTGAGATAGTTCTACCCTTTAATTGAATATGTTTCATAATATCACTATTTTTTTTAAATTAAATTCTAATCTATACTTTTTATTATAAATTTATTTAAATTAATATAAATATTTTATTTTTCTATAGAATAAGTATATAGTTTTTTTAATTAAAATTATTAAATAATATGGAGTGTCTCCTATGGCCTTGGATTTAAATGATGAGGATTTATATAGATATACAATTATAGATTTAAAGGAATTGGAAACAAAAAAGGTTAAATGTACTTGTGGTAAGGTATTTCACTATGTTGGCCATAAAATAATATGTCCAAAATGTAAAAGAATATTCTCTCCATAATTTTTTTATATTTTTTTTAAATAATAAAAATAAAATAAATATATAAAATAATATTAAAAATAATAAAATAATTAATTAAAATAATTATATAGAATAACAATATAAAAAATTAATATAAATTAAAATAAAAAATATAATTATACCTCACAATCAGACTTATTTAAGCGCCTAATTCTATTTTCTCCATCTATTTCACATATTACATCAACAACCTCCTTGGGCACTAAGTGTCTCCATTCTTCCCCATTTATCATTCTTTTTCTTATTTCGCTCCCCGAATATTCCTTTCTATTATATAGTTTAGGTTTTTTGACAATGTAGTCCCTTTCCACAAAAAGTTCCCTTACTAAGGGATTACCTGTATATACCACATCAAAGGGAGGAGTTAATGCCTCAACATAGGATACCCATACGGCATTAAACTCAATATCCTTTATGGGTATTACATAGTATGGAAAATCATATTTTTTAAGGGTTTTAATTATCATCATTATTCGTTCTCCTGCTGTAAAGGGATCCTTAGTTGTATGGCTTCGTTGGGCACTGCCTATGCCTATTATAAGTTCATCTACTTCATTAACTATTTCCCTTATTATAGTTAAATGTCCATTATGAAGGGGCTGCCATCTTCCAATTAAAAATGCTCGCAATATTTCACCTACTATAATAATTTTTTAAGTTTTTTAGCATAATTGGATATTTCCTTTATTTTAATATGGGCCATTTCAAGATTATTTTCATCTATATACATTTTTAATTCAGAAAATAAGGTATCAAAATAGTTATCATAAATGTTCTCTATGATTAGATGTTCCTTATACTGGTACATTAATGAGGTAAGTTCTTCTTTTTTTCTTTCCATGGATATAATACCTATCTCATCCCTTACATTGATAAATATGGTGCTTTTGGGCAATTTTAATATATTAGATATATTATTTATTGAATAACCCTCCCTATATAACTCCAATATTCTTTCCTTTACAGTATCATCTATTTTTTTATGTCTTCCCCTTTTATCATTGTCCATCTCTACAATTATATGGTGCTTTTTCATATGTTCTATTTTATACTTCATCTTTTTACTATGGTATATGCTATTTGGCAATTTTACTACAACCATATTATTTTTGCCCTTTTTTATAATTTCTTCAATTTCACTCCATTTCAAGAAGTGGTGGAATTTTAATTCTATCATTAAATTACCTGATTTTTAATTAATTATTTTATTATAATACTTTTATTATTTAATTTATATTTTAATAATTTTTTAAATATTTTTTTATTATCTATAAAATTCATATATTTAATTATATCTATTATTAAATTTATATATTTAATTTTATTACAATTATGGACTATAATATAACCTANTAGGTTCAAAAATTTTTTACCGAAGTAAAACTTAGAGACATAAGTTTAAATATATTAACTAAGTATATGGATAATAAGTAAATATCCATTATATAAGCAAAAGTAGATACTCCATTGTAAGAACAAATAATTTTTTAAACGCCTTAAATAAAAGTAATTAATAAATAATAAAAGTATGAAACAATCTAAAAAAGGAAAAAGAGGGATAACATAGATAATAAAAGAGAAAAATGGGACATGGGATTGGAGTATATGAAAACCTTTAAAATGTTTTTAGATGAATTTAAAAATATAAAAAATAAAGAAATACTCTATAAAAAAGACCTAAAAAAGTATGCCTATCTTATAATATTTTTAATACAGATTAAAAACGGCTGTAGGGTTGGAGAGGCAGTTAATGGTGTTCTATGGTTCTATGAGAATAGGAATAAAATAAATTGGAATGATACAGTTGTGGGCTGGGCAAAAATAGAGAAATTAAAAAAGGAAGAATATAGGAAAATAACACTACCGAGGGCAATAACAAAAAGGGATTTAGAGAAAGTAGAACCAATTTTAAAGGACTTAAAAAATGTTAAAAAACCCTCCATAAGATTATCAAACTGGCTTAAGAGACACTATGGTA
>JAHEPY010000034.1 GCA_019561565.1 Methanothermococcus sp. SCGC AD-155-M21
TAATTAAAAAAAAATAAAATGTAGGTAGGATTATGTCAATTGATTTTGTTAAAATTGGAGAGAAGTGGCAGAAAAGATGGGAAAAGGATAAAATATTTGAAACCAATGCCAAAGAGATAGATAATATAGAGAAGGACCTAAATAAATTCTATATAACAGCGGCATTTCCCTATCTAAATGGTGTTTTACATGCAGGACATTTAAGAACCTTTACAATTCCAGAAACCATTGCAAGATATCAAAGAATGAAATTTAAAAGGGTATTATGGACCTTTGGATACCATGTAAGTGGAACTCCAATATTGGGCCTTGCAGAACTTATAAGGAAAAGGAATAAACACACACTTTGGGCCTATAATACACTACATAAAATACCAATGGAGGATCTTTTAAAGTTAGATAATCCCAAAAATATAGTTAAATACTTCTCAAAAAGGGCTACTAAGGCATTTAAAAAAATGGGATTCTCCCTTGATTGGAGGAGAAATTTTACAACAGATGATGACACATTTAAGAAATTCATAGAATGGCAATTTTTAAAATTAAAGGAAAAAGGCCATATTAAAAAAGGTTCTCACCCAGTTAGATACTGCCCTGCATGTGATAACCCTGTAGAGGATCACGATCTCTTAGAGGGCGAAGATACAACCCTTGTTGAGTATGTACTGTTAAAATTTAAAATAAAGATGAACATTAATGGAACTGAGGAGGAATGTATTGTACCAATGGCCACCCTTAGGCCAGAGACCATATTTGGGGTAGTAAATGGATGGATAAACCCTGATAGGAAGTATGTCCTAATTAAGGTATATGAAGAAGTTGAAGAAGTTGAGGATGGAAAAGATAAAAAGGATAAAAAAAATAAAGAAAATAAAAAAGATGAAGTAAATAAATTAAATTATAAGGGTATTTGGATAGTTAGTGAAGAGGCCTCTGAAAAATTAAAAAATCAAGGTAGGGTCATAGAAAGGATCAAAGAAATAAATGGAGAGGAATTAATAGGTAAAACCATTATAAATCCCATTAATAATAGGGAGGTGCCCCTTTATCCTGCCAAATTTGTTGATACAGAGATTGGAACTGGATGTGTTATGAGTGTGCCTGCCCATGCTCCCTATGACTATGTTGCCCTAAGGGATTATTATAGAAGTATAGGAAGGGAGTTAAATGAGAATGACCTAATATCCCTTATAAATATAGAGGGATATGGAAAATACCCTGCAAAGGAGATAGTGGAAAAAATTAATATAAAAAGCCAGGATGAAGAGGATAAATTGGAAAGGGCCACAAATAAAATTTACAAGGATGAGTTTCACAAGGGTATATTAAATGAGAATTGTGGGGAATACAGTGGAATACCTGTAAAAAATGTTAAGGATAAACTTACAAGGGATCTTATAAAAAAGGGAATAGCCGAGATACTTTATGAGTTTTCAGATCCTAAGGTTGTATGTAGATGTGGATGTAAATGTACTGTAAAGGCCGTTAAAGGACAGTGGTTTATCACCTATTCCAATGAGGAATGGAAGAAAGAGGCCCATAAATGTGTGGATAAAATGAAATTTATCCCAGAATCCATAAGAAATGAGTTCCACAATAAAATAGATTGGATGAAGGATAAGGCCTGTGCAAGAAGAAGGGGGCTTGGAACAAAACTTCCCTTTGATGAAAATTGGGTAATAGAGAGTCTATCAGATAGTACCATCTATATGGCATACTATACAATTGCCAAAACAATAAACACAAACAACATAAAGGAGGAGCAACTTCTACCTGAGTTATTTGACTATGTATTCTATGGTAAAGGGGATATAGTGGAAATTTCAAATAGGACAGGAATCCCTAAGGAAGTTATAGAGGAGATGAGAAATGAATTCCTATACTTCTATCCCCTTGATTGGAGATGCTCAGCCAAGGATCTTGTACCTAACCATTTAACATTTATGATATTCAACCATGTTGCCCTATTTTCGGAGGAGTTTTGGCCCAAGGGCATAGTAGTAAATGGATATGTAACCATAGAGGGTAAAAAACTTTCAAAATCCAAGGGACCTGTCCTTCCAGTGGAGGAGGTTGCCCAGAAGTATGGCCCAGATGTTGGAAGGTTCTATATAACCACATGTGCCGAACTTCCCCATGATGCCGATGTAAAGTTTAAAGAGATGGATAGGGTTAGGGATAACTTAAGTAAATTTTATCAGTTTGCAGTGGAAGTATCAGATGTTTCCTCTGAGGACATAGAGCCCTTAGAAGAACTTAGTATTATTGACAGATGGCTCCTCCATAAACTTCACAAAACCATAAAGATAGCAGATGAATCCTATAGTGAATTTCACCTTAGAAAAATAGGTATTCTATTTTATGAATTAATAAAGGATCTAAGATGGTATAAAAGAAGGGGTGGAGATAATAAAAAACTACTTAGATTGGTTGCAGAGACCTGGGCAAAAATTATTGCACCAATAACGCCCCATTTATCTGAGGAAATATGGGAACTTTTTAATAAAGAGGGATATATCTCATTGGAACCATTCCCTGAGGCTAATGAGCAATATATTAATGAAGAATTGGAATTGGGAGAGGAGTTTATTGCATCCACAATGGAGGATATAAGGAGAATAATTGAAATTGCAAAAATAAAACCAAAGAGAATACACCTATACACTGCTCAATATTGGAAGTATGAGGTATTAAAAATAATGAACAAAAATAGGGATAAAAGTATAAAGGAAATTATGCCAATAATTATGAAGAATCCAGAATTTAGAAAATATGGAAAAGAGATTCCAAAACTTATAAATGAACTTATGAAGATAGGCATAAAGCCAGTAATCAATGAAGTAGAGATACTTAAAAATGGAAAAACCTTCCTTGAAAGGGAATTTGGATGTGAAATAGTTATAGATGGGGAGGATAAAAATAATAAAAAAAGATTTGCCCTGCCCTATAAAGTGGCTATTTACTTGGAATAAATTTAATTCTTTGATTTTATTCTATTTTTTCAACATACATTAAGGGATAGTTTAATTCCTCTATATACTTTAATCTTAAATATGCAACAGTGTTTTCTACCTTTATTTTCAATTTTACATCAAGCATATTCCCATCCAGTGAAGTATATTCCTCCTCCTTTAAATCCCCCACAATTTTAACATGAATATCCTTAACACAGGGTTGATTTTTCATAGTTTCCTCAATGGCTCTTTCAAGTATTCCCTTATTTTTCATACTTATTGGGGTGCCTACAAATTGATGAAAAAGGGCTCCTAAGGTAATACCCCCTTCAAATACTGCCCTTTCCCTACTAGAGAGATTTTTAAAATAACCTTTGAATACTTCATCCTCTTCGATTTTCATTATTTCACCAAAGTATTTATTAAGGGTATGTATAGACATTTAATAAAAAATAATTATAAAATTTATTTCCAAAATAAAAAATAATTTGATAAATAATAAAAAGGATAAAATATAAATAAAGAGAATTTGCTATCAAGTATATCTCTACTTTAGCCCAACTATGAAGTTCATAATGCAGTCCTTTTAATGGATTTTAACCTTTCTCCAGTGCTCAGGAACATCTTAAGGGAGATCAATGAGAGATTTCTACTTTTTTGCGTATTTATTTTTATCTTATTAAATATTTAAAACTTTAAGATTTTTCTATTTAATTATTTTTTTAATAATCATTATTTTATTTTTTTTTAATATATTTTTATAAATAATAATTTTATTTTTATATATATAATACAAATCTTTAATTTTAAATAAAAATAAATTTTAATAAATACTTAAGATTATTAAAAAATATATCTAACTACATTAATATTTATAAAAATAAAATGAGGATAATTATGATTTCCATTAAAAAGCCCTCTGTAAGGGCCAGTTATGAATATTTAGTTAGAGAAGTATTGGAGAATGGAGAGGACATGATAACTGAAGATGGAGAAACATGTAGGGAAATTAGAAACACAGTAATAGAGATAACCAATCCAAAATTAAAAAGTATCAGTCCAAAGTACCCCTTAGGAAAAAACACTGTGGAAAAATATACCAAAAACTTGCTCTATGGCTCTGAAAATGAATTTTCCTATGATTATCACAGTAGGTTATTTAAATATCCTGTGAATGGCACCACCCTAAATCAGATTGAATATATAATCGAAAAGTTAAAGGCCCAAAAAAACTCAAGACGTGCCCTTGCCCTAACCTGGCAGCCTATATTGGATATTGAGGTAAGTAAGAAGGATAGAGGTAGTGTTCCCTGTCTTCAGTATATCCAATTTCTTATAAGAAACAATAAATTGCATCAGACAGTTTTATTTAGAAGTAATGATCTATTATTGGCATACCACGCCAATGCCCTTGGATTAATATCCTTGGGAGAAATGATAGCAAAGGATATTGGAGTGGAGTATGGTACCTATACTCATCACTCTGTAAGTATGCACATATACATAGATAGGGATTACGACTACATATCCAAATACTTTCCAGAATGCTTAAAATGTCTATAGGGTATTTCAATGTATATTCCTGGCCATATTACTGGATTCTTTAAAATATGCAGAGGGGAGAATGTCCTAAAAACTGGTTCAATAGGGGCTGGAATAACCTTGAATAAGGGAGTAATTACAACCTTAGTAAAGGGAAAGGGAAATATATACTTCAACAATGAAGAAATAGATCTATGTCCTACCAAGGAGGCAATATCTAACTTTAAAAATATTATAAATAAATATAATTCAGATAATAATTTAATAAACAATAATAAAATAAATAATAACTTAAACTTAAAGGACTATGATATTATACATAATTCCCAACTTCCCCTTGGTTGCGGATTGGGTATTTCAGGAGGTTGTGCATTGGGAACAGTTTATAAATTAAAGGAAATAATGGGATTCCATCAAATGGATTCCTTGGAGTTATTAAAGATTGCCCATATAAGTGAGGTAAAATGTGGAACTGGTCTTGGAGATGTAATGGGCCAATATTTTGGAGGGTTTAGTATAAGAAAAGGGCCAGGTTTTCCCCCTGATATAAAAAAAATAAACATAAGGGATAAAAATAAATACTACATAGTCATAGAAGTACTTGGAAAAAGGGAAACCAGTAGTATTATAAACAATTCTAAATGGATAAATAAAATAAATAAAACTTCAGATAAATTGTTAAATAAATTATTAAAAAACCCAACATTAAATAATTTTATGAAATTATCCTATATATTTGCTAAGGATACAGGTCTTGCAAGTGAGGAGATCCTATCCCTCTGTGATGATCTAAATCCCATAACTGAGGGATGCTCCCAGGCCATGCTTGGAAATACCATATTTGCCCTATGTACTGACAAGAATATAAAGGATGCCTTATCCATACTTAAAAATCCCATAGTTTGTAAAATATACGAGGGAAACTATGACTGAGAAATACTTAATTACTACAGCATTGGCCTATACCAATGGACCCCTTCATTTGGGCCATGTTAGAAGTACCTACATACCTGCCGATGTTATGAGAAGATACTTAAAATTGATTGGAAAGGAAGTAATCCATATTGGAGGCACTGATAACCATGGGGTTCCCATTACCCTTACTGCAGAAAAAGAGGGAGTTAGCCCTGAAGATATTGTAAATAAATACCATAATGAGATAAAAAGAGATTTAGATAGTTTAGATATTGAATTCAATAGTTATGGAAAAACCCACAGTGATATCCATATAAAAACTGCCCAGGAGTTTTACTTAAAACTTAAAAATAATGGTTATATATATGAGAGGGATATTGAGCAATTTTACTGTTCCACATGTAATAAGTTTTTGGCAGATAGGTATGTTGAGGGTATTTGTCCCCACTGTAGTGGTGAGGCCAGGGGGGACCACTGTGAGGTTTGTGGAAGGCATTTAGAACCTACAGAGTTAATAAACCCCTACTGTGTAAATTGTGGAGGTACCCCTGAAATTAGAAAAACTACCCATAGATTCTTTAAATTAAGTGCATTATCTAAGGATTTAATGGAATATATTAAAAATTCCAACATACCTGATTATGTTAAGAATATGGCCTATAGATGGATTGAGGAACTTCATGATTGGGATATTTCAAGGGATATGGATTGGGGGGTGCCCCTACCTAATGATAAAAATCAGGTTATGTATGTATGGTTAGAGGCCCCCATTGGATACATATCCTTTACAAAGATGCTTGGGGATATTTGGAAGGATTACTGGCTTAATGATGGAAGTAAGGATGTAAAAATATGGCATGTTATTGGAAAGGATATAGCAATTCATCATTCAGTATTTTGGCCAGGTATGTTAATTGCCCATGGGGAATATAATCTTCCATCCTCAGTTATGAGTGGAGGTTATTTAACCCTTGAAGGAAAGAAAATGAGTACAAGTAAGAGATGGGTTGTGTGGGTAGAGGACTTTATTAAGTACTTTGATCCTGATTATTTAAGGTATTTTTTAATGATAAATGCCCCATTAAATAAGGATTGTGATTTTTCATTTGATGAATTCCAGAAAAGAATCAATACTGAATTAATAGCAATTATTGGAAATTTTACCCATAGAACTATTGTCTTTACCCATAGAAAATTTAAGGGAATTGTAAAGGTAGATGAGAAGAATTTAAAGGAGGAAGATTTAAAATTAATAAATAAATGTAAAGAAACTGTTAAAGAATATCACAATCATATAATAAACTTTAATTTTAAGGATGCCCTAATGGATATTATACATCTTGCAAAGGAGGGGAATAACTACTTCCAAAGAATGGAACCTTGGACTGTTAAGGATGAGGAGAGGCTTAAGGAGATATTATATGCCTGTCTATTAACTGTAAAATATATAATCTATCTTCTCTACCCATTTATGCCAAATAAATGTAGGGAACTTTTAAATCAGATGAATGAAGAATTGGATTTAAATATCAGAGAAAGTGAATTAAAGAAACCAAAGGTAGTATTTAAAAAAATTGAGGATAAGGATATAGAACTTGCCAAGAAGGAGATACTGAATATAGAGAATGAAGATAATATAAATAAATTAAAAAATAAAGAGAATAAAAAGAAAGATAAAGATAAAGGATATAAAAAAGATAAAGAAAATAGGAGGAATATCATGGATAACATAACAATTGAGGATTTTGCTAAACTTGATTTAAGGATTGCCAAAATATTGGAGGCTAATGAAATACCTAAATCAAAAAAATTATTAAAGTTAATAGTGGATATTGGAGATGAGAAAAGACAAGTAGTTGCAGGTATAAAGGGCCATTACAACCCAGAGGATCTAATTGGTAAAAAGATAGTGATACTTTGTAATTTAAAGCCTGCTAAATTATGTGGAGTGGAGTCCCAGGGTATGATATTAGCTGGAGGAGAGGAAACTGTGGCCCTCTTAGTGCCTGATAAGGATATTCCAGTGGGAAGTAAGATTCAATAATACATATATTTTAGTTAATATACTTTAATATTTCCCTTAAATCCCTCTTATCTATGGAAATATCTGCGTTCCTTTTCAATATCTCCTTTGCACAGAAGGCTATTTTAAAACCTGCCTTTTTAAACATACTTATATCATTTGCCCCATCCCCTACAACAAAACTATTCTTTAAATCAATTTTTTCCTTTTTTGCAATTTCTTCAAGAATATCTCCCTTGGAGGTAGGGCCCATAACCCTTCCCTTTACCTCTCCAGTTAGTTTTCCCTCCTTTATTACAAGTTCATTGGAATAGGCATAATCTAAATCAAGGTCCCTCTTTACTTTATCAGTGGCAATTGTAAATCCTCCACTTATTACACCTACAACATATCCCCTATTTTTAAGTTCTTTTATGGTTTCCTTGGCCCCCTTTGTTAATTTCAATCTTGATATTATCCCTTTTACCTCTCCAGTGGGAAGTCCCTTTAACAGTGCCACCCTCCTCTTTAGGGATTCCTCAAAATCTATCTTTCCATTCATTGCCTCCTTAGTAATATTTTTTACCTCATGCTCTACACCAGCCAACCTGGCTAATTCATCAATTGTTTCTTCCTCTATTAAGGTACTATCTAAATCAAAGAGTACAAGGCCCTTTTTTTTCTTTTTTTCCATTTAACCACCATCTTATAGAGTGCTAAATAGGATTTTTATTAAATTAAGATAGGTATTAATTAATACATTTATAATATTTAGGTTATGATAGGTTGCATACTGATATACTATCCAATCTATCGGTTCTAAAAATGCTGCAACTCCAATGATTATTAACATAACCGCCATTTTTAAAATAATATCCCTACTAAAAATATCTTTTACCCCTTTTTTGTATTCCTTATCCTCTATGGGCAATATCCTGTTGGCCAGGTTAATGCCAATTAATATGGATAGGGTAAGGCCTGCAAATTCAAATATTCCATGGGGTACCAAAACAGGTAAGTAATTTATATCTATATCATATCCCAAAAAACCAGTTAATGGATTTATAACCATAATTATATAAAATAAAATTAAGGCCCATAGACAATCCTCAGTAGTACTTAAATTATTCTTAATATCTCTTTTATAAATGTAGGCAACAGAAACAAATGCTAATATAATTATAATACAAGACATAGAATTATTTATAAAATAGGATAAAACTACAGAGAGGTAGTTATAACCTACATGAGTTGAAATTGAAGAAGAAACCACCTCAAACTTCTTAGTTGCGACATATTCTATAGTTTTCATAGCACTTTCAGAATATTGGGGAGAATGAAAAGAAAAAAGAAATTTTACAAACTTAGATAGTCCAACCATGGATAAAAAACCAAACCAACATCCAATATAGGTTATAAGGAATTTTTTTATAAAACTCATTTTTAGAAAATATTTAAAATTATTTATTAAAAAAATTAAAATATTATTTTTATTACTTCTATTATTTCTATTATTATTACTGTTATTATTCTTATTATTGTTTTTCATATTTTCCCATTAATCTCCTTTGAAAAATTTTTTATATTCCTCAACATCTTTTTTATCTGGGGATATATTTCCATAATATACTTTTTCAAATATCCTTGTAATGGTTTTTATTCCTGCCACATCCTTATACATCTGGCATATCTCCCTGGGGGTATGGGATCCCTTAATATTCAAGGTTTTTATAAATAAATAATACGTTCCTATTATAGCCTCTTTAAACATTTTATTGTTAATTAATTTTTTAAATTCTAAAAATATTTTACTATCATTAATTAGATTTATTATCCTATTTCGAATATTATCCATATTCTCTTTCCTTTCCTCTATTTTGGGGCTGTTTAGGTTATCCCTTTGATAGTATTTTCTTTTGAATAAAATAAATACAATCATAACCATAAAAATTAATAGAATTGGTATTAATATGGGGTTCTCGGCAGGGTTCTTATTAATAGTTAGTAATAGGTTATTATTCATTAATATTTCTTTGGATGATGGAGCATACTTATAATCTCCCTTAAATATAATATATCCACTATTAAAATTACCCTCTGGTAATTTAAATTTAAAGATACCATTTTTTGATACTGTGGAATATGTTTCATTATTTAGATTTAGGTATATGGTTTTATTATCCAATGGACGATTTTTATAATCAAAAATTTTTCCCATAATAGTATTATTACTATAATTGGCAACTATATAGGTGGGAATCCTTAAAACCCTTATGTTAATTACTTTTTTAGAGTTATTGTAGGTATTATTTCCCTTATAAAATACAGATATTTTTAAAGTATTATTATCCCAATTATGATTATCGTTATTAGGTACTTTAATACTTAAATTTGTAGGGGTTTTATATTCCATAGGGTGGTTTTTATCAGGATAATTAATATATAGGGTGCTATTTTTTAATTCCTTTCCATAATGATCATATAGATGTATTTTTAAATTAACCTCTTCTCCAATATAGGCCTCAATATTATTATAGGTATACCCATCAGGGTATGTTTCTATATAGGTTGGGATTTTTAAAGATTTTATGATTAATTTATTTGATTTACCCACGGGGGATATTGCATAGAATGTATGTTTTCCCAAGGTGTCTATATAAATATCCTTTGAAAAACTATTCTCTTTTAATTTTATAATGTGGTGCTTGTTATTATGGAATAATACTATTGACTCTATGTTGTGATTACTCACTAACTTACCATATATTACTACCTTAGAGTTTATATATGCAGTATTACTGTTAGAATATATGTAAAATCCCTTAGTTTTTATATTCTCCAACTTCTCTGAGTATCTTTCAGTGTTTCCTGATAATTTATCAATATCTTCTCTAATTTTTGAGGTATCAAACTTTAATAAATGTCCCTTACTATCATATAAGGATAGGTTATCTATCTTATTTAGGGAATTTTTTAAAAGGGTAATGTTATTCAATACATTTTTCAGTGAATTATCAAAAATTAAATAATCCCTGGGATTTTCAACATTACTATGCTCTATCATGCTATTATAATTCACTATAATATTATTTAAGGCATAATGTAGATCTTCAAATGGTGGAGTTATTTCTAAAAGTTCATGGCTTATATTATATTCCTTTAAATCCTTTGTAACATTAAAAACATTGGTTGATATTAATTCTCCCTTTTTGTTATTACTTAGATTGTATAAACTATCATGTCCCTCATCTATAAGACCTTGATAGTAATTATATATTATTTCAGAATCCCCAAAATGAGCACCGCCTACTGCTGGTAGAATAAGTATTGATATTAATAATATTAATATTCTATTCATAACTACACCTAAATTAAAATATTACATTATTTAAATATATTCATGCTCCAAATATAAAAATTAATAATAAAATTAATATTAATTTATTTTAAATAATATATTTTAATTAATACATTATCACAATCAATACATTATATTAATACATTTAATTAATACATCATAATTAGCACATAACAGTTAATATTTAAATAATTTATACCTATCCCTTAATTACGCCCATAGGTTTTATTTTACAGACTTTAAGGGATATTTGGGAGTTATGGATAATATCTGCTATAACCTCTATGTTTTTATAGGCCTCAGAGCATTCCTCTGCAATAACGGCCTTTGAATCTGCCATAACATATATCCCTATTTTTTCTAAATTACTTTTGATCTCCTCAGAATTATGTAATTTTAGGGCTTTTATTCTACTTAATACCCTACCTGCCCCATGGGCTGTGGATCCAAAGGTCTCCTCCATGGCTCTATCTGTGCCATGCATAAGATAGGAGGCTGTACCCATATCCCCTGGAAGTATAACTGGCTGACCTATTTTTTCATATTTATTAGGAATATCCTCACAATTAGGACCAAAGGATCTTGTAGACCCCTTTCTATGCACCATTAAATTTTTTAATTTGCCATTGACCTTATGTTTTTCCCTTTTGGCTATATTGTGGGCTACGTCATAAATTATATTCATTTCCATATCCTCTGCAGGAGTTTTAAATACCTCCTCAAAACTTTCCCTTACCCAGTGAGTCATAAGTTGCCTATTTGTCCAGGCATAATTTGCTCCACAGTTCATGGCTTTATAGTATTTAATGCCCTCCTCAGAGGTTATTGGAGCACAGGCCAATTGTCTATCAGGCAATGAAATATTATATTTTTTAGCCGCTTTTTCCATATATCTAAGATAATCAGAGCATATCTGATGTCCCAATCCCCTTGAACCACTGTGAATCATAATCAAAACTTGATCCTTCTCAACACCATATACCTTTGAGGCATTTTCATCAAATATCTCACTAACATACTGTATCTCTAAGAAGTGATTACCGCTACCTAAGGAGCCCAATTGAGGAAGACCTCGTTTTTTGGCATTATCAGATACAAGGGAGGCATCTGCCTCTTTTATACATCCCTTTTCCTCAATATATTTAGGATCACTATCCCATCCATAGTTATTGTCTATTGCCCAATTTACTCCCTCTTCAAGAACTTCATCTATTTCCCTTTTTGTTATTTTTACTTTACCCTTACTCCCTAAACCTGAGGGTATGTTTTTGAAGAGTTTATTTATTAATTCCTTTATTTTTGGCTGGATTTCCTCCCTTTTAAGGTTTGTTTTCAATAATCTAACTCCGCAGTTTATATCAAAACCCACACCCCCTGGGCTAATTACTCCAAGGCTTTCATCAAATGCCGCCACTCCCCCAATGCAAAATCCATAACCATAATGACAATCAGGCATTGCCAAGGAATACTTCTGAATACCAGGAAGGGAGGCAACATTTGCCACCTGTTCAAGAACATCCTCCTCCATCTGATTAACAAGTTCATCATTTAAATATAATCTACCAGGAACAATCATTTTATTATTATAGCTCTTTGGAAGCTCCCATATGTTTTCATCTATTTTAATTAAAGTTTCCTTCATTTTATCACCGTTATTTATAATACCCCAATCAAATTTAATAATTTTTATTTTAAATTTATTATAAATCCTATTATCCAAATAATACTTAAAAATAAATTGTTAAGGGATATTACTAAAAAATAATATACTAATTAATATTCTATAAAAATTATAATTATTTAATATTTTATAATATACCTATTCCTTAATATTTAAAAATTTTATAGTTTTATATAATTATTTTATATTATTTATCTTATTTAATAAATCTGGTGGAACAATGGAAAATATCTTTGTAATAACTGCTAAAGGACATCCAAATATTAAATCAACCCATAAAACTACCTTAGAGATCACTAAGGAAAATTACCTTACGCCAAGGGGGGATTGTATCTTGGGAATATCTGCAAATAAATCCATGAGGGACTTTCCAGAGGAATTTAAAGAGAAAATTAGAAACTCAGATAAAATTACTGTTGAGATTATTGTAGATAATTTAAAGGAGGTTATTGTGGGAAAGGGGCATAGGGACTTAATTTTAAATCATCCCACTGATATTGTAATAAGAAAAAGTGAATACATATGTCCAAGAACCCTATTTATTAATGCAGATAAGGGAGCAAAGGATATGGATAGAAAACTTGTAGATAAATTAAAAGAAGGTCATAGTTTAATATTTAAAATAATATTATAGTTTAAGTTATAAATCACAGATAATATAAATTTATTAGAATATAAAGGTACATATAATGAGATATATAAAAAATATTACCCTATGATTTAAAAATATTAAATTAATTATTAATTATTAATTTTTTATAAGTAATATATTTTTTTATTTATTAAATATTTAAATATATTATTGGAATAATTATTAAATTATAAATCAATCCTAAAATAAGGTGATTTTAATGTTTGCAAGGGAAATTGAATTAAGGGGCCATATAATTGATAACCTAATACTTCCAAAGGCATTTGATACAATACTGGAACTTGAAGGGGATTATAAAGTATTGGAATTTAACATAGGTAAAAGAAAAACTGATACATCCTATGCAAAAATGCTTGTAATAGGTAAGGATCAAGAACACATTGATAAAATCTTAGAGGAATTACAAAATATTGGGGCAGAAATTCCAGAAATTGAGGATGTTGAAATAAAAATGACTGAAAAGGACAAGGTACTGCCAGATGGATTCTACTCAACAACAAACCATCCAACCTATATAAAGTATAAAGGCCAATGGATAGGAGTAGAGAAACCAAAAATGGATGTGGTTATTGTGGTATATCCCAATGAAATGAGAGCCGAGACCAAGGTTATAAGGGAGATTAAAAAGGGAGATCTAATAGTTGTAGGCCATAAGGGTATAAGGGTAATGCCTCCAGAAAGGCCCAGGGAAAAGGGAGAATTATTTGAATTTATGAACTCAGAGGTATCTGCTGAAAAACCAAAGGAGGCCATTGTTAAAAAAATAGCAAAGGAGATGTACCAAATAAGGGAAGAATATATGAAAACTGGAAAGGGAGGTATAGCCTTAGTAGCAGGACCAGCACTGATCCACACTGGGGGGGCTCCAGCACTTGCAAAGTTAATTAGAATGGGATATATTCAGGGACTTCTTGCAGGAAATGCCCTTGCAACCCATGATATAGAAAGTGTCCTCTATGGTACCTCCTTGGGAGTGAATATAAAAACAGGAAAACCTATATTAGGGGGACATAAACACCACATATATGCCATAAATACCATTATGAAGGCAGGGAGTATTAAAGAGGCTGTTGAACAGGGAATTATTAAAAGGGGCATTATGTATGAATGTATAAAAAATAATGTTCCATACATACTTGCAGGGAGTATAAGGGATGATGGGCCCCTTCCTGAGGTTATACCCAATGTTATAGAGGCCCAGGATAGAATGAGGGAGTTAATATTGGACAAAAAAATGGTTTTAATGATGGCCACATTACTTCATTCCATAGCCACTGGAAATTTAATGCCCTCCTATATTAAAACAGTGTGTGTTGATATTAATTCAGATACTGTAACAAAATTGATGGATAGGGGAACCTCTCAGGCCATTGGAGTGGTTACTGATGTAGGGGTATTTATTACACTATTGGTAGAGGAGTTGGAGAGGATGGAAAAAGAGAAAGTGAGTAAATAAAAAATAAAGGATTAATTAAGATAAAAATAAAGAATAATTAAAATAAAATAATAAAAATATAGAAATCATAATTAAAAAAAATAGAATATAAAAAAATTAATATAAAAAATAAAGGATTAATTAACATAAAAAGTAAAAATTCCTTCATTACTTCCTGATACTCCTAAGCACTTAGATGGCAGGCAGGATCCCTTGACAGGATGCATTATAAATTAACACAATAAAAATTAGATTTAAAAAAACAGGGATAGGATGAACAGAATAGAGGATTCAAAAAATCTTATAAAAAGGGCCATATTTACAATATCTGAATTAAATAAACTAGAGTATAAATTAGATAATAATCCAATTTATGATGCCATGGAACATAAAAGCCCATTAAACTACAAAGAGGCGAAACCAGGTAAAATAAACATTGAAGAATTTAAAAATGCAATATATACCCTTATAGAGGCTGATGACTTTCTCTATAAAAAGGCTCCCATGCACAACCTAAATGATCAGGAGGCTATGGAGTTTTGTAAATTAATATTTAAATCCAAAAAACATTTGGATAATGTATTAAAGGAATTTGGATTTAAATTTCAAGAATCTCCACTATTGGATGAGAGGGCACTATACATAGTAAGTAATAAAAAATTATTAAAAAATTTAAAAGGTAAAATGCCCAATATAAATATAATATCCACAGAGGGGGTTTTAAACCCAGAGGATATGAAAATAATAAGACCCAATATTCCTGAAAAAACCCTTAAGGGAATATCTAAAAAATGCGAAATAACAATAAAAGAGATAAATAGGTTAATAGATAAATTAAAACCCTCTGAAATAATAGTTATTGTAGATGATAACAATAAAGGAGATGAATTAATATACGAAAGGGCAAAGGAATTATTTAATGCTAAAAAAATAAGTGTAGAGGATATAAATTTATAATCTAAGATTAAAAAATATATTATTAAATGTATATATTAATAATAAGAATTAAATATATATTTATATAATAATATTTTAAAATAATTTTTTATAGGGTTATAAATATTATAATAATTAAATGGAGGTTGTATTATGGCCATAAAAATCAGTGAAGTGTTGAACAAAAAAATATATACTACAAAGGGTTATTATGTTGGAGAAATGTATGATGCAATAATGGATACAGAAAAATCTGCAATTAGTGGTATTGTGGTATCCGATGCCCACAAGGGCTGTTTAAAGGAGAAGGTAACTGACCCATATAAAAAAGTAGTATTGCCCTATAGAACTGTTGAATCCATAGGAAATATAGTTTTAGTAAAACTACCTGCAAAATAAATAATAATATATAATACTATAATAAAATACTATAATAAAAAAATATTTAATTCTTTATTATTTTTTTTAAATTTATCTATTGTGGTTTTAAAAAAATTATTTATTTTATAATAAAAAATCTAATTCTCATTAAGGATCCTATAAAAAAATATAAATTATTATTATGGAAATAACAAAATAATAATTATTAATATAGAAATAATAAAATTAAATAAAAAAATCTAAGATTTTAAAATATTTTAGAAGGGAACAAACATATAAAAAGTAGAAATCCCTTCATTACCCCCTTATACTCCTAAACACTGGGAAAATAGGTAGGATCCTTTAACAATTAGGCTAATGTAAGATCTTAAAGTATTTCTTTTTATTAATATTATATCCCAATTATTTTTATCATTTATGTTGTAGATTATAAGTTAATATTATGTCCTTGAATGTAATTATTTTTACCCAAATATTTAAATATTTTTTATAATATTTTTTTAATTTTTATAATATTTATTTTATCATTTATATTAAATAAAATTAAAAAGGGATGTAGATGCTAAAAATAGGTTTAGTTGGATGTGGAACTATTGCCACACTAATAATTAAGGCAATAATAAATAGAAAGATTAATCCAATAGTAGGGGCAGTTTATGATAAAAATATCCATAAGGCAGAAAAACTTGGAAAGTTAGTAAATGCTCAAGTATGTAATTCCATAGATGAGTTGGTAAGTAAGGACATAGATATTGTTGTAGAATGTGCATCAGTTAGGGCTGTTGATGAGGTTGCAACAAAATCCCTTAAAAATAAAAAGGACATAATAGTAATGAGTGTTGGGGCCTTTGCCAATAAGGAATTATATTTGAAATTATACAATCTTGCAAAAAAGCATAATAAAAAAATATATATTCCCTCAGGGGCCATTGCAGGGATTGATGCCATTAAATCTGCCTCATTGGGAAAAATATATGAGGTAATCTTAGAAACAATAAAACCTGTTTATGGATTAAGGGAATCCTTGGAAAAAGAGGGCATAGATATAACCTCCCTTTCAGAGCCAATGACGATTTTTGAAGGAAGTGCCCTTGAGGCCATTGAAAAATTTCCTCAGAATATAAATGTAGCAATAGTTCTTTCCTTGGCTTCAGGCTTTCCCATAAAGGTTAAAATAATAGTAGATCCCTCTATATCCTCTAATAGACATAGGGTAATTGTTAAAGGTTCCACTGGTAGTATATCAACCATTGTTGATAACAATCCCTGTAAGGATAATCCAAAAACTTCTGCACTGGCAGCCTATTCTGTCATTAGAATAATAAAGGATTTATCAGAACCAATTATCATTGGGACATAGGTCATTAAAGGGACGTAATTTATTAAAAATAAGTCTAATCTACCTTCTTGGACATTAATACTCTATATCCTCCCTTTATTGTTATAATTTCCACATTATTAAATACTTCCTCCATATACTTAGTAAGGGATTTTGCTCCATGCTTAGTTTGAATTACTACCCAAATACTTCCATTGTCTTGCAATAATTCCTTTCCATCCTTTATAATTTTATGAATTACTTCTTTTCCTGCTTTTATTGGAGGATTTGATATAATTTTAGTGTATTTTTTATCATTTACTCCCTCATAAATATTTCCCTGTATAATTGATATGTTTTTATTATTTAAATTATTTATTTTTAAGTTTTCCTCTGCAAGTTTCAAGGCCCTTCTATTTATATCTGTCATGGTTAGGGAATTTACCTCATCTGCAATGGCCACACCGATGGCACCATATCCACAACCAATATCCAATACATTGTCATTTTTATCCAACTCCAAGGTTTCTACAAGTATTTTTGTACCCTTATCTACATTCTTAGGAGAGAATATTCCACTATCTGTTTTAAAAATGAATTTTTTATTCCTCAATATGGCCTCAATTAATCTTTCATTAGATGATGAATTGGGTTTTTCAGAAAAATAGTGCATAATATCCCATAATTATAGTCAAGCATTATATTTTAAAATAATAATTTATAAAATAAATAATATAATAAAAACAATTAATAATAAAAATGATATAGGGAATAAAATATTAATAAAAAGAATTTTTACTGTAAATATAATCTCTGTCATACTTTAAACGGTTCATAATGCCAGTCCTGTAAGAAATCCGCCTTTCTATGGTGCTTAGGAGCCTAAGAAAATAATGATAATATTTTTCAAAATCTTTTATTTTTAGCATAACTATTCTTTATTCTTTTATTTTATATTTTTTTAATTATTTTTATAATATTTTTTTTATTGAGTTTCTTTAGAATATAGAATTTATTTTTATAAATTATTAATCATGAATACCCTTTTCAGTTATTCTAAATATGGCTTCAGAATCTGGAAGATATGGAGAATCATATAATTTGGCAACTCTTTTATCTCCCTTTCCCTTTCTTAAAAAGAACCTAAATGTTGCAGCATGTCCTACTATATGGCCTCCAATGGCCTGTTCAGCGGCTCCAAAAAATGCATCAGGTCTTGCTGCAACTTGATTGGTTATAAGAACTATACAATTATGGAGATCAGCCAATTTATTCAATAGGGCCATATGTCTTCCAAGTTTTTGCTGTCTCTCAGCAAGTTTTCCCCTTCCAGTATATTCATTTCTAAAGGTACTTGTTAGGGAATCCACAATTACAAGTTTTATATTATTACCTGATTTTATAAGTTCCTCTATTTTCTCTGCAAATAACATCTGCATATCTGAATTATAGGCCCTTGCCACAAAGGTATTATCAAGAACCTTCTGGCCATCTATATCAAGGGCTTCTGCCATCTGAACAATCCTCTCTGGCCTAAAAGTGCCCTCAGTATCAATATATACGGCCTTTGGCTCTGTTAATTCACCCTCATTTAATGCCTCATCATCCATCAATATTTTACCTTCACACTGGAGATTTACACAGGCTTGGTGCATAACTTGGAAGACATATGGCCCT
>JAHEPY010000035.1 GCA_019561565.1 Methanothermococcus sp. SCGC AD-155-M21
ATTAAAAAAGGAAGAATATAGGAAAATAACACTACCGAGGGCAATAACAAAAAGGGATTTAGAGAAAGTAGAACCAATTTTAAAGGACTTAAAAAATGTTAAAAAACCCTCCATAAGATTATCAAACTGGCTTAAGAGACACTATGGTATAAATACCCATTCCCTAAGATACGCCTTTATAACCTACCATGCAGAAATGAATACCCCTGCCCAAATAATAGCAAAGATGACTGGCCATAAAAATCTAAACTATATTATCCATTATACCCAGCAACGGGTTGCAGATAAGATGTTATTAAATACTCCTGAACCTGAAGAATAATTTTTTTATAGCCCTGTTATTTAATAAAAAGTATATAAAACACAACTAAAACTTTAATTATTTATGTGATTTTATGATATGCAATGCCTGTAAAAAAAGGGAATCAACATACTATCAGCGCCACTCTGGATTAAACCTATGTGATGAATGTTTCATAGGTTATGTAAAAAAGAAGGTTAGAAGGACCCTTGGTAAAAGTATAATAAAAAATAATATTAAAATTGGTATGGGCCTAAGTGGAGGAAAGGATAGTTTAGTAATGGCCTATTTATTAAAGGAGTACTATAATCCCATCCCAAATTCAGAAATTATAGGGCTAATAGTGGATGAAGGAATAGAGGGATTTAGAAAAAAAGGTATAGGGATGACCATAGATTTTTGCGAGGAGTATAACATACCCTACTATATCACTACCTTTGAGGAGTATGTGGGATGTACCTTGGATTATATAGTGGAGAGATCTAAGGAGAAAAACATCACAGCCAATCCCTGCTCCTTTTGTGGAGTGATTAGAAGAAAGATATTAAATAAAATGGCCCTGAATAATAACTGTAATTACTTGGCAATAGGCCATAACTTAGATGATATTGCCCAAGGAGTAATGATGAATTATATTGAAGGAGATATTAGAAAATTGGCAATCTTAGGTAAAAGTGTAGATAATCCAATGTTTGTTAAAAGACTTAAACCTTTAAAGTATATTCCAGAGGATGAGGTAAAACTATTTGCTGATATAATGGGCATTAAATACCATAAAGAACCCTGTCCCTATTCTTCACTGTCCTATAGAAGTGAAGTTTCAGAGATATTGGACAACCTGGAGAATAGACATCCAGGAACAAAATATTCCATTATTTCAGGCTTTGAAAGGTTATTAACTTATTTACCTGTGGAGAAGGAGATGGACATATGTAAATACTGTGGTAGTCCATCTGCATCTGATATTTGTAAGGCATGTGAATTTCTAAAGAGATTAAATATAATTTAAAATTATTATAATGCCCTTATTTTATAATCTCCTCTATTTTTTTAACTTCATCAATATTTCCCTGAGTAATAGGATATTTTGGCACTGCAAAGCATTTTATCTCTTTACTAACTGAGATATTGTATGTGCCTATTTCCTTTGCAATGTTTATAATTTCTACCTTATCAAATCCAATAAGAGGCCTTAATATAAGATGGGAACTTCCCTCATTTATTAAAACCATGTTTTTTAAAGTTTGGGAGGCAACTTGACCTATGTTATCTCCGATTATTATACCTTCACAACCTAATTTTTTTGCATATTCCTCAGCAACCCTAAGCATGGTTCTTTTACATATTAAACAAGTGTATCTCTCTTTCCCTATCTCCTTTAAGGCTTTTTCTATTCTTTTAAGTGTTTCCCTATAATCCACAATCACAAGATTGGAAGTAGGATCATAATTATTAAGTATGCTAAAAAGTTTTTTAACCTTTTCAAGGCCCTCCTCTGTTAATTTCAGATGGAGAAAAGTAATATTGCAGCCTCTCTTCATCATTAAGTAGGATGCCACAGGACTATCAATTCCATCCGAGAGTAATGCCAATAACTTTCCTTGGGTACCAACTGGCAATCCTCCAACCCCCTTAAAGGTCTCAGTAAATATATAGGCTCTATCAATTATTTCTATTCCAATGTGTATTTTAGGATTTTTAAGATCTACCTTTAAATTAATATTTTTTAATATATCATTCCTTAATTTAATACTTTCAAATTCTTTTATTATATGGCCCCCAATATCCTTATTTATCTCCATGGAGGTACTGGAAAATTCCTTTTTAACTCTCTTGGTTTTTACAGAGAAGGTTATATTATTTTCCTGTTCCATCTTATCCTTAAGGATTTTCATTATTTCCTCAGTAAATACCTTCATGGAGGTTTTTCCCATATCCCCCATATTTAAATTACATTCCAAGGATGGGCTAAATGAAACAATACCAGGAATCCTCCTTAGGATGGAGATGGATTTATTTATATTCTTACTATCCACTGTTAGAATTAATCTTCTATGGAGTATCTCAATAGTACCTTCTATGTTGCATCTTTTAAGGGCCATTTCAATATTATTTTTAAGAATATGTTCAAATCTCCTTCTTGTGTGTTTGGATTTTATTCCAATTTCTCCATATCTAATGATTATTTTGTTATACATTTTTTATCCTCTAAACTAGTTTAATATAGCAAGATAAAAGGAATTATTAATAAAAATTATATGATGGATAATCTTATGGGTATTGTTGGGCAATGATTATTTTTATTAACAATTATTTTTAAGTAAAACTATTTATGGTAAATTAAAAACATTAATTCTCATTAATAATTAATAAAAATTATTAATAAAAATAAAAAACAATAATAAAAAATAAAGAATAATTAAATATAATAAAAAATCTAAGATTTTAAAAATACCTAAGAAAAGGAGTAAATGCATAAAAAAGAAAAGATCCAATATTATGCCTTTTTATAAATTCCTTTTTTTTATTTATTTTTTTATTCTTTCTATTCATTTTTATTCTTAATAACTAATTTTTTTTAAGAAATAAATTTTATATTAAATTTTAATTAAAGACTTTTTAATATTTTATATTATAATAATTATATTAAAATACTCTATTCCTTATTTAATACTTCATCAAATATCTTATCTAAATCCACAGGTTTTCCATGATCAGCCTTGGAGGGATCCACGTAATCCTCTCCATAGGAAAACTGGACAATAAGTCCTTTTGAATCCCTTACAGTACCATCATACTCTGCTTTTAAATCTTGAAGGGCATTTACAAGTCTCCTTTGCATATACCCTGATTGTGCAGTTCTAACAGCCTGATCCACTAAACCTTCCCTTCCTCCCATGGCATGGAAGAAGTATTCTGTTGGAGATAATCCTGTTTTATAACAACTTCTAACAAATCCATGTGATTTAGCAGATAAACTACCCTTTTCAAAGTGAGGGAGGGTTCTTCCTCTGTATCCTCTAAAAATTCTTCCTCCTCTAACTGACTGCTGACCAACACAACCAACCATTAGGGTAATATTCAATAGGGATCCCCTGGCACCAGTTCTTGCCATCACTGCAGCATGGTTATTTTCACTTAAATATCTTTCTGCCACACTACCTGCATCATCTCTGGCCCTACCTAATATTTGCATAATATAGGCCTCCCTTGATTCTTCCAACCCCCTTCCAGGTAAGGGTTCAAGGGTTCCTTCTTCGTATGATTTAATTATTTCCTCAACCTCTTTCTCGGATTTATCCAATATCCTTTGAATTTCCTCAGTGGCATCCTTTGGAATATCGGAATTATCAATTCCCGTGGTAAATCCCTTTATCATTAGGGATTTAATGGCCATTTTAGTTGCACTATCTAAGAATTTTCTAGCCTCCTCAGATCCAAATTCCTTAACTATGGTATTTAAAAGTAATCCTGCCTCGGCACCATATCCATTTTTATCAATAACTCCCTTAACAAGCACCCCATTTTTTATAACTACCTGGGCATCATAGGAACAATCATCCTGACATTCATCACATTTTTTACATACTTTTGCCCTATACTTTAGATTTAAATTCTTTGGTAGGGTTCTACTGAAGAGATTTTTTCCACAGTATAACTCAACACCATCCTTAATTAAATCTGGTTTCCCTAAATCCTCCTTAATACCTGCTGCCCTCAATAGTATGGAGGCTTCATCCTTTGTAAAATAGGAACTTGTTAAAATATAACCTCCAGAGATGAAGTCATGTATTGCACCTATAATAGGACCCCCATACCTTGGAGATACTATATGCTTTTCCACAAGCATTAATACCTCAGCCTCAGCCCTGGCCTCTTCATGTTGGGGAACATGAAGGTTCATTTCATCCCCATCAAAATCAGCGTTATAAGGGGGGCAAACACATAGATTATGCCTAAATGTCCTATAGGGCAAAACTTTAACTCTATGGGCCATGATTGACATTCTGTGAAGGGAGGGTTGCCTATTGTATAATACAATATCTCCCTCCATAAGATGCCTTTCAATTACCATACCTTCTTCAATTTTCTCGGCCCATTGTTCTTTATTTTTATCATTTATTTTTATTTTTATATCCTCTTCTTTTCCCTCACTTGTTCTCGCTTTTTTTACAATGTAATTCACTCCAGGATGTTTTTCTGGACCATTTTTAATAAGTTCCCTTACTTTATCTATGTTGTACTTTGTAACCTTTTCAGGAACTGTTAATTCCTTTGCTATTCTTTCAGGAACCCCTACTTCATTTATACTCAGGCATGGATCTGGAGATATAACTGTCCTTGCAGAGAAATTAACCCTTTTACCTGCAAGATTATGCCTGAATCTTCCCTCTTTACCCTTTAATCTTTGAGCAATTGTCCTAAGGGGTCTTCCACTTCTATGTCTTGCAGGGGGTATTCCAGGGGCCTCATTATCAAAATAGGTGTTTATATGATATTGTAAAAGGTCCCAAAGGTCCTCAATAATTAGATTTGGGGCTCCTCCCTCTATATTTTCCTCAAGTCTTTGATTGATTCTAATAATATCTACCATCTTATGGGTAAGATCATCCTCACTTCTTTCTCCACTTTCCAAGGTTATAGAGGGCCTTACCGTTACAGGGGGCACTGGAAGTACAGTTAAAACCATCCACTCTGGTCTTACAGTCTTTGAGTTTATTCCAAGCAAGGGACAATCCTCATCTGGTATTTTTTCAAGGATTTCCCTAACTTCAGAGGGCATGATCTGTCTTTGACTCTTCCCATCCACTTGATAATAGGTTGTAGGTTTTGAATACTTTATGCTGTATTTAACTTCACCACAGTAGGGGCAGGCATTTCTTCCAGCAGCATCCTTTAATATTTCATCCACCAATGCCCATTTATCCCCTCCATCCTCTTCTAACTTTTCCATTTTTTCAAGATATTCCTTCCTTTTAGATTCCATTAGTGATACCTTCCCACAATAGGGACACACGGCCTTTAAAATTTTATATATGTCCTTGGCAAATCCTACATGTATTACTGGTTTTGAGAGTTCAACATGTCCAAAGTGTCCTGGACAACTACCTATCCTACCACCACAGGTTTTACATACCAATCCTGGG
>JAHEPY010000036.1 GCA_019561565.1 Methanothermococcus sp. SCGC AD-155-M21
CTGAAATTACAGAAAGAACTAGGGAGAAATACGAAAGAAGACTTAAAAAAATGGTAAATATATTTAAGGAGTTAGGATTTAATGCTAAAATGCCAGGGGGGACTTTCTATCTCTACTTAAAAATACCAAAGGGTACAAAGGAGGGTAAAACCTTTAAAAGTGCCGAGGAGTTTTCCCAATACCTTATAAGGGAGAAACTTATATCCACAGTGCCCTGGGATGATGCAGGAAGTTATATAAGATTGGCAGCCTGCTTCCCAGCATTTAAGGATGGAGTGGTGTCTGAAGAAGAGGAGGATAGAATATTAAATGAAGTAAAAAATAGATTATCTGATATTGAATTTATATTTTAAAACTTTATTTTATTTTAATAATTAATTAATTTTATTTTAATTATTCTTTATTTTTTATTTTATTTTTAATTTTTATTTTTTATTATTTTAAGTAAATATTTAATAAAGTTATTAAATGTTATTAATATTATAAATGTTAATTAATGTTATATTTACTATAATTTATTATAATTTTATTATTCATTCTGTTTATAAGCCATAAGGTGAGATTATGAGAATAATAGTGGTAGGAGGAGGAACTTCAGGATTGCTCTCTGCACTGGCACTTGAAAAAAAAGGCCATGATGTAATAGTTATAGAAAAAAATAAAGTTGGAGGCCTCTGTAGAAGTGAATATATTGATGAGGGCTATATTGTGGATATAGGAGTTCATGCCATTACCATGCTAAATGAGGGTCCCTTAATTAGGTTATTAAAAAAGTATTCAAAATACATCCCAAATTTTAGGCCTTATGGAGATTATTATGTTAGATTGGATAAACTATATACCATACCTGTTTCCATGCAGGAATGGACCACTACCCCCATAGTTCCAAATAGGGACAAGGTAATTATTACTACAAAGATGATAGATTTAATGACCTCTGGTTTTTCTAAGGAAACCTCTGTTTATGATGTTATAAAGGATATGAATTTAAGTGACAAGTCCATAGATTTTTTTAATACCATATGCTACTTTTTAAGTGGTGAGGATATTAAAAAAACACCATTATGGAGATTATTCACAGGGGCAGGTTATATTCCAGAGGATGATATTCTACCTTTTATATATGAAGATTTAAGAATAAATCCATTAAAAACTGTGTTATTTAAAAAAATAAATAAGGAAAGAATTAAAAGCATTTTAAATGATGGCTTTTTAAATTCCATAAGAAGTGGATCCAAAAGATATATAGGAAAATTTATAAATAAAGTAAGATATTGGACCCAGGGCTATCCCATTGGCGGAGTCCAATCAATATGTGATTCCATATTATATTCCCTAAATAAAACAAAAATCATTGAGGGAGAGGAGGTTATAAAAATCCTTGAATACAATGAAAATGAAGAAAAATCAGGTTATATTGTTGAAACTGATAGGGACAACTACCATGCTGATGTTGTAATATACTCTGCTCCTTCTAAGATTCTTCCTAAGATTGCAGAGATAGATGAAATTAAAAGGAATAAGGATAAATTGGAAGGTATAAAATTCACAAAATCCCTAACTGTATGGATAGGCCATGAAAAAAATCCCTTTAATTATACTGGCTCAGAGATATGGATAGATCATCCCTGTTGGGCTACCTGTGTATCAAATTATGATAAAAATTTAGCCCCCTCTGGAAAGCATTTATTGGGATTCTCCTTTGTAAATACAAAAAAAGAAGAGGCCCTAAATATTATTGAAAATAAAATAAACATAAACATAGATAGAGCCCATATGATTCATTTTCAAGAGAGTATTCCTGAACAGGCCTCCTGTACCGTTGGACAATATTTTGTTTATCCAAAAATTAGGGATAATTTTTATGTTGTTGGAACAGATGCTGATCCAAGAAGTATGGGCATTACAAGGGCAGCATACTCTGTTGAGGTAATGTTATCTGAGTTTGATATTTCATTTAAAAAATAAAATAGGGGTAAATAATATAACTAAATAATAATATATATTTTAATAGGTATATATCCTATAATATATAAAAAACTATAAAAATTATAGATATGGATTATTAAATAGTAGAGTTGTATAAAAATATTTTTTAAAACTACATTAGATTAAATTTAGAGGTGATTTTATGAGTGTAATTATTGATTATGATAAATGTAAGGGGCCAGATTGTGCAGAGTGTGTAAATACCTGCCCTATGGAGGTATTTGAAATAGAGGATGCTAAGGTAGTAGTTGCCAACGAAGAGGTATGTACATTCTGTATGGTTTGTGAGGATGTTTGTCCAGAGGATGCAATAGAAGTTAAAGATTAATTAAATTAATTAAAAAATAACAATAAGTAATATATCTTATTAAACTATAAAAAATTATTATTTTTAAATTTATTTTAAAATTTTTATTAAATATTTTAGTATTTTTTAATATTTATTTTTATTTAATTTATTTTTATTATCTTAATTTATTTTATTTTTAATGTTAATTTTTATATATACATAATAAATTGGTGAATCTATGTTAAATATGTATGCCAAAAAAATTTTAAATAATTCTCTTATTGAGGATGTGGGCTTTGGAGATATTACTTCAGAGTATATTATTCCCAAAAATCATAATTCCAAGGGAGAGATAATTATAAAGGAAAAATCCATAATCTGCGGTATAAACTTTATTGCCGATTTTTTAGAGGAGCATAACTTAAAATACAGTATATTGATAGATGAGGGAAAACTTGCAAATGAAAATAGTAAAATTATGGAAATTTATGGCAATACAAGAAAGATTTTAACCCTTGAAAGAACTATCTTAAATTTTTTAATGCATCTATGTGGCATAGCCACAAAAACATACAACATAGTTAGCATGGTACATAAAATAAACAAAAAGGTAAAAATAGCCTGCACAAGAAAGACTCTTCCAGGATTGTCTCCAATTGAAAAATATGCTGTTTATATTGGAGGAGGGGATACCCATAGATTTAGATTGGATGATATGGTAATGATAAAGGATAATCATATAGAGGCCCTTGGAGTGGATGAATGTTTCAATAGATTAAAAAAAGTTAGTTTTTCAAAGAAGATAGAGGTTGAAGTGGATAGTATAGAACTTTTGGAAAAGGTACTTCCCTATATGCCTGATATAGTGTTATTGGATAATTTTAAACCTGAGGATATTAAGGAGGCTCTTGAAGTGATTGATAATTTTAGTAAAATGGGATATAAGCCTCCCATTGTTGAAGTTAGTGGGGGTATAAATGAAAAAAATGTTATGGAGTATGCAAAATATGATATAGATATAATATCCATGGGATGTTTAATACATTCTGCTCCTGCCATTGATATAAGTTTAGATATTAAAAAAAATAATTAATTAATGATAATAAATTATAAAAAAATAAAAAATAAATAATAGATAATAAATAATAAATAATATATAATAATAGGTAATAATAGATAATAATAGATAATAAATAACAATTACAAATCCTTTAAAGCATATCTTAATATTTCGCCAAATCTTGATTTTACAATAGTTCTCTTACCTAATACCTTTGCATGGGCATCCAATTCAATAATACTATAATCATAAATCTCCTTTATTGGATGATACAATCGAGGACCATCACTTATGCCCACTGTTATAATATTACTGTTGGTTTTCTTTAGTTCCTCTATGGGAAGTGCATGGGGCACTCCAGATACTATTACCATATCCACATCAATCTCCTTTAATATATCTACGGCTTTTTTTCCAGTAAGGGGATATTCATCCAATCCTCCAGTGATATAATCAATGTTTATGTTATTCATTTTATATTCATTCAATAGGATTTTGGCATCTTCTCTTATTTTTTTAAGGCCAATGTTCTTATCTAAATTGGCAATATTTAATATATTTTTTTTATCAAAATACTTATTTATTTCAATTAGAGGATGGGCAAATAAATATGCTGTTTCCTTTTTGGCATTTAATACACAGGCTATTTTTCCATTATTATTGAGATCTTTAATTAATTCAATTACCCTATCCACATCATCCTCATAGGAGGGTTTTAGGTATTTACTTTTAGCCATGCCCCTTGTTTTTTCCACTTCTGTGGCTTTTTTTAATATAAATTTTTGCCTTTCAAATTCCCTTTCATCTATTATGCCCATTTCCAAGGAACTTTCCATGGCTTTTATGGCTCCAATGGTGTTATCTCCCATTCCACTATGTATTTCCACAGGTATAATTTTTATGTTGTCCTTGGCATAGTTATTCACTGGGAGATATAGGTCCTCTCCAATTATCATACTTGGGCAGGTTCCAACAATGCCTATAATAAAATTTTCCTTGGGGTTATGTTTTTTTAAGTAATCCAATACCTCATTTAAAGTATCTTCTAACTTCTCACTACCTCCAAATATAAAGTCATTTTCATCCATTGCTGTTGTAAATACCCTTACTCCATCTAACTCTAACAATCTTGCAGTTCTAAAACAACAACCACTTGGACCATGGAGAATTATTGCATCTACGCCAATATCCCTTAATTGATACATTGAGGCTGCTATAGGAGAAGGTCTTGGGTGCATTATCATAATATCAACTATTAATTTTTTTAAATAAATAATAAAATAAAAAATTATAATATAAAAATAAATAGTTAAATAATTAATTAAATGGTATTAAAAAATAATTAATATATATTAATATAAATTAGTTAAAAAAATTATATGATCTATGGCATTAAACCTCCAAATAGTAATCCCTCTGTTTCCTTAAATCCTGCCATTATATTCATATTCTGTACTCCTTGGCCACTGGCTCCCTTTACAAGGTTATCAATTGTGGATACCATAACAAGTCTTCCATATCTATCAATTTCAAAGGCTCCAATATCACAGAAATTGGTGCCCCTTACTCCTGTTAATTTAGGGATTTCCTCGCAAAATATCCTTATAAATGGTTCTTTTTTATAAAATGAGTTGTATATTCCAATTATGTCATCCCTCTCCATACTTTCATTTAAAAATGTGTGGGCAGTTGTAAGTATGCCCCTTGTAATTGGGGCCAGATGGGGGGTAAAGGATATTTTTACATTCCTATTGGATATTTTTTTTAATTCCTCTTCTATTTCTGGGGTATGCCTATGGGTTGTAAGTTTGTAGGGCAATATATTTTCATTTATATTGGGGAAGTGGGTAGTATTTGAAGGATTTATTCCTGCTCCACTTACTCCAGTTTTTGAATCAATAATAATTCTATCCTCTACAATACCCTCCTTAATAAGGGGTGCCAGTAATAGTATGGCCCCAGTTGGAAAGCATCCAGGATTTGCCACAAGTTTTTCCTTTTTTATGTCCTCTCTATGAATCTCAGGCAATCCATAAATGGATCTAAGTTTTCCAGTGTGCTTTAAATTATACCATTCCTCATAGATGTTTATGTTTTCAAATCTATAATCTCCACTTAAATCAATGATTTTTATGTCCCTTTCATATAATTTTGGCACTATTTCCATTGATACTCCATGGGGGGTAGCACAGAATACAAAATCTGAGTCTATGTTTTCAATGGGAACATCTTTAAATATTAAGTTATCTAAGTTACCTATGCCCTTTAAATTTGTATGAACCTTAGTTATGCCCTTTCCATCTAATTTTCTTGAGGTTATATGCTCTATTTCTACCTTTGGGTGATTGGAGAGTATTCTTAATAATTCTACTCCTGTATATCCTGTTCCTCCGATTATAGAAACTGTTATCATTTAATATCACCGTTAATTAATTAGATCTAATAAAACTTTTTTTATATGACATATTGAGATATTAATACTATTAATTTATTTATATTTTAATACTTTAATGGGGTATTATGAGATACAATAAAAGACTTGGACAATGTTTTTTAAGAGACAGAAACATAGTTAAAAAAACTGTTGCTGTTGCAGATATAAATAAAAATGATACTGTATTGGAGATAGGACTTGGAAAGGGCATATTAACAAAGGAATTGGCGGAACAGGCTAAAAAAGTATATGTTATTGAATTAGATAGACAATTGGAACCCTTTGCAGAGGAAATCCTTTCCGCATATAATAACATCCATATATTATGGGATGATGCTTTAAAGGTAGATTTTAACAGTTTGGACTTTAACAAAGTTGTGGCAAATCTGCCCTATCAGATATCCTCTCCAATTACCTTTAAACTACTAAAAAGGGATTTTGATATATCAGTATTAATGTATCAGTATGAATTTGCAAAGAGATTAACTGCCAAGGAAGGGACAAAGGAGTATGGCAGGTTAAGTGTTGCTATACAATATCTTGCAAATGTGGAGTTTATATGTAAGGTTTCGCCCAATGCATTTTTTCCAAAACCTAAGGTATATTCTGCAATTGTAAAAATTATTAAAAGGAAACCAGAGGATTTGTTGCCCTTAGAGGATCCTATCTTTTTTGATGATTTATTAAGAGCCCTATTTCAACATAAAAATAAAACTATTAAAAGAGCCCTTATTAACTCCTCCCACGAGATAAACATGGACAGGGAAGGAATAAAAAAAATTTTAAATAATCTTCCATTAAATAATTTGGATTTTGATTTAAATGAAAGGGTATTTAAATTAAGTGTGGAGGACATGGTTAAACTATGTAATTTACTTTATAATGAAATAAAAATGGATTGATTTATTTATATTATTATTTTTATGGTATTAACATCTATTTATAATATAAAAAAACCTTAATTCCAAAAAATCTAATAAAAAAATAAATAAAGAATAATAAGATAAAAATAAAAATAAAAGATTTTAAAATATTTAAAAAGGAGTGGATAATAAAAAGTAGAATTCTATCCTTACTCCAGATGCTTCTAAGCACTCCGAAGAATAGGGAAGATTTCTTTACAAAGATACATTATAAAAAGTTATATTCAGTAAAGTAGAAACTTAATTCTTATCATTTATACTTTATTTCTTTTATTATTTTATATATCATTTATTTTACAGATTATAAGTTTAAAATATTTTTATGTGTTTGATTAAATTAATAATTTTTTATATTTTTTTAAATTATTTTATTATATTTTTATTTTTAATTATTCTCCATCCCTTCCATTGGCAGATCACATTCTCCTAAGATATTACCCTTCATATCTATGATAATGGAGGCAAAATTTATCTTTCTCCATCTACTACTGGCCCTTTCGACAACTCTCTTTGCTATATCATTAAAAACATTATTTAATACATTTTCTCCCTTTAAAATTTCTATAATCTCCTCTGTTGTATTGGAATAAAGTATTTTTCTTAGAGTATTACTGTCTTTAATATACAGAGAACTATGGGCTGTTAATATTTCATTTCTCCCATCAGCAACCTTTGAATGTGTATTATATATACCTGCAGCAAGTTTTATGATTTTTCCAGAATGGCCAAATATTAATATATTTTTTACTCCCTTTTCCTCAGCCTTATTTAGCATAAAATCCCAAAAATTGGAAACTTCAATTATCTGATCCTCCTCTACATTTAATAACTTTTTTGCATACCTTGTACCTATATTTCCAGGGGTAAATATTAATTTTTTATAGTTCTTTGTAAGTGCAATATCAATTTGGGGCAATAATGATTCCTTATAGGCCTCATTTGACATGGGCCTAACAATTCCTGTGGTTCCAAGTATGGATATTCCATTTACTATTCCAAGTTTTGGATTTAATGTTTTTTTGGCTAATTCCTCTCCCTTAGGGATGGATATTTTTATTATGGCTCCCTCATTATTATCTAAAAGGCCTATAATATTTTTAACAATAAGTTCCTTAGGTTTTGGATTTATGGCATGAGTTCCCTTTTTTATTTGCAATCCATCCTTTGTAACTATGCCTACGCCCTTTCCTCCAATTATTTTAACCCTTTCCTCCAAGTATTCCCTGTTTATAAGTTCAACTTCAACAATAACCTCTATTCCATTTGTAATATCTATATCCTCCCCTGCAAACTTTTTAACAATTACTGTTGCTTTGGAATCAGTATCTCCCTTTATTTCCTCTATTGGTATTATTAGAATATCTCCCTTATCATTTTCCAATTGAACATAGTCCAATTTTATGCCTTTTTTTAAATAGTAAATGCCACAGTAGGCCCCTGCTGCAGCACAGGAACCAGTGGTATATCCATATTTTTTTTCCATTCTAAAATCATAGATCATAATTTCATCCTAAATTTTTATGAATTATAGATTATCTATATTATAGGGAGTCTATAAATAAATAGAAGTTTTACTATTAAATTAAAGATTAAAAATAAATTAAAAATTAAAAATAATAATTATAAAAAAATATTATTAAATATAAATTATTAAATGATTTTAAATATAAATTTTAATGTGAATCATTAATATAAATTATCAATATAAATTATTAAATATATGGATATATTGGATATAACAAATTGGTGATTATTATGGATATAGAAGAGTATGCAAAAAGATCTTTAAGAAAAGGAATACCTGAAAATACTATAATTGAAGAGGGGGTCAAAAGAGTACTGGAAATAAAAAACATTGATAAAAAACTTGCAGAGGAATTTATTAAATCTGTTTTGCAGGAGGTAAAATCTGTAGAATCCTATAAAAAAATAAAGGATCCCAATCTATCCAATCTATTAAATTATTACACATCGGGAATAACCATGGGAGAAATTGGAGGGGGTAGTAGGGGAGAGGGAGATTTTTTTCTTCATAAACAAATAGCAAGAATAATAGAGAGTACAAATCAAAAAACAGTGGTGGATAGTAGGGAGCAGGATGATGGAGGAGTTGTGGAGGCCGAGGGAAAATATATAGTAGTTGCAGTAGATGGCACTCATTCAAGATTAAGTGATTTCCCTTTTTTGGCAGGTTTTCATGTTACAAGAGCCTGCCTTAGGGATGTTTTTGTAATGGGGGCAAAACCTGTGGCACTTATAAGTGATATACACTTAGCCGATGATGGGGATGTATCCAAGATATTGGACTTTACAGCAGGTATATGTGCAGTATCTGAGGCCATAGAGGTACCATTGGTTGGAGGAAGTACCCTAAGGGTAGGGGGAGATATGGTACTTGGAGAGAGAATGGTAAGTTCAGTTGGAGCCATAGGAGTAATTAAGGAGGATAAACCAACAGCAAGAAATAGGGCCCAGGTTGGAGATGTAATACTTATGACAGAAGGGGGAGGGGGAGGAACAATTTCCACAACAGCCCTTTATCATGGAATGTTTGAGGTAGTATATGAAACCCTTAATATAAACTTTTTAAAGGCCTGTAAAAACCTAATAGATAATGACTTATTAAAATACATACATGTAATGACAGATATAACAAATGGAGGCCTTAGGGGGGATGCCTATGAAATATCAAAAACTGCCAATGTATCCTTGGAGTTTCAAATGGATGCCATACTTGATCTAATAAACCCTAAGGTTTTGAATATGTTAAAAGAATTAAATATTGATCCCTTGGGAGTATCCATAGATAGTTTATTGATAATAGTTCCAAAGGAGTATGCCAATGAAGTAGAGAAAAAAACTGGTGCAAAGAGAGTAGGTGAGGTAAAAGAAGGGAGTATAAGTTATATAATAGAGAACAACAAAAGGATACCTCTTATTCCAGAGTTTAGGGAATCAGCCTATACTCCTGTAAAGAAGGTTGTAGAAAAAATGAAACCCAGTGAGGAGGAATTTGAGATTATGAAGAAAAAAATTGAGGAAGCATGTAATGAGGCCATTAAAAAGAAGGATTTTGTAAAAAATTTATTAAAATAAAATAATTTAATTAAAAATAATAAAATAATAATTGATTATAAAATAATAAATAAAAAATAATTTAAAAATTAATAAAAAACATTAAATGGTGGATATTATGATAATTGTGGAAAAAACTAAGGAAATTAAAGGAGAAGTAAGTGTTCCTCCTTCAAAATCTTATACCCACAGGACTGTTATATGTGCCTCCTTAGCAAATGGAGTATCTGAAATTATAAATCCATTGAATAGTGAGGATTGTCTATCTTCCCTTAGGGGAGGAATATCCTTGGGAGCCCAGGGGGATATAAATAACAATAAATCCTTAAGTAAATGGATAATAGAGGGAAATAATAACTCTCCTAAGACTCCTGATAATGTTATAGATGTTGGAAACAGTGGCACAACATTGAGAATATTAACTGGAATATCCTCCCAAATACCAAAAGGTTATGCCATTCTAACAGGGGATAATTCCATAATAAGGAGACCTATGGGACCTCTTTTAGATGGATTAAATCAACTTGGTATTGAGGCATTTTCATCCAAGATGGATGGTACTGCCCCCATAGTTGTTAAGGGGGGTAAAATAAAAAATAATACTGTTAAAATAAAGGGAGATATAAGTTCCCAATTTATTACCTCCTTAATGATGACTTTGCCCTTTTCTGAGGAGGATTCCAAAATAATACTTAAAACCCCTTTAAAGTCTGCTCCATATTTAAATATAACAATAGATGTCCTTAAAAGGTTTGGAATATCAATTAAGGTATTAAGGGAAGATGATGCCTATGGGCAATATATTAATTATAATAATCCATGTAATAATGATACATATGGCAATAATATAGGTAATAACAATAACATAAAGGAGATTGGATTTTTTATTGAGGGAAATCAAAAATATAAACCCTGTAATTATACTGTTGAGGGGGATTATTCCTCAGCATCCTATTTAATAGCAGCAGGGGTACTTTTAAACTCAGAAATTACCATAAAAAATTTATTTAAGGACTCAAAACAGGGAGATAAAGAAATAATTAATATTGTTAAAGAGATGGGCGCTGAAATTGAGGTTAAAAAAGATAGGGTAGTAATAAATGGCCCATACTCCCTAAGGGGGATATCCATAGATGTGAAAAATATACCAGATCTGGTACCAACCATTGCAGTTTTAGGTTGTTTTGCCAAGGGAAGAACTGAGATATACAATGGGGAACATGTTAGATATAAGGAATGTGATAGGTTAAATGCCTGTAGAGTGGAATTAAATAAAATGGGGGGCAAAATAACAGAAAAACCAGATGGCCTTATAATAGAGGGGGTTGGAAAATTGAAGGGAGCAAAATTAAATACCTACCATGACCATAGATTGGTAATGGCCTTTACCATTGCTGGATTGCGAGCCGAGGGAAGAACTATAATAGAGGGAGAGGATGCTGTTAAAATATCCTTTCCTAACTTTATAGGGGTAATGAGATCCATTGGTGTCAATATAAGGGATAATGCATAATATAAATTTATGGTCAATGTATAATATCTTAAACTTATCCTTTAAAAATCTCAAACTCTTAACTTTACTTTTCCCAACACCCCTCTTTACATTATAGGTTTTAAAAATATAAATGCAGTAATATCCTAAATCTATATAATGTAATAAAAATAATTAATAATAATTATAAAAATTATTAATATAGCAATAAAAAAATAAAAAATAATAAAATAAAATAGAATAATTTAAGATTTTAAAATACTTAAGAAGGAGCAAATACATGAAAAGTAGAAATTCCCCTATAACTCCTTAGCTCCTGAGCACTGGGAGACCATGTAATCCTTTGACAGGATGGCATTATGAACCTTAGATTAAGATAAATTAGAGATGGATTTATAGTAAAATTCTCTTTATTAATATATTATCCTTTTATTATATATTTATGTTAAAGTTATAAGTTTAAAAAATTATATTTTCGACTATAATTTTATATTTTATATTTTATTAGTTTTTTATATTTTAAATTATATTACCCTTTATTGCAATGCCATATACTTTAAAAAAAATATTAAAATTAATTAATAAGATATAAAAAATTTTAATGGTTATAATTATGGAATATCTATCTGAATATATTATTAATAAACATATAAAAAATATTAAGAATAACAACCCCTATAAAATTGTGGAGATAGGGGTGGGATATTATTTTAAAGTGGCAAAAGTACTTAAAGAGTATGATAATAGAATAGATCTAACTGTTGTTGATATAAATAGGGATGCAATAGATAAAGCAAAAAGGGAAGGATTAAATGCCCTTATTGATGACATATTTAATCCAAAATTGGACCTATATAAGTATGCTAACTTAATATATTCCATTAGACCTCCAAGGGATCTCCAACCCTTTATATTAAAAATATCTAAAAAACATAATGTTCCTTTAATAATAAAACCATTATATGGTGAGCCTCCAATAGAGGAATTAAAATTAATTAACTATAATGGCAATGCAATATATGTATATGGTTAGAGGAGGCAGTGCAATGTTAAATATTGCTATTTTAAATAATAAAGGCCTATTTAGTGGGCTTATTTATGTTTAAATTAAAATTTTTATACTTTATAGTAAAGTATATATATTTAAAATATATATTATTTTCGTGGCTAGGCTGGGGGGTTAGGCGTCCCCTGTAACCTGAAATCGCCTTATGCAGGAGCCGAAAACTTGGGGGCGGCATGGGTTTCCCCTGTCCATTCCCAGGTTCTACGATGACATTTCGTCCTATGGGGTAAGGCGGTGGAGGAACCTACTTTGTAGAAAGTAGGCAAACCTCCTTAACCTACTGAACCCCGTCAGGCCCGGAAGGGAGCAGCGGTAGGTAGGACGTCGACGCTCATAGGGTAGCGGAATGGAGTTGAATCTGGGGTTAAATGGATAGGGGGAGTCCATGCCCACCCCAAGGAAGCCACATTATTATTAAAATAAAGTTATTTTTTTATATTCTATTATATTATGGCTTTACATCATAGTTTTTATAGCATCCCTTTTTTAGGATTTTATAGGGAAATTACCCTCTATTCCAAATGAATAAAAAATATATAGTATAACATACCTAAATTATGGCATATATCCAAGATTTTTAATATTTAAATTAAATGTTTTTTGGTGGTAGATTGATTTTAGGTATTATTTCAGATACTCATATAGGCGATAGGTTAGATGAAATACCCAATAAAGTATATGAACACTTTTCAGATGTTGATTTAATTATACACTGTGGAGATATAACCTCAGAATCTGTTTTAGATGATTTAAAAAAAATAAGTAAGACCCTTGCAGTAAAGGGAAATGGGGATTATCTTGATCTTCCAAGGGAGAGGGTTATTAACATAGGTGGCTTTAATGTGGGGATTATACATGGAGACATAATAGAACCCAGGGGGGATTTATTAAAGATGAAGTATTATGCCATGGAAAAAAATCTGGATGTATTAATATCAGGGCATACCCATGTCCCACTTATTAAGGAAATAACCATTAACGATAACAAAAAAATTCTTTTATTAAATCCTGGAAGCCCCACAGTTCCAAGGGATTCCATTAAAACCATTATGAAAGTTAAGATTAAGGATAATTCCATAGAACCAGTTTTAATACCCATATAATATTTATTAATAACTTAAAACATATTTAATATTTCAATATTATAAATAAATGCCATGCCATAAATATATTCTCCAATCCCCTATAAATTTTATATTGGAGTATTAACTGGAACTCTAAATCGAAAAACTTATATATTACTTCATAATACTAAGTTATGGTATAATGGGCTCGTAGTCTAGTTGGCTATGATGCCGCCCTGACACGGCGGTGGTCGGGAGTTCGAATCTCCCCGAGCCCACTATTTTTTAAGGACGTATCTATGCCTATTGCCTGTGTATCTACACGCAAATATATTCTATAAATTTACATTAAGTACTACTTCTTAATTTAACAATGGTTTCCTTTAAATCCCCTGTTTCAATTATTGTTTTTTCAATATCTTCTCTTTTAAATCCTTTTTTTTCTAAAAATTCTATAGATTCATTAAAGAACTTTGATTTTTTTAATATTTCTTCAGATAATCTTTTCTTTAATTCCATATACTCCTCCCTACTTATGCCACTACTTAAAAGGGCCCCATCTCTAAATGGGCATGGCTTGCTTATTTTACAGCACCATACTAAACTACCAAAACAGGTGTTTTTGCCATTGCCTAATTTGGTTTTTTTTCCAAAGTCATCCTTTATTTTTATAAACTCCTGAGTATCCATTTTTAACATTTTTAGGGCACTATAGATTGGACATCCCTTTACAGGAGGGCAGCAAAAAGATAGCCCCCTTAAATCTCCTCCTCTACATATATGAGAGGGCGCATTTTCCCACATAATATTCCTCCATTAATATTATAATAAAAAATAATCTTAAATATATTTTAAATATAAAAACTTTTATTTTATTTATACTTTATTTTAAATAATTAATTTTAAACTCATTAATTGTATTAATTATATTATCCTATTGAATATTACCTCTATTCCAGGTGAAATGGTATGAAAAAAGTGCATTTTGATAGTATTGTTGTAGTTATAAAAAATGAACCTATGGAATACACTGGAAAGGAAATTGAGCCATTATGGGCCTTTGAAAAATATGGCCTCCAAAAGGACAGTATTGTAGCATTTAGAGGGAATCTTAATGTAAATATAGAAAACATGAAGGATTTAAAGGATGTTATGGAAGAGGGCAAACATGGGACTATATTAATAAAATCCTCAGATGCCATGAACTTTATTATTGAGCACTTTGACAACCCAGACTTAAAGATGATATATTTAAGGCAGAGAATATTAATATCCATTGCTAAGGATGTTTTGGAAGGGGCCTCTGGAAAAAAATTAATAAGAAGAGGCGATGATCTCCATTACAATGAGGGTAAATTATCTGTGTCCATTGCCTGTAGGGGCATATCTTCGGCAAAGGTACATCTGGGTATTAACCTATCAAATGAAGGCACTCCTTCATATATTAAAACCTCATCCTTAAAGGATTTGGAAATAGATATTGATAATAAAAAAATATTGGAAATAATGGAAGAAATAGCCTTAGGATATGGGGAAGAGATGGACAGCATAGAGAGAGATATGAGAAAAACTAAATGTTTATAGTTATTGGGTTATATTTCATTATTTTTTATTATTCTATTATTCATTTTTTATATTTTTATCATTTTATTTTTTACTATATTTTTATTTATTTAATTTAAATCCTTCATTATTACATTTAGTAATTATTATGTCCCCATCAATACCATGGTTATCAAAGAATTCCTCAGAGGTCTCAACTACTCTTTTAAGACTTTCCTTATCCTCACATATAGAGTAGATAGTAGGGCCAAAACTGGATAATCCACTATATCCTATCTTTTGTAGATCCCTTAAAAGGTCTTTAACTATTCCCCTTTGAAGATCCAATTCTATTTTTTTAAATCCTAAATACTGTAATTCATTAATGCCCCCTCCAAAGGGAACAATATCCCCTTCAACTATGGCAGGTAACATCTTCATAAGGATAATATGGCATATTCTCTGGGTTTCATTCAGGGGTATTGGACAGTATTTTTTAAAGATATTTACCTCCCTATCCCCATAAATATTCTCCCCCTTAGGTATAATAAGTACAATATACCAACTAAAATCATGCCTAAATATTAATGGGGGAGTTCTAACATTTTTTGATGCTGAGGAGGGGGCAAAATTTTCTTTATCTTTTCCCTTTCCAAAGGCATGGCCTCCATCTATTATAAATCCTCCCTTTTCAAAGGAATATACTCCTATGCCTGAGGTTCCTCCCCTATCTGTAATATCTGAGAGGGTTTTAATATCTAAATTTCTATTATATATTTTTGATATCAGCATTCCAGTGGAGAGGGCCATCTGGGTACCACTTCCCAAACCACTATGCAATGGAATTATGTCCTTTACATTAATATAAATACCATCTTCCCCAATATAATTTAAAACCCTTTTTGAAATAGTTAATAATTTATTTTCTATATTTTTAAGGGTATTTTCTAAGTTATTATCCATTATTTTTTTATTTATATCAAATTCTATCTCAATCTCTGAACTTTCCCTACCTTCAATTAAAAAATTTGGATAATCCAATGAAATTCCCATGCCTCCATCTACTCTACCAATATTCCCATTTAAATCTATTAGTCCAATATGTATTCTTGAGGGGGATTTAAGGGTTAGCACCATAATAGCACCTATGTTTTATTTTTTATTTTTTTATTATTCTTTTAAATTTTTAAGAACTATAATAAAGCCTCTATTAAATCTCCTCTGGTGATAATACCAACTAATTTGCCATTTTCAATAATTGGTAATCTCTTAATATTGTTTTCCACCATTATCTTGGCAGCATCATTTATTGAGGTGTTGGGAGGTATGCTAATTACATTTTTTTGTCATAATATCTATTACTTTTATATTAAGTGCTCTTTCCATATCCTCCTTAAATTCCTCCATTTTTAAAGTGGTTTTTAATGGAAGTTCAATTAAATCCAAAGGGGAAGGAAGTACCATATTTATGCCTCCAGAATGGGTAGTAAGGGTTTTTATTATATCACTTTCAGATATTATACCAATAACATTTCCATTATTATCAACTACAGGGGCTCCACTAATTTTATTTTTTCGAAATAATGCTATTGCATCCCCAATATTGTCATTGAAATTAACAACTATTGGTTTTTTCATTATGGATTCCACATATATCATAAAACTCACCAAATAATTTATAATTTTTATTTATTCTTATCATAATCTTTATAGTTTTGGGTTCTTTAACTTATTGTATGTGGGTGAAAAAATAAAAATTCTCTTTCCTTTTTACTTTTTACCGTTATTATTTTGTTAATTGGAAGTATAATTATATATATCAAAATCCATAAAAACCATACAAATTTGCTTTATAAAATTATATTTAACTCCTCTTCAGGATGTTTGCTTTCTGCTGTCGTACTCGGTAATAGGTAGGTATCTGGTTTTGCTTTTGGCTATGCCCAAATGTCTTTACAAAATTTATAACTATGAATCATTTAGAATGCTATTGGCAAAGGTATGTGGGAAATACAAGATTCTATCCATGTAAGATCTACCAGTGGGATTTTTGCTGTTCCATTTTCACATATAGAAAAGGTTATAAATGAGTTTGCATATATTGCTTATTATGTAAGATATTATAAATTTCGCATATCTTTCTAAATCAGAATAAGATATAAATTTTGCATATGGATGAGATATACGCCATAGACAGAGGTGAATAAAAATGAATGTTAATATAGACTCTAAACTGAGACCACTATATGCCAATCTTTTAAGACTTAGTATTGATAAGTATTTGATTTCTAAACGCTTTAATTATCTTTGTATTGAGTATAATATAGATCAGTTATGGGGTAGATGCGAAGAATATATTTGGAATCTTAGGAGAGCAAATATGGTAATACCAGTATATACAGATTATGCAGAAGAGGCTTTAGGTGTTTTCTTAACAGAGTTATTTAGAAAGGACCAAAGTTTGTTTATTTCTGTCTTGAGTAAAATTATTATTGATTTTGCAGATTGGGACAGAGAGACAAAGGATTTTAGTAAAGTTATAGAAAGCTTATTTAATTTAGGGTATACAGAAGATGATTTGGAAGAAATACTTGCCAGGATGAAAAAAAGAGAAAATTAAATTCACTCCCCTCCAAAAAAAAGGTTCCTAAATTACAGACTGAAAAAAAGGCTATTGATGAGACTCTTTGCTTTGTATTAATGCCTTTTGATGAAAAATTCTTACCTATATATGACTCAATAATAAAAAGAGTTGTTGGGAGTTTCAAGCTGAGATGCACAAGAGCAGACGAGATTTTTGATACTAAACCCATAATAGAGGATATATTAGAACATATACAAGAAGCTAGGGTTATAATCGCCGATTTAACTGGAAGAAATCCAAATGTATTTTATGAATTAGGGTTAGCCCATGCCATGGGAAAAGAAGTTATTTTAATCACTCAAAACTTAGAAGATGTTCCTTTTGATATTAAACATTACAGATGCATTGATTATGAAGATTCTGTTGCAGGTGCAGAAAAATTGAAAGAAAGATTGACGAATACCTTAAAGACGATAACGCCATAAAATTTAAAGAGAGGATAAAATTATTATAATCCTAAACAAAATTATTTATAATATGGAAATACAACAATCTCAATTCCCATTAAGATTCCATAAAAAAGTAACAATTATTTAAAAAAAATAAAAAATAAAAAGTAAAAAATAATTAAGATAAAAATAGAAAAATCTAAGATATTAAAATAATACCTAAAAAGGGAATAAAAACATAAAAAGTAAAAATCCATTATTATTCTTCTTATGCTCCTGATCACTGGGGAGAACAGGGTAAATTCTCCCTGAGGACCAATTATAAAAGTTCATAATTGGGCTAAATTAGACATGGACTTGAAATTATCTCCTTATTATTTATATTTTATCCTTTTTGTTATTTTTATTATATTATTTATGTAGGATCATAAATAATGGTATACATTTGAAATAATTAGAATACAAAATCTTTTAAATTATAAAATTTATTATTTTTTATCATATTTATATTATTTTTATTATTATATTTTTATCAATGAATTTTATTTAACACTTAAAAAAATATAAATTTCGGTGGTTTTGTGATTACTATTGGAATAGATCATGGGACATCAGGTATTAAAGTATGTATTAGAAGGGATGGCAAAAATACATTTTTTACCCTCTCTCGGAATGAATTAAAGAAGAGATCTTTTTTAGAGGAGTTAAATAAATATGTAAATTTAGAGGAAATAGATCTTATCTCAGTATGTTATTCCATGGGAGATGGCATAAACAAAATATTGCCCATAGAGAAGGTAAAAAACAGAGGGGTAATAAATATAGAGGGAGTTGGGGAAAAGATAGGTGGCGGTACAAAGGTATATGATGAAATAAAAAACTCCAACCTCCCTGCAATAGTAATACCTGGACTACATAGAAATATTGGGTGTATTGATAAGAGATTTAAAGTATTATATTCCCATATAGCCTCTCCAGAAAAGTTATCCATGGCATATGGGGCCTATAAAATATTTAAATTTAATGATTTTATATTATCGGACATATCCTCCAACACTGTAACTTTAATTATAAAAAATAATAAAATTTTTGGAGGATTTGATGCATGTGTTGGGGCATTGGGATTATTACATGGTCCCATTGATTTGGAGATGATAAGGAATATTGATAACCATAAAATTACAGCCAATGAGGCATTCTCAACTGCAGGAATAATAAAATCAATAAGGGATAAATACAAAGGGGTAGGGGATACAAAAAAAGAAATTTTAAAAAACTATAAAAAGGATGAAAAATGTGCCCTTGCAATAGAATCCCTTGTTTTAAGTGTTGCAATGGAAATAAACTCTTTAATGTTTTTAAATAACAGTAAGAATGTGATTTTAACAGGCTCCCTTGTTAATACCAAAGAGTATGGTATTCCAAAAAAATTAGAGAGATATATAGATGGGAATATTTTTATACTGGAGGGAGAAAGTGGAGCCTTAGGAGGGGCCCTAATAGCAGAGGACATATTAAATGGAGAAAAAAATATCTTGGGAATAGAGGTGGAATATTAAGTTCTTAAATTATTATAATATGCTATTGATTAAATTACAATCCTTATATGATATCCTTAAAGTACTTTAAAAGAGAGGGGGCCCTTTTCACAGCCCTATATGCTATTTTCTTTACATCTATTTCATCCAACATATTGTCCATGGCGTCAGCCAATGCATTTAACTCTTTTTCATTAAATTTTTGTAATATCCTTCTATATTTAAGTTCATTCATGAGAATATTGTAATACTTCTCCTTCCATCTATTTTCATATTCCATAAGAACCTCCTTGGAATAATCTCCATATTTAATAGATCTACCTGCCACTTCTCCTGCTATGGAACCACAACTCATGGCCAAATATATTCCTCCTCCAGATATGGGACTAATCTGTCCTGCAGCATCTCCAACAACCATAATGCCATCATCTACAGTTTTTTTAATTGGGCCTCCAACAGGGGCTCCTCCACATTTAAATTCCACTGGCGTGGCATTCTTCAGCCGTCCTTCCAATATAGGATGTTCTATGAATTCATTTAGGTAATCTATGGCCTTTTTATTATTGCTTATGACGCCCAAGCCCACATTTGCAGTATCTCCCTTAGGAAATATCCAGGCATATCCCTTTGGGCATATATCTCCAAAGTAAAATTCCATCATGCTATTATCCAATAGTTTAACATTGGTCATCTCATACTCTGCACATGAACATACTTCCTTTGGATTTTTTTTGGATTTTAATCCTGCCATTTCAGCCACAGAACTTTCTACTCCATCTGCAACAATTACAACCTTGGCCTTTACAGTGTATTCCTCTCCTAAGTGGGAAACTTTAACATTAAATAAGTTCCCATCATGATGCAATCCCACAACTCTACTTTTAACAGCAATTTTAGTGCCTACTTTGGCACTTCTCATTGCAAGGTATTTATCAAATATTTTTCTCTCTACAACATAACCCTCTGTTTTACCTCCTTTAACTTCTATCCTTTTACCATTGGGGGCTATTAAATATCCTCCTTTAATATAACTTTTTACAAATTCCTTACTTGGACTTATATTAAATTCATCTAACTTAGGAACAGCCTCAGCACATCTTACAGGTTCTCCTATTTCCTGGGATTTTTCTATTAAAAGTGTTTTTGCTCCATTCTTGGATGCATAGTATGAGGCCATACTTCCTCCAGGTCCTGCTCCCACTACAACCACATCATATACACTGTCTTTTAATAACATCTTCATATTATTCCTCCAAGGCATTTAATGGACATACTATTATGCAGGATTTACAATTATTACATTTTTCATTATGGATAACTATCCTATTTTCTATTAATTCCAAGGCCATACAATTGCAAACTCCAACACAGGCTCCACAGTATCCACATTTTTCATAATTTACTTTCATAGTATCACTTAAGGTTTATAATATTTTTATTATCTTATAATTTTATTATTTTATAGTTTATTAGTTTATAATTATTATTAAAATTTTATAATTTTATTATTTTTATTAAAATAATTTTATTAAATATTATATAATTAAATTTTTATTTTAAATCCTTTATTTATTAAGTATATCCTGTGCAGACATCTTAGGTAATCTAAGAACCATGGCCATTAGCACGGCACTTTCACATAGATCTACCCTATTAATATTTTTATTGGTTAAATATCCAATTATTCCCTCATCCCTTCCAATATCCTTTAAACCATATACTTTTTCAACAGCCTTGCTACATTCCTCTCCCTTTTTTATTTCTTCAAGTATTTCTTCAGGTATCTGGAAACCCTGGGATGTTCCAATAGTGTAGGCCCTTCCATCGAAAATTGCACATATATGGATGTCTAAATATTTTCCTCCTATCTCAACAAGACCTGCCTCTATGCCAACTCCATATATGGAAGAAATACTATTGTATGCATTTGTTGCTCTATTTATGGCTCCCTTTGTAGTTTCCTCAAATCCTCGTGGTTGATTGGATACTTCACTATCTACATCTATTGGTATTACCTGTACATTGCCAATGGTTTTCTCCATTGCCAATTGAACTCCCTTAATCTTTATGGGATTTTCACTGCCTATGGAAACCACTCTTAACTTATGCCCTGCAGGACCTCCTCTTAATGCCCTTGCTTTTTCAATACATTCCCTGCTATCGCATAGAAACAATCCAAATAGATAGTTTGTTGCAGAGGTTCCACATATACTACATTTTTTATCTTCAAACATGGTATTACCAAGAATATATATTAATATAATTCTAATACAACATAATGTATAACATAAAAATATATTAATATGAAATATAATTAATTATAAAAAATATAAAAATATAATTATATAAAAAAATATAAAAATTTAATTAATATATAAAGTTATTATGGGTTATTATTTTAATCAATTATTTCTAAGCCATACCTTATTACATTGTTTTTTTTCAAATGGGTTCTATATTCTACAATTTTATAGGTTGTTTCCATAATATGCTTTGAGTAGTTGGCATCCTCAGTGAGGGTATTTAAAAAACTTCTTAAATCATTTGGAGATTTTATATCATATCTATCTGTTGCTCCACTTGAAATTACTATTGGGGTATCATATTTTTTTGCAAGTAATATATTTCTCCTAAAGGCCCATAAAATTTTTGCTCTTTCATAGTGTTTCTTTTTCAGTAATTCTTTAAAATTTAACTCAATTGCTACCCTATGGGTACTTCCCAGTCTTGCAAGTATATGATCTAAGCCATTATCTTGCCTATTTAACTCAGGCGTGGAAAGTATATCCACATTATGAAGTTCCAATGCCTGCCTGTTAATTTTTAAAATGCCTCCTTCTACCATTATTATGTCTATTTTATCCCTATATTTTTTTACATATTTTAATAATTCCTTGGAGGATTTTGATTGTATTTTTATAGCAGAATATATGTTCAAATCATATATTTTACCATATTCCTTAACCTCTTCCAATTTTTTTTTATCATATTCCTCATGATTTTGAATAAAAATTGAGCCATACCATCCCAATTCTTTAAGTAATTTAATATCCCTTTCATTGAATATATAATTTACATCTATGGGGTTTTTTATCATAATAATCATCCTAACCGTCCAATTTGGCAGTAAAAGTAAAAAGAAATAAAATAATAAAGAAGTAAAGAAATAAACAAATATGCCATATAAATATAGCAGAAAAAATTATATAATTAATAAAATTATATTAATATTTTACATAAAATTAAATAAAACTCTATACTTCTATAAATTATCCATAAAAATAAAAAATTTAAGGTAATATCATGATATACGATAACTATGAAAATTTTAAGCATGCCACTGATAAAATGATAGAAAAGTATAAGGGAAAGATGGGTTGTTATTTATCCCTAACGGGCTATGTAAGGGATTATGATATAATAGATGGGAAAAAAGTGCCATCAACAGGTATGGAGGTTCCAGATATTTCCAAAGAAATAGCGGAAGTACTTAGGGATGCCTTTGAAAGGTTTGATGTTATAGATATAATGGTATATCATAATAAAGGTAATTTAAAGGTTGGGGATATAATAACTTCCATCTATGTATTTGCAAAGCATAGAAAGGAAGGATTTTTAGCCTGCCAATATGTTATTGACCAATTAAAAAAATATCATTAATATAGTGAATATTTATTAGTTATTGCTCATTTATTAATTATTCTTTTTCCATTCTGTAAATCCGCATTTTCCACAGGCATATCTATTTAAGTGCTCTGCCATAAATACTCCTGGACCACATTTAGGGCATATTTTTTTTAATCTTTCTAATTTATTGCCTTCAATTTTGTAGTATTTATATTTTTGAACTCCTTTGTTTTTTGTTGCCATAATTAATCTCCCTCCTCATTATTTTCTTTATTCTCATTATCATCATCTATTTTATTTTTTTCTAAAACTGATTTTTTTTCAACAGTATTCATTATTTTTTCATCTGAATATATCTTTACATAACATTTTGACTCCAGTTTACCAAACTCTTGGTCTAATTTATCTACAATTACCAAGTTTTTATCGGCATTAAACATGGCTGCCATTTTCATTTTTACATCCTTTATTGTTGGAGTAGGACCTGTGTATTCCACTAAACACTTAATTTCCCTTCTACTTAATACAGGATTTTCTCTATCTGATAATATTTTTATCTCCATATTTTATCACCATAATTATTTATACGCTCTTTATTTTTTTATCATACTCTTGAATATTTCATCTATTTTATCCTTTAGATCATTATTTATTTTCAAAAATACCACGCCGGCATTAGGTTGTCCATAGAGTACTATTGTGCCATTAGGAAAATACTTTATAACAGGTATGGCCAATAGATCCTCTTCACCCTCTACCTTTAAGGCCATATTTTCCTCATTTATCTTGGAAAGATATTTAATTTTTTCTATGGCCTCATCAGAAATACATCCTGGCGGGTTTTTTACTTCAAAAACCTTATTAAATTTATGATCTATGGATACTGGTATGTTCCTTTTAGTTTTTAAATCAAAAATTGATAATTTGGGAATGATGTTATTGGATATAAGGTTTTTTGTAGTGATGTCTCCAATAGAAATAACCTTTCCATTTATAGGAGGTAGTTCTTTATATACTTTTCCAAATGGTTTTTTAAGTGTCTCCCTTAATCTTTCAGTAAGTACATACATAATGACCCTGTCCTCTTATTTTACATTCAATGCATACTTTCCCTTAATATCCACTTTAATTTTTCTTGCAACTTCTGAATTTATGGGATCCAATATTATTAAAAGACCTCTCCAATTTTCAGATACTTCTGAATTACATAGTGGGCATTTGTCCATATTAGTCAAATATTTACATCTCAAGCAGGCCTTCATAGATAATTCACCTTATTTAATAAAAATTATTTAATAAAAATTATTTAATAAAAATTATTTAATAAAAATTATTAATATTAATATTTGCCATTTTATGTTTTAAAGTACTTCACTTTTTAATTTATAAAAAATATATATTATTCCTTATTTTTTTCCTTTTTTTCCTTTCTTTTCTTTTTTTCATCTTCAATCCATTCAATTTTTCCTAACCCTGTCTGTCTCAATGTCAATGCTATTTTACTACCTCTCTTTTTAGTTTCCTTTAAACTAACTGCCACTATCCTGGCCCTTACTTTATCTCCTTTTTTTATAATTCTACCAGTTTCCTTTCCTACTATGGCTTCATTTTTTGGATCATAGGACACATAATCATCCATAATTTGGGATATATGCACAAGTCCATCAAGAGGTCCCAATCTCACAAAGATACCAAATTCAACAACATCAACAACTTCGCCCTCTATCACTTCATATAACTCAGGAATAAAACATAGAACCTCAAAAACTGTTGGATGGTATGCTGCTCCATCTCCATATATTACCTTACCTTCTCCAATCTCCTTTATATCTCCAATGGCCATAATAAATCCAATATCCTTATCAAGTAGGCCCTCGTATTTTTCTACCAGTATATTGTATATATTTTCAGATAAGGGAATCCCAAACATGTTTGGAGGAACCCTAACAGAATCTGATACAGTTATTAGTTTATACAAGCAATCACCTCATTATAATAAATATAATATAGATAGATAGGAAAAATATATTTTTAGATTAAAAATATAATTTTTGAGTATAGATTAAAAAATATATTAAAATATATTAAATAATTTAATTATTAAAATTAATAAAAAATAATGGAGATTTAAGGAATTTAATATAATATATAATAATATAATATATAAATTTTTAAAAAAAAATTATATTTAAAAATAGAATATTTTAATGGATTACCTTTAATAATAATGTTTTACTTAAGTATATTTAACATTTATTATATAAAGTAGTATATATATGTTTTTATGTTTTTATCTGTTTATTATTATTTTTTTATATTTATTTATTTTTTATATTTATTAAAATATATTAAATTTAATGTATTAGAATTTAATGTATCAATATTAAATGTATTAATATTATTATAATTAAAAAAGGGTTAAATATGTTTCATGTAAAATCATCCAAGGAAATGGAACTTTATTTTAAAAATATATTAGATGATGTAAAAAATATCTACGGTATTGCAGAGGAGTGCAGAGAAAAAGGATATGATCCAATAGATTCTGTAGAAATCCCATTGGCAAAGGATATGGCTGATAGGGTAGAGGGACTTGTAGGGCCTAAGGGAGTATCCAGTAGAATCAGGGAATTAGTTGCCAAACTTGGTAAAGAACCTGCTGCACTTGAAATAGCCAAAGAAATTGTAGGGGGAAAATTTGGAGATGAAAACTCTAAGGAAAAATTGGCTGAACAGGCCCTAAGAACTGCACTTGCCATAATTACAGAGGGTATTGTAGCGGCACCCCTTGAAGGTATAGCCCATGTGGATATTAAAAAAAATAGGGACGGAAGTGAATATTTAGCAATATATTTTGCAGGGCCCATCAGAAGTGCTGGAGGGACAGCCCAGGCTTTGGCAGTACTTGTTGGGGATTATGTTAGAAAGAATATGGGGCTAAGTAAATACATGCCAAGTGAGGATGAAATAGAAAGATATGTGGAAGAGGTTGATTTATATCAATCTGAAGTTGGTAGTTTTCAGTACTCTCCAAGTGCCGAGGAAATAAGAACTGCTGTTAAAAATATTCCCATTGAAATAACTGGAGAGGCCACTGATGATGTGGAGGTTAGTGGGCATAGGGACTTAGATAGGGTAGAAACCAATCAAATAAGGGGAGGAGCACTTCTTGCACTTGTGGAGGGAGTATTGTTAAAGGCCCCAAAGATACTTAGGCATGTGGATAAGTTAGGTATTGAAGGATGGGATTGGTTAAAGGAATTAAAAGGAAAAAAGGAAGAAAAAAAAGAGGAAACAGAGGATAATACAAAAGAAATAGGCCTTAAAGGAGAGAATAACAAAGAGGATGAGGAAGAAGAAGACTCTCCATATGAAGATGTTGAAGTTGAGGCAATTACTAAGTTTATAGGAGAGGTAATTGCAGGTAGGCCAGTTTTTGCCCACCCATCAAAAACAGGGGGATTTAGATTAAGGTATGGTAGAAGTAGAAATACAGGATTTGCCACAGATGGCTTTCATCCTGTCCTAATGTATTTGGTAGATGAATTTATGGCTGTAGGTACCCAATTAAAAACTGAAAGACCTGGAAAGGCCACCTGTGTTGTTCCAGTGGATAGTATAGAGCCCCCCATAGTAAAGTTAAAGAATGGAAATGTAATAAAAATTGACACCATAGACAAAGCCATAAAATACAGGGATTCTGTGGAGGAAATACTATTCTTAGGGGATATTTTAGTAAATTATGGAGACTTCCTTGAAAATAATCACAGTATATTACCAAGTAGTTGGTGTGAGGAGTGGTATGAAAAAATACTTATTTCAAAAAATATTGAGTACAGTAAAGACTTTATTAAAAATCCCCATCATAAGGAAGCTGTTAAATTTGCAATGGACACTAATACCCCATTACATCCCAAATATACCTATTATTGGCATGATATAACAAAGGAGGATATTGCAACACTTAGAAATTACATACTAAAGGGAGAGATAAAAGAAGTGAGTAAGGAACATAATAGGGATGTTTATCTAATACCCTATGACGAAAAAAATAAGGAACATGTAAAATCCAAGAGAACCTTGGAATTGATAGGTTGCTGCCATAATGTTGTAAGAAGAGAAGAAAATTCTAATATTTATAAATACATAGAAATAGAGGAATACTATCCATTACTTTACTCATTGGGATATGATATTGATAATAAAAGGGACTTAATTAAGGAAAATAATGAGGACATTGAAAATCTATTAAAAAAATCAAAAAATAGTTTGCATTTTATAAATTTACTATCTCCCTTTGAAATCAGAAGAAAGGCCTACATATACATTGGAGCCCGTATGGGAAGACCTGAAAAGGCTGCAGCAAGAAAAATGAAACCTCCAGTAAATAGCCTCTTCCCAATAGGTAATGCAGGAAATGTAGTTAGGTTAATAAATAAAGCCATAGAGGAGGGAAAAACAGATAATATTGAAGTATCCTTTGGAAGATGTCCAAACTGTGGAAAAATAAGTTTATATCCTAAATGCCCATTTTGTGGCACCACAGTAAATCTATCAGGACCCAATAGAATAGAGGCCCCATTAAAGGAATACTGGTACAATGCCTTAGAAAATTTAGGGATAAATAAACCTGGGGATGTTAAATGTATTAAGGGAATGACTTCAAAGGATAAAATAGCAGAACCCCTTGAAAAGGGAATATTACGAGCAATTAACAATGTATATGTATTTAAAGATGGTACCCTTCGATTTGATTGTACAGATGTTCCTATTACTCACTTTAAACCCAGTGAGATAAACATATCCATTGAAAAGTTAAGGGAAATGGGATATGAAAGGGATATTTATGGTAATTCCATAGAGGATGAAAATCAGATTATTGAATTAAATGTACAGGATGTTATTATTCCAAAGACCTGTGCAGAGTATTTTGTAAATGCCTCAAACTTCATAGATGATTTACTTGAAAAATTTTATAAAAGGGAAAGATTCTATAATGTAAAAAATAAAGAGGATTTAATTGGACATTTAGTTATTGGAATGGCCCCCCATACCTCTGCTGGGATGGTAGGTAGGATTATTGGATACTGTAATGCCAATGTCGGATATGCCCATCCCTATTTCCATGCCTCAAAAAGAAGAAACTGTTTTCCTGGAAACACAAGGATATTGGTAAATATAAATGGAGAGATTAGAAGAATAACTATTGGGGAACTTTATAATCTCTATGATGAAAAAAAAAGAAGAATATAAAAATTATGCCTACCTTAGAAGGGTATCAAAGGACAATAATAAAATAATGGTTTATTCCTTTGATACATTGGAACATAGGGTAGTTTTAACAGATATTGAAGAAGTATTAAAGATTCCCTCTCAAAATCATATTATATATATAGAGCTTCAAGGGGGCAGGTTCTTTGAAACCACTCCAGATCATCCAGTAATAGTATATCTTAAGGAGAGTAATAAATTTATAAAAAAGAATGCCATGGATGTTAATGAAAATGATTTAATGCTAATTCCTAAACTAAACTTAGGGGAAGAAAATAATGGGAATGAAATGGATAATATAAATATTAATGGAAGTTTTGATATTGATGCACTATTAAAATTAATTGGGTACTACTTGGCATTGGGTTATAGGGATAATGAAAATAATAATAAGAATAATAAATATAATGATAAAAATAATAATGATAATGACAAAGACAATACTAATGATAATAAAAATAATATAATAAATAATAAAAATAATAAAATATTTTTAAAATGCAATAATGAGATTGCCAAGAATATTAAAAAATTAATTAAGTCATTTGGACACTATAATATTATAGAAAAAAAGAATAATTCTGAAATTATATTAATAATAGAATCAGATATTTTAAATACCTTCTTTAAAGAAATAAAGATACATTCAAAAGAAAATATAAAAATTAAAAGAATACCTTCATTTGTCTATAAATTATCAAAGGAAAAAATTAAATTATTACTCTCATCATATTTTGAAGGATTAAAAATTAATAAAAATCTTAAATACTTAGAGGATAAAGTATTACTAATGGGAGATAGGGATTACTTAGAGGATATGGATACTCTATTGAATTCAAAGTTTAATATCTTAGGCCACTTTATTGAACCATACTATGAATATCAAAAACATGGGTTTTTATTGGACATTGATGAATACAATAAAATAATATCAAAGGATAGTGATATTCCAGATACTAAGGACCTTAATTATGATGAAAATAAAACATCCAATCTTAATAATAATTTTGGATGGATAATTCCCGTTAAAAATAAAAAAATTATTAAATCCACCCATAATTATATTTATTCCCTAAATGCAAAAAAATACCACAATGTTATTGTAAATTCAAATATATTAACCCACCAATGTGATGGGGACGAAGATGGTATATTTTTACTCTTAGATGCCTTTTTAAATTTTTCCAAAAAATATCTACCTGATAAAAGGGGAGGCCAAATGGATGCCCCTCTCGTATTAACAACCCTTCTTGATCCAAAGGAGGTTGATGGCGAAGTTCATAACTTGGATACTCTTTGGGAATATCCCTTGGAGTTTTATGAAAAATCCCTTGAAATGCCCTCTCCAAAGGACATTAAGGAATTAATAGAAACAGTTGAGGATAGACTGGATAAGCCCTCCCAATATGAGGGAATTGGATATACCCATGAAACTACAAAGATAGATAATGGTCCATTGGTTTGTGCCTATAAAACCTTAGGAACAATGCTTGAAAAAACTGAAGCCCAGTTGGCAGTTGCAAAAAAGATAAGAGCCGCTGATGAAAGGGATGTTGCTGAAAAGGTTATCCAATCCCATTTTATCCCAGATTTAATTGGGAATTTAAGGGCCTTTTCACGACAGGGGGTTAGATGTAAATGTGGAGCAAAGTATAGAAGGGTACCTTTAAGGGGAGTATGTACTAAGTGTGGTAGTAAGTTAATATTAACAGTATCCAAAGGAGCAGTTGAAAAATACATGGAAGTCTCTCAAAAAATGGCTGAAAAATATAATGCAAGTGATTATATAAAGCAGAGATTGGAGTTAATTAAGGAAAGTATTGATAATTTATTTGAAAATGATAAAAATAAACAATCTAAATTGGGAGATTTCTTTTAAAAATTTTTTATATTATGGATTTTATTATATTTTTTAAATTTTTTATATTAGAATTTTAAATTAAAAAAAAAACAGAAAAAATTATATAAAGATTTCCTTTATAAGTTTTTATTTTAAAATAAAAAAAGAAAATATTAATTAAGGTTTATTTATCTTAAAGGCTTTTCCATCTTTCCACTCTAAATAGATTGGCTCTTCAGGAATATCTTCAAGGGTTTTGAAGTACTCCACAGCAGCCTTAGTACCCCATCTATCAGAGCCTGCTAAGA
>JAHEPY010000037.1 GCA_019561565.1 Methanothermococcus sp. SCGC AD-155-M21
GTCTTATTTAAGAAGTCTTATTTAAGAAAGAGTTCCACAAGGTAGAGTTTACATGCACATAACTTAGTTCCTACAGGAGATTAATTAAAATAATAATAAAAAATAATAGAGTAAAATAGAAAAATCTTAAGATTTTAAAATACCTAAAAAGGAGCAAATAATAAAAAGCAGAAATCCTATATTATTCCCCTTAATAATCCTAAGCACTGTGAGAGCAGACCGAATCCTTGACAGGATAATTATGGAAGTTTATTGGGTTAAGATAGATGTACTAAGGTATTTCTCTTTATTAATGTTTTATTCCCTATATTATTTTTATATTGTTTGACTATAATCAAAGTATATAAATACTATCCATCTAAGAGAGACAATAGTGGAAATTATTCGCTTACAGGGATCCATATCTAAGTTTAATTCCCTTGCAGATAAACCTAATAAGAGTTGTTAGAAGAGGGACTGTTAAGGTTTTAATTTTTATTATTGGTGGTGATGGGAAGTAGATATGCATGAGTTGAAAGAATTTAGGAATTTAAAATAGAGCAAATAACTTATATTAATATTCCAAAAGGCCAGTATGTGATATGATAGGGTTCCCTCTCCAAGATAAAAATATATTTAAAATTATAAGGGTTTATTAAGGTTTTAATAATTTTTATTATTTATTTTTATAATTAATTTTAAAATTGGTGATATCATTAAAAATCTTAAAAATATTAAGATTAATAAAAAAGAAATTATTGAATGGATGGTTTTTTTAGTGGTATTATTTGTTGTTTGGAGTCATGTTAATGTTGTGGTATCTGATAGTATGTATCCATTAATGAAAAGGGGAGATTTAGTAGTTGTAGAAAATGCAAATTGGGAGTTTAATCCAAAGGATGTTAAAGTTGGGGATATTGTAGTATATAATGCTCATTGGCCTGACAATCAAAATAAAATACATAATATATTAAAGGTGGATAATAAAACACTGATAATATACAAAGGGGATAAAACAAAGCCTGTAATCCATAGGGTTATAAATAAATTAGAATTAAGTGGAAAAGGGTATATTATAACAAAGGGGGATAATAATCCCACTTATGATCCAGAACTTACATCCATTAATCAAATAAAACAAAGGGCAATAACCATTAATGGAAATCCCATTGTAATACCTTATATTGGTTATATGTCCATATATTTAAGGGAATATCTGTGGATAATATTACCATTAATGATTATATACTTTATTTACGATGAGATAGTAAAGAAAAAAAATAAAGATAAAAAGTAATTGTTTAAATGGAGGTAATTAACTATATATAAATAGAAGTATTTACTTTTTTATTTTATAGTTTATTAATATATTTTAAATCTTTATATATTTTTAAACCATTATATCTTTAATAAATTTTATTATTTTATTATTTTATATTATGGGACTATAAAAATTAACATTAAAATAAAAAAATTAAATGAATAAAAAAATTAAAAAAAAGAATAATAATAAAATTAAAAAAAGGTGAAAAATTGCAAAATCAAAATAATCAAGGACAACCCACAAGAGTTAGAGTGCCAAGAAGGGATCAGAATGAGATATTAGGTGTAATAGAACAGATGTTAGGTGCAAGTAGAGTTAGAGTAAGATGCATGGATGGAAAAACAAGAATGGGAAGAATACCTGGAAAATTAAAAAGAAAAATATGGGTAAGGGAAGGAGATGTTGTAATAGTATCTCCCTGGGAGGTACAATCTGATGAAAAATGTGATATAATATGGAGATACACAAAGGGACAGGTTAGTTGGCTATCTAAAAAAGGATATCTAAAGGAACTCTATTAAATGGGATAGAGATGAATAATACTAAGGATACCTACAATAATAAGGATAAAAATAGGGATAAAAACCCTGAGAGTAGTAAAAACAGAAAACACGATATTTCAAATATGGAGCAGGAAAAACGCCTTGATAGGGAATATCAAAAGAAAATAATAGAGAGAAAAAAGAAGTTCTTAGAGGATTTAAAAACAGAGGATGGAGTATTTGATAGTAGAACCCTTTTATCACTGTATGGATTATTAAGTGGAAAACATATTGAGGAATTTGTTGGCACAATAAATTCTGGAAAGGAATCCATTGTTTTTTCTGCAGTCAATAAGAAGAGATATTTAGCAGTAAAGGTATATAGGGTTTCTACCTGTGATTTTAAAACCATGTGGAAATATATTCAAGGGGATCCAAGGTTTCATTTAAGAAAGAGTTCTACAAGGCAGATTATACATGCATGGGTTGAGAAAGAATTTAGGAATTTAAAACGGGCAAATAACTATGTTAATAGTCCAAAGGCCCTATTGAGACGGGAAAATATACTTTTAATGGAATTAATATGTGATGATAATGGAGTTCCCTCTCCAAGATTAAAGGATGCTCCTTCAGATATTGATTATAAAAGTATATTTAAAATTATAAGGGAGGATTTAAAAACACTTTACAATGATGCTGAGATTGTCCATGGGGACCTTTCGGAATATAATATATTGATTAAAGAAAATATGCCCTACTATATTGATTTTTCTCAGGGAGTTGTTATTCAACATCCATTATCTAAATCCCTACTTATTAGGGATGTAAAAAACATTTGTAGTTTTTTTAAAAGAAAGGGAATTTCCTGGGACTATGATAGGTTATATAAATATATCACAGGAGAGAATCTTAACCCAATAGATGAGGAACTATCAAAAAATTATTAATATGGGATTAAATGGATAAATTATAGAATATATAAATAAGTAAAGATATATTTAAATAAAATAAAAAATAATATAATTAAAATTTTATGCTAATATTAACTTAAATATATATTAAGAATTTAAAAAAATAATAATTATTATAAAAATAAATAAAAAAATAATTAAATAATTAAATATATAACTTAATATATAACTATAAATAATTTTAATAATTTTTATTTATTAAAGACTATCAAGATAACTATTTTAATAATTATATTAAGAGAGATCCATATAAAAATCTATTCTAAAATCCTCTTCTCTTATTATCTAAAAAAATCCTAAGTATTTTTATTATAATGTTTATGTTTCCTTAGTTTTAATCATAAAGTTCATGGAAAGGTGATATTATTAAAAAATATCTATGGATGATATTGTTTATTTTATTCTTTATTGAATGTAATGCAGCAGAAGATTGGCTAAACGAAGGAATTGCATTCTATGATCAGGGGAAATATAAGATGGCAATAGAATGTTTTGATAAAGCATTGGAGATTAATCCAAGGGATGTGAATGCATGGAACTACAAAGGAGTTGCCCTTCGTAAGCTGGGAAAATATGAAGAAGCAATAGAATGTCATGATAAAGCATTGGAGATTGATCCAAAATATGCGAATGCGTGGAATAGTAAAGGAAATGCCCTTCGTGGGCTGGGAAAGTATAATGAAGCAATAGAATGCTATGATAAAGCATTGGAGATAGATCCAAGGGATGCTATTGTGTGGAGCAACAAAGGAAATGCCCTTAGAGATATGGGGAAATATAAAGAAGCAATAGAATGCTATGATAAAGCATTGGAGATTGATCCAAAGTGTTTTTATGCATGGAACGACAAAGGATATGCTCTTGATGATCTAGGAAGATATAATGAAGCAATAGAGTGCTATGATAAAGCATTGGAGATAGATCCGAGGGATGATTATGCGTGGAATAACAAAGGATATACCCTTAATAATCTAGGGAGATATAATGAAGCAATAGAATGCTATGATAAAGCATTGGAGATTGATCCAAGGGATGCTATTGTGTGGAGCAACAAAGGAGATGCCCTTGATAATCTGGAAAGATATAACGAGGCAATAGAATGCTATGATAAAGCATTGGAAATTGATCCAGAGTATGATTATGCGTGGAATGGCAAAGGACTTGCTCTTGATAGTCTGGAAAGATATGAAGAAGCAATAGAGTGCTATAATAAAGCATTAGAGATAGATCCAAGGGATGCTATTGTGTGGAGCAACAAAGGATATTCCCTTAGGGATATGGGAAGATATAATGAAGCAATAGAATGTTTTAATAAAGCATTGGAAATTGATCCAAAGTATGTGAATGCGTGGAACGGAAAAGGACTTGTCCTTGATAAGCTGGGAAAATATGAAGAAGCAATAGAATGCTATGATAAAGCATTGGAGATAGATCCAGAGTATGATTATGCATGGCATAACAAAGGAAATGCCCTTAGAGATATGGGAAGATATAATGAAGCAATAGAATGCTATGATAAAGCATTGGAAATTGATCCAGAGTATGTTTATGCGTGGAATAACAAAGGATATGCTCTCTATAATCTGGGGAGGTATAATGAAGCAATAGAATGTTTTAATAAAGCATTGGAAATTGATCCAGAGTATGATTATGCATGGAATGGCAAAGGAATTGCCCTTGGTAAGCTGGGAAAGTATAAAGAGGCAATAGAGTGCTATAATAAAGCATTAGAGATAGATCCAAAGTATGTTTATGCGTGGAATAACAAAGGAGATGCTCTCTATAATCTAGGAAAATATAATGAAGCAATAGAATGTTTTAATAAAGCATTGGAAATTGATCCAGATAATGACCATGCAAAGCACATGAAAGAAAATGCTCTTAATAATCTGAGAAAACATGAAAAAACAATAGACAAAGAAGATACAGAACAGATTGCAACAACTAATAATGAAAAAGAAGATACAGAACAGGGTGCAACAACTAATAATGAAAATACTTCTACAATACCTTACATTGGCAATATATCTATAATAGGTATAATAATATTATCATTATTGATTATATCCTCTATATTCTATACTCGCCATAAGAAGAAAGACAGTGATAAAGAGGCTGAGGGTACTCTTTATAAGAATGAAGAGGCATCTAAATCAGAACTTGAACCAAAAGCAGATGAAAATACAAAACCAGAGTTAAAAATTGAACTTCCAATCAACATACTTACTCTAAATGTTTGGAAGAAAGTTGAGATGGAAATAGTAAATAAAGGAGATGCTATAGCAAAGAACATAATATTTGAATTCTCAGAGGATGTTGCCATAAGAAACCTGCCAGAAATTGAAGTTAAACCAAAAAGTAAAAAAATAGTAGAGTTCTATCTCAAGCCCAATGTTTTGGGAGAGGTTCCTCTTGAGGTTAAAGTAAGATGTAAAGACCACTTAAACAGAGAGTATGAGTTCAGGGAAACAATAATACTCGAAGTTAAGGAAAAAGTTGAAGAAACTCCAGAAAAGGGAATATCTCCAGCAGAATTCACTCCAAAGCCAACAACTCCAAAAACATTCCCTCCAGAACTTTCAGAGAGATATGTAGAAGTAGAATTCATAGGAAAAGGAGGATTTGCAAGGGTATTCAAGGCAAAGCGTAAAGATGGAAAAGAAGTAGCAGTAAAAATACCAATATCACTGGATGAATCCACAGGAAAATCCTTCCTTAAGGAGATAGAGAATTGGACTAAATTAAATCATAAAAATATAGTTAAGGTTTATCATTACAATATCCTCCCAATTCCATACTTTGAAATGGAATTGTGTGATCACTCACTGGAAGATATAGGTAAACCTATGGATATAGAAGAGACAGCATGGATTATATTTAATACAGCAGAGGGATTAAAATACGCCCATTCTCAAAAAATCATACATCTGGATCTAAAACCTCACAATATCCTACTTAAAGATGGTATTCCAAAGATCAGTGATTGGGGATTGAGTAAGGTTATGACAGAATCTTCCTCAGCAACAGCAAACAAAGGTTTCACACCAATCTATGCCTCTCCAGAACAGATAGATAGTAAAAGTAAGGATGAAAAAACAGATATATGGCAACTCGGAGTAGTTTTCTATGAACTTGTTACTGGAGAACTACCATTCAAGGGAGATGGATTTGTCGAGATACTGACAGCAATAACAACAAAGGAACCAGTTAAGCCTTCAGAAATCAATCCAGAGGCAAAGGAAGTTGAAAAAATTATAATGAAATGCTTAAAGAAGAATAAAAAAGAGCGTTATCAGTCTGTTAAGGAATTGCAAAGGGATTTATCTAAATATCTTGGAATAAAATATAAAGAATCTTTAAAGTTAAGTGTAAGCAGAGGAGATTCCAGAAGGTCAGCCTACTACTGTTGCGAACTCCTTTTGATGAGCATGAAAGATAACAACATAATAGAGGCCTATAAATATGCCTCAGATCTATTAAATTATACTGAGGGTGAGGTTAAACAGGAGGTTCAAGAATTATGTGGGGATTTAAAGTTTAGAATAGAAAATGGAATAAATGATATTCCAGAGGAACTTATAAAAAAGGCTGAGGTTATAGCCCATAAAATAAGGGTGGGATTCTGATGAAGTAGTTGTATGGAGTATAAGCAGTAAAATTATATCTTTTAAAGTTAATTTTTTCTTAAATCTTTTACATTCAAATGAGAGCAGAATCCTATATCTTGCTTTAACCTTAGGTGGTATTGCTCTTTTATTATTTGGATCTTTCTTTATAAATTTTTTAAGAAATAAATTTTTATTTATTTTTTTTATTCATACTTATAAATATATCACAGGAGAAAATCTTAGCCTCATAGATGAGGAATTATTAAAAAATCATAATAAGGGATTAAATAATATAAATTAAAGAATATAATTAAATAACACATATAACTATTAAGTATAATTAAATAATATAAAAATAATTAATGAATATACAAGTATAATAAAAATTTAATAAAAATTAAAAATGTGAGACTATGGATGAGGGAAATATTGAGGTTGTAAAAATTCCAAGTGATAGGATTGGAGCATTAGTTGGAAAAAATGGAGTAATAAAAAATAAAATTGAAAAGGAATTAGGCGTAAAATTAGAAATTAGCGAAGATGGAGAAATTACCATATCCTCAACTGAAAACACTGAAGATCCCTTGGCCACATGGAAGGGAAGGGATATTGTAAGGGCCATTGGAAGGGGATTTACTCCAGAAAAGGCTTTGAAACTACTTTCAGATGATTATGTCCTTGAAATAGTGGATATATCAGATTATGCAAGTACTGCCAATGCCCTTAGAAGGCTCAAAGGTAGGGTAATAGGAAGTGGCGGTAAATCAAGGAGATATATTGAGGATTTAACAGATACAGATGTATCAGTTTATGGAAAAACCGTGGCTATATTAGGGGAATATGAGCCAGCCCAGATAGCCAAGGAGGCTGTTTGCATGATTTTAAGAGGAACCTCCCATGCCAAAATGTATAAGTATCTTGAGAGCCATAGACAGGACATAAAGAGAAAGGAATTGGAACTTTGGAAGTAAATAATAAATAATAGGAAGTAAATAAATAATAATAAATAATAAATAATTTATTCCTTTTTCTTCCTAAGACTCTTTATTCTTTTTATTAATAAAGTATCCTCTTTTTTATTCTCATTTGTATGATCTAAGCATTTATATTCCTCATCATCTAAGTTTGTAAGGTTTTTAACATTATTCTCTATTAACCTTAAAATAGGAGACTTTATATTCCTATTAAAAGAATGTCCAAAAAATCCCTTTCCAATTACATAGGCCTCTGCACTACTATTTCTTGAGGCCTTTGGTTTAGTGGTATATACTCTTCTAAAGTAATTCTTTAAAAGGGATATGTAATTATCAAATAAATAGCCTTGAAATACTTTAACAACAAAATTCCCATCTTTTTTTAATAATTTTGTACTTGATATAAGTGCCATTGTACATAACTCTATGGATCTTGTATGATCCACATCCCAAACTCCACTGATATTGGGAGAGGCATCACAAATTACAGCATTGGCTTTAGAGGGCATCTCTTTAATTATCCTGTCTAATATTTCTTTCTTAGTCATATCTCCTTTAATTACAACTATGTTTTCATAATTTAATGGTTTTACACTTTGGAGATCCACTCCAACCACAAATCCTTCCTCTCCCACAATAGACCTTGTAGCCTGTAGCCATCCCCCTGGAGCACAGCCTAAATCAACTACAACATTTCCCTCCTTTATTATATTAAATCTCTCATTTAATTGGAATAGTTTATAAACTGCCCTGGAACGATATTTATTTTTCTTTGCAAGTTTATAGTAAGTATCCTTTTTTCGTTGCAATACCCATCTTTTATCCTTTTTTCCCATAATATTACCTTAATAATCATTTTCTTTAATAACTTTTTTTATTTTCTCAAAATCTACAGCCCCCTCCCTTATAAGTTCTACTTTATTATCTATGACCTTAATTACTGTGGAGGGCTTTTTATAGGGGCATACTCCAGTATTTATTATTAAATCCACTTTATTAATTAATTCCCTATCTATTTCATCAACGGAAGAGGGAGGAGTTTTTCCACTTAGGTTTGCACTTGTGGCAGTTAAGGGTACCATTGAAAGTTTTCTTATTATATAACTATTTGGAACCCTTATGCCAATATAATCCTTTGAAAGCATATCTGGAATATCATCCTTTTTTCTCAATACTATTGTTAAAGGCCCAGGTAAAAATTTATCAATTATTTTTCTTGAGGTACTATCTAAGTATGCATATTTTTCAATATCCTCAATATCCCTTAAAAAAATTGAAACTGGCTTATTCTTATCTCTTTTTTTTATTTCATAAATCTTTTTAAAGGCTAATTCATCCAAGGCATTTACACATAAACCATAAAGGGTATCAGTTCCACAGATAAATACTTTACCTTCTAAAATAATCTTTTTAATAAATTCAAAATGTTTCTCCAATTCCTCAGTACTGTTAATTTTTAAAATATGGGCCATAATATCCCTATTTTCTTTTTAAATTATTTAATTATATTCCCTTCCAAAGATTGGGAACAGTTGCAGTTTTTAGGTAGTTTATAATTTACAAAATCCTCCACTATATTCATAATTCCCTTTTTCACATTATTTATAACCTCAAAAACCTCCTCCACAGTTAATTTATTCTTAGATATTCCTGTTGAATAATTGGATACAGTACATAGTGAAGCATAGCACAATCCCAGCTCCTTTGCAAGTACCACTTCAGGGTAGCCTGTCATTCCCACAACATCCCCTAATGTTCTATAAAATCTTATTTCAGATTTTGAGAAAATAAAAAAAGTTATTAAAGAAAATGATTATTAAGGTAATATTATGGGAAAAAAGGATAAAAGATGGGTATTGCAACGAAAAAAGGA
>JAHEPY010000038.1 GCA_019561565.1 Methanothermococcus sp. SCGC AD-155-M21
GGTTAGAAACTGCGATATTACAAAGACCCTTGCCCAGTTATATGATATTCCAGTTTATAAGTTATTTAAAATATTGGAGAAGGAATTAAAGGGTATAACCTGGAGAGAACTTATGGAGGCTGCAGCCATAGTTACAAAAAACACTACTGGAGAGGTTATTCCTCCAGAGGAATATGAAAAGAGAATAATGAATACAACATTTGGTCAGGCTCTATGGGCCTGTGGGGGATTGGAGAAATTTTTTGCTGGTTTAATAAAGATAGGGGAGATTGTTATTGCCAGAAAGATTGCCAGGGCGAGATAAAATAATATTAAAAAATAAAAATAAATAAAAAATATAATTAAAATTATTTTAAAATAAAAAAATAAAATTAATTAATAAAAATATAATAAAGATAAAAATCATTATAATAATAAAATTAGAGAGTGTTGAATATATGTTCTCCAATATCCTCAGGATCTTTAAGAAGAAAAATGATGGCAAAACAGATGAAGAATGGTTCAATGAAGGAGTTGCCCTCTATAATCAGAGAAAATATGAGAAGGCAATAGTATGCTTTGATAAATCTCTAACTATAAAGGAGGATCCTAAGATAAGAAAAATCAGGGACGAAGCTGAGATAAAGTTAAAGGAGAGCATAGTTAGGAAAATAATAGGGGATGCTAAAAGAGTAATTTCACAGATAAAATCCAAATATAACATTAAAGATGCTGAGAATATTCTATCTCAGGCTGAGGAAGCATTTAAGAAGGGAGAGTATTCTAAAGCAGAGAAATTATCTTTAAAGGCTAAGGAGAAGGCTATTGAAATAGGTAATCAAGCAGAGAAGGCTGAGAAGGCAATAGGGGATGCCAAATCAACAATCTCACAGATAAAATTAGAGTATGATGTTGGAGAGATTGAATCTTTACTATCTCAGGCGGAGGGGGCATTTAAGAAGGGAGGATATTCCAAAACAGAGGAACTTGCTCTAAAGGCTAAGGATAAGGCTGTAGAAATAGGTAATCAGGCAGAGAAGGCTGAGAAGGCAATAGGGGATGCTAAAAAAGTAATTTCTAAGATAAAGTCAGAGTATAATGTTAAAGAGGCTGAGGATACTCTATCTCAGGCTGAAGAAGCATTCAACAAGGGAGATTATTCTAAATCAGAAAAACTTGCTTTGAAAGCTAAGGAAAAGGCAATTAGTGCGATAGATTATATTACATTGTGGGAGTATGTGACGAGTATTGTTTACTCAGTATCAATAACTCCAGATGGGGAGTATATAGTTGCCGGAGGGTTACGTAGTAATGTTTATCTCTTCAACAGAGGAGGGGAGTTATTGTGGGAGTATGGGACAGATGGTAATGTTGAATCGGTAGCAATAACTCCAGATGGGGAATATATAGTTGCTGGGAGTCATGATAATCATGTTTACCTCTTCAACAGAGAAGGGAAGTTATTGTGGAAGTATGAAACAGGTGATGATGTTGAATCAGTAGCAATAACTCCAGATGGGGAATATATTGTTGCAGGAAGTGAGGATGATAATGTTTATCTCTTCAACAGAGAAGGGAAGTTATTGTGGAAGTATAGAATAGATGATGGTGTTTTGTCGATATCAATAACTCCTGATGGAGAGTATATAGTTGCTGGAGGGTTACGTAGTAATGTTTATCTCTTCAACAGAGGAGGGGAGTTATTGTGGAAGTATGGAACAGGTGATAATGTTTACTCAGTATCAATAACTCCTGATGGAGAGTATATAGTTGCGGGGAGTTGGGATAATCATGTTTATCTCTTCAACAGAGAAGGGAAGTTATTGTGGAAGTATGGAACAGGTGATAATGTTTACTCAGTATCAATAACTCCTGATGGAGAGTATATAGTTGCGGGGAGTAATGATAAACATATATATCTCTTCAACAAAGAAGGAGATCTATTGTGGAATTATAGAACAGATGGTAGTGTTTTCTTAGTATCAATAACTCCTGATGGAGAGTATATAGTTGCTGGGAGCGGACTTAGTATTTACCTCTTTGCCTCATTACATGCAATATCAAAAATAATAGAAAAACTTAAACCAAAAGTAAAACTAATTTACGGCTTAGATAAACTACTTGAATCTGCAAAAAAAGAATTTAAAGAGAAAAACTACGATAATACATTACAATACATCAACAAATGTAATGAATTAATTAATAACGCCAAACCAAAATTAAAAATCAAACTTCTAAATACTTCATACACTTACAATAAATGGGATAAAACTAAAATAGAAATAATAAACGAAGGAGATGCCATAGCAGAGAATATAACATTTGAATTCTCAGGAGATCTTACCATAAAAAATCTACCAGAAATTAAAGTTAAACCAAAAAGCAAAGAGAGGGTAGAACTCCTTCTCAAGCCCAGTGCCTTTGGAGATCTTCCTATGGATATTGACATAAAATGTAAAGATCATTTGAATAATGAACATAAATTCAATGAGACAATAATGCTCAATGTTAGGGAAATAACAGGAATAACTCCAACTCCAGAAACTCCAGAGAAAGGAATATCTCCATCAGAATTCACTCCAAAGCCAACAACTCCAAAAACCTTCCCTAATGAACTCTCAGAAAAATACTTAGAAGTAGAATTCATAGGAAAGGGAGGATTTGCAAGGGTATTCAAGGCAAAGCGTAAAGATGGAAAAGAAGTAGCAGTAAAGATACCAATCTCATTGGATGAATCCACAGGAAAATCCTTCCTTAAGGAGATAGAGAATTGGACTAAGTTAAACCACAACAACATTGTAAAGATCTACAATTACAACATCCTACCAATTCCCTACTTTGAAATGGAGTTATGTGATAAATCATTGGCAGATCTAAGGAAACCCTTAGATATAGAAAAGGCAACATGGATCATATTCAACATAGCAGAGGGATTAAAATATGCCCATTCCAAAAAGATCCTACATAGAGATTTAAAGCCTCAAAACATCCTACTTAAAGATGGCATTCCAAAAATCAGTGATTGGGGATTAAGTAAGGTTATGACAGAATCCTCCTCGGCAACTACAACTAAGGCATTCACGCCCTACTATGCCTCTCCAGAACAGATAGAGGGTAAAAGTACAGATAAAAGAACAGATATATGGCAATTAGGAGTAATATTCTATGAACTTATCACTGGAGAACTTCCATTCAAGGGAGAGAGTTTTGTCCAGATAGGAATGGCTATTGCCACAAAGGATCCAGTTAAACCTTCAGAGATCAATCCAGAGGCAAAGGAAGTTGAAAAAATAATAATGAAGTGTTTAGAAAAGGATAAAACAAAGCGTTATCAATCTGTTGGAGAATTACAAAGGGATCTATCCAATTACTTAGGAATAAAATATAAAGAATCCTTAAAATTAAGTGTAAGTAGAAAGGACTTCAAGAGATCAGCCTACTATTGCTGTGATCTTCTTCTATTAAATATGAAGATTAACAACATGGTAGAGGCTTACAAATATACCTCAGATCTATTGAATTACACTGAGGGAGAGACTAAACAAGAAATTAAAAATTTACATGAGCATTTAGAGTATAGGATAGAACATAAAATAGAAAATATCCCAGAGGAACTAATCGAAATGGCTGAGGTTATAGTTCATAAAATAAAAATAGGATTTTAATTAGAGTTAGATCTTTATATAAAATTATTTTATACTTTTTTAAATTTTTAATTTTATTTTTATTTTTTTATATTTAGATTATAGATTTAGGAAATTATGTTCTTGACTATAAAATCATTTTATTATTAGAAAAAAACTATTATACCCTATACTCTATCCTTTAATAATTTCTCTATATTTTCAGTTATTTTATCCAATTCTTCTTCAGATAATGGTTTTGGAACTATCTTTCTATTGTTATTATATATATTTTCTGCTAACTCCCTAAAAACATCGGATATTGGATTCTCTGGCTCATATTCAATAATGGTTTTTTTATGTATTTCTCCTTTAATTATTGCACTACTCATTGGAATATATCCCATAATACTTGTACCTATTTTTGAAGCAAATTCTGATACTATGGAAATATCATCCACTACACTCCTTCCATTGTATATAATGCCTCCTAAGGCTACATTTCCCTTGGATCCATATCTTTTTATTCCCTTACAGATATTATTTGCAGCATAGAGAGCCATAGGATCGCAGGTTGTGACAATATAAACCTCATGGGCTAAATGTTTCTGTAGGGGCATTGCAAATCCTCCACAAACAACATCTCCCAATATATCATAAATTATTACATCAGGGTTTATTATTTCAAAGGATTTTAATTTACTTAGGATATCTATTGCCTTAATCACTCCTCTTCCTGCACAGCCCACTCCTGGCTCAGGTCCTCCACTTTCAACACAATAAATTCCCTTAAACCCTTTAAAAACTATATCGTCCAATTCTATGTTTTCCCTTTTTTTTCTGAGAACATCAAGCACTGTTGGTATCTTTCTGCCCATTATGGTTCTTGTGGAGTCTGCCTTGGGATCACATCCAATTACCATTATTTTTTTTCCAGATTCTGCAAGTGCCGCTGCCATATTTGATACTGTTGTGGATTTTCCAATGCCTCCCTTTCCATAGATACAGATTTTTTTAACCATAATTTCACCAAAAAAATAAAAAATAATTTAAAATAAAAAAATAAAATATAAAAATATAATGTTTTTTTAAATAAAAAAAGTTTTGTGGGTAATTTAAAATTCTTATTTTTTATTTTTATAGGGATATGTTGCTTCTTTAATTTATAGGTTTTGTTTCATTTTCTTGTAAATGATCTATTTTAATTGGAATTTTTCTTATTTTTAGTATGTGCGTATATATTCTTTTATTGAAATTAATTAATATTAAAAAATAAAAAATTTAAAAAAATATTTTTTTTAATTTTAAGATTTTAATTAACAGTTTTTCTTTTATTATAATGGAAAAAAAAGAGGAATGTTTCCATTCCACAAACTCAAAATATCCCACTATCTCAAAATTCCTTTGGAATTTTTACGATTTACTCGCTTCGATCGTAAATGGTCTGGTTTTAACCTTAGCAATGAATGTTGCTAAACTAAACTTTATCTAGTTTCCATCCCACAATGGTCTGATTTTAACACGGTTAGAATAGCCTTATTTATTATCCCATTTTTTGTTTCCATCCCACAATGGTCTGATTTTAACATTAAAAGGTATTATTGTAGTAGGTATTTTTGCTTTTATTTCTTCTTATATTATACTTTATATAATTAATAAAATTATAAAGTTTAGAACCAACGAAGAAAATTAAATTGAAGGACTTGATATAATAGAGTGTGGAATTGAAAGTTATCCAGAGTTTAAAAGGACATTTTAGTCCTTTTTACATCTTTTTTTAAAAAATTTCTGCCATATAAAACCTTAATCTTACTTAATAACCCCGTCTATAATATCTTCTATTACCATAACACAGGATAAAAGCTAAAGGGAGAAGATAGATGAAATAGCTCTTATACCAACCTCCCTTAACATAACATCAATAAAAGTAAGTATAAAAATGTTTATTTAATCGATCCAATCTCTTTATCTTTAATCGATCCAATCTTTCTATCTACCATAAATAGACCGCGCCCTTCTAATCCTACCATATTTATTTTATCTAATATAGATTTAAACAGTTTTTCTTCTTCACGTTGCTCTTCAACATACCACTGCAAAAAGTTAAAAGTTCCAAAATCTTTTTCCGATAAAGAAAGTTCTACAAGCTCATGGATACGAGATGTTACTACCTTTTCATGTTTATAAGCAGTTTCAAAAACATGTTTTAAGTCTTTAAATTCTGATTCCGGTTTTTCAATAGCATCAATAATTGGTAATGCATCAATGTCTTGAATATAATCAAAAAATTTTTCCATATGTCCCATTTCTTCTGCTGCATGATTTCTTAAAAATTTAGCAGATCCTTCAAATCCTTCATGATTGCACCATGCACTCATTTGCAAATATACATTAGCAGAATAAAACTCAACCACCATTTGCTCATTTAACTTTTTTAGTAACTTTTCACTTAACATTTTTTCTCCTTTATTTTTTTATTAAAGGTCAATAATTGACCTTAAAAACTTATATTTAAAAAATTTTTTTTTGTCAATGATAATTTATCAATATTTATGCAGTTTCCATCCCACTATCTCAAAATTCCTTCGGAATTTTTACGATTTACTCCCTTCGCTCGTAAATGGTCTGATTTTAACTTGCTCATATTGCATGACGTAAATGGAACAGAACTCCGCTTCGCTCGTAAATGGTCTGATTTTAACTTATGAAGGTAATAAAGTAAAATTATACACTTATAAGCTTCGCTCGTAAATGGTCTGATTTTAACCTGATGTGTATTGATGAAGAGGAAGTATATGCCTTGAGCTTCGCTCGTAAATGGTCTGATTTTAACGTGCATTCTTGTATCATCTCTTCCAATATCTCCTCAGCTTCGCTCGTAAATGGTCTGATTTTAACTAAAATCAGGGATAAATCATACCATGTGTTTGGTTGGCTTCGCTCGTAAATGGTCTGATTTTAACGGGGAAGGCATTGGAGCCACTGTTGGATCATTCTCGGCTTCGCTCGTAAATGGTCTGATTTTAACAAATCACAGTGAAGAAACCTTTAAGAATTACGAGTATGGCTTCGCTCGTAAATGGTCTGATTTTAACAGATGGGAATTTTTCTTATTTTACTATAAAGAAGGTTGTATCTTCTCCTATATAAACTTTTCTATCTCGAATCTATAATAAGGACACTTCTATATAAAGACCTGCGACTTGATAATCCTCCTTATTTTAAACCATATAACCCTAAAGTAAATTAAATAAAATAAATAAAGAAAAATCATAAGGAAAACACAATAAACCCAAATAAATTTCTCTAATTAACCCAAATCTCAATAAATTATTAAATCTAAATATATAAAACAACCACAACCCACAACCGATATGAGATCAAAAATCCTACATTATTTTAATATTTAACAACTTAAAAAAAAACCTTAAAAATAAAACTAAGGCCATATCTAAGGGTATTTTTTTATTACATTAAAATATATAAATAAAATTAAAAAATTATTTTAAAATAAAAAATAACCCTCCTAAGAAATTAATCATATACCTTTGTACCTACAACCTTTCTTATTTTATAAAATTCTTCCTTTAATGACTTTGTTATCTCCCCTATGTTGCCATTATTAATAACCCTGCCATCAATCTCTATCACAGGTACCAATTCAGCAGCAGTGCCAGTTATAAATAACTCATCTGCAACATAAAGTTCATGTAATGTGAGCCTCTCCTCTAAAATACTATAGCCCATATCCTTTGCTAAATCTGTGACAACATCCCTTGTAATTCCCTTTAATACACTTGAGGATAATGGAGGAGTCTTTATAACTCCATTTTTTACCACAAAGATGTTATCTCCAGTTCCCTCTGCAACATAACCCTCACTATCCAATAAAAATGCCTCATGAACCCCTGCATAATTTGCCTGAATCTTTGCCAAGATACTATTTAAATAGTTTAGGGATTTTACAGCAGGGTTTAAAACATCCACTGGCAATCTTCTAATTGATGAAGTAATTACCCTAATGCCACTATCTCCAAGTAATGGCTTCATAGGTTCAGCAATGCAAAATACTGTTGGTTCAGGGCATTTTTCAGGATCCAATCCTAAATCCCCAATACCCCTTGTAATTACAAGTCTTATATATGCATCCCTTAAGTTATTTATTTTAACAGTATCAACAACTATTTTTTCCATTTCTTCTTTGGAGTGAGGTATTTTTAAAATTATGGATTTTGCAGAGTCGTAGAGTCTATCTATATGCTCCTTTAATTTAAATATTACCCCATCATAAACTCTAATACCTTCAAATATTCCATCCCCATATAATAGGCCATGGTCATAAACTGAAACTTTGGCATCCTCCTTATCTACAAATTTTCCATTTAAATATATCTTCATAAAAATTCACCTCATTATTAATTTAAAAAATTATTTAATTTAAAAATTTTAATTATTTATTAATTATTTTTATAATTTTTTTATTCGTTATTAATTTTTAATTTATTTTTATCATTCTTTTAATTCCATTAATAAAATTATTCTCTATTTCCTAATAGCCACAGCACCAATATATACTCCAAAATTCTTTAAAAAGGTTTTGTATATTATTCTATCCAATGGAGAATTTGTGATATTGGTTCCAAAGGTATATTTTATATAAAAATTATATTTTTTTAATATATTTTCAATATCCTTTATACTGTAAAATTTTGTATTTACCCTTATTTTCTTTCCATCAATATACTTTACAATATCTCCTTTCTTATGTTTAATGGCTCTTTTGGTTTTAATTAATCCTCTTTTTTTTAGGGATCCAATTATCCAACCTAAGTTATAAACATTTGCAATGGAAAATATAAATACTCCATTTTTTGTTAATACTCTCCTTACCTCCTTAAATACCCTATTTATCTGCACATGGTTTAAGGCTCCGAAAAGGGATATTACACAATTAAAGGATTTATTTTTAAAGGGAAGATATTCAGCATTCCCTACAAAAAGGAATTTTCCAGTTTTATTTTTGGCCTTCTTGGCCATCTCCAAGGATATATCAAGACCCAATATATTATAGTTCCTTAAATAATTTAATTGCTCTCCTGTTCCACATCCTATATCCAAAATTAAATAATTTTTTTTAACCTCATTATTCAATATTTCCTGCTCTATTATTCTCATATACTCTATATCCTTGTTTTTATTTTTATATATTTTATCATAATCCTTGGCTAAGGTGTTGTAGTATTCCATTAATTTTTTCATAATTTCCCAATAATAATAAATAACTCATTATAAATAACCTAATATAAATAATGTAATATATTTAAATAAACTTTATTTTAATAAAAGTAAAATAAAATTAAATAGAAAAATATATATATTATGAAATTTAAAGGAAAATTTATTATTTTACATATATCTTTAATTAAAAATACCTACTAAACTATATCTACTAAACTATAAACTAAATAAATCTATTAGGTGATATCTTGCACGTAATGGAAGGATTTCTACCACCCATGTGGAGTGCCATCTGGTATGTCCTATCGGGTATAGTAGTAATCTACGGAGTTATACAGTTAAATAAAATAACAAAGGAGCAGCCAGAGGTAAAACCATTGTTAGCCGTTGCAGGGGCATTTATGTTTATATTGAGTTCCCTTAAATTGCCCTCAGTTACAGGAAGTTGTTCCCACCCATGTGGTAATGGATTAGGTGCAGTACTCTTTGGAGTTCCAATTACTGCAGTTTTAGCCACCATAGTATTACTCTTCCAAGCCCTACTCTTAGCCCATGGTGGTCTAACCACCTTAGGTGCAAATATATTCTCCATGGGTATTATGGGTCCCCTTGCAGGAGTAATTGTATGGAAAATCCTAAAGGGAAAAATAAACTCTACATGGGCAGTTATGTTGGCAGCCATTGCTGCAGATTGGATTACTTATGTTACCACCTCAATACAAATTACATTGGCATTTCCAGGAAATGACCCAATGACTACATTGACAACGTTCTTAGGTATTTTTGCTATTACTCAGTTACCTCTTGCAATTGCAGAGGGTTTATTGACGGCATTACTATGGGATAAGATAAAGGAATTAAGGCCAGATATACTTTTAAAGTTAGGACTTATTGATGAAAGTGAAGTTCCAAACTATACTTCTTCATTAAATACTACTAATGGAGGTGCTGAATAAATGGAAACAAAGCATATTATTATGATCTTAGGGATTGTATTATTAACCATTGCTCCACTTGTAATGCACTATGGTAAAGGGGAAGATGATGGATACTTTGGAGGAGCAGATGGTGCAGCAGAAGAGGCCATAGTGGAAAAGAACCCAGACTATGAACCTTGGTTTAGTCCAATATGGGAACCTCCAAGTGGAGAAATTGAATCCCTTCTCTTTGTATTACAGGCTGCAATAGGTGCCATAATCATAGGGTACTTCATAGGCTATTATACTGGTAAAAGGGAATTAACATCCCACTAATTATTTTTTATTTTTAATAGATATTTTTTAATTATATTGTATTTTACTTTATTTTTTTATTTTAATTTTTTTATAGTTTTTAATTATTTAATTTTTTAAAAATTATTTTAAGGTGAATTTATGTTACAGAATACCATAGACAATATAGCCCATAATAATATTTTACGCCATGTTAATCCAAAATTAAAGGTAATATTTGCAATATCTTTATTATTAATCTGTGTCTTTTCTAACTCCATAATTGTACCTTTAATTATAGCCCCAATAATGATATCTTTAACAATTTTCAAGGCAAAGGTTCCCTTAAAAATATATTTACCTCTTATAGGAACTCCTGTGGGATTTGGCATACTTACTATAGTACTTATGGCCATTATATACTCTGGAGTTGGGGATAAACTATTCTCTATAGGTATTTTTGGTTATAATATTTCCTTCCATGAATATGGAGTAAATATGGGACTGTTAGTATTTAGTAGAATGTTAGGAGGGGTTGCATCTACATTGTTTTTAGTATTAACCACTCCAATGACTGAACTTTTCTATGTTTTAAAGGAGTTAAGGGTTCCCTCATCCATATTGGATATTGCAATGATGATGTACAGATATATATTTGTACTACTTGATGAAGCCATTAGAATAGAAAATGCCCAAAAAACTAGATTAGGATATAAGGATTTAAAAACAACATATAAATCCCTGGGAATTTTAGCAGCCAATTTATTTATAACCTCCTGGGATAGGGGAGAGAGATTATTTACCACTATGAACTCCCGGGGATATACTGGCAATCTAAAACTACTTTCTAAAATAGAATCTCCAAATATTAAATATATTTTATTAATAATTGTATTTGATATACTTTTAATAATATTACTTTATTTAACAAAGGATTTTAAGGTATTTTGATAAATATATAAAAATAACATAATACAATACCCTCCCCTATACAAACAACCTTCTAACCTCATGCACAGCATCCTTTTTTGCCAAAATAATAATTCTATTATTTGGCTTTAAAATTGTTTCTCCATCAGGTATTGTTAATTCATTGTCCTCATAAACTGCAATTATTAAATAATCCTTTTGCCTGCCTAATTCCTACTATTTTACCCTCATTATTTAAAACAGGTATGCTCATAACCTTATATTTAACAAACTTTAAAACTACCTCCCTGGCAGGATCATTCTCATATACTACAACTATATCCTCAAGAGGATGCATAATTTTTGATACTGGAATGGATCTATCTTCAACAACTGCCAAATCAATTGCCATTACCCATCCTATTAATTTATCCTCCTCATCCAAAACTGGAGCAGTGTATCTCTTTTTTTTATACATTAAATCAATGGTTTTTTTAACAGAGTAATCCTTATATAATTTTAAAAATTGAATATCCATTAAATCCTTTACTCTCATAAAATCCCCCTCTTTAAAATTTATTATTTTTATTTATTTTTTTTCTTAATTTTAATTGCATGAACTGGACAAACCTTTTTACATCTTCCACAGAATATGCAGGATTCCTTATCTATTTCCACACCTATATCTATTTCTTTTATAATATCAATGGGACATTCAGAGATACATACAAGACACTTTACACATTTATCATTATCCACGGTAATCTCTTTATTAAAGGGAACCTCTCCCAATTCATTTTCAACCTTTATGGCCTTTCTTGGGCATACCCTTTCACAGGCCCTACATCCAACACAGAGATTTAAATCCACATTAAAGGTTTTTCTTCTTTCTACAGTTATTGCACCAGTTGGACAAAATCTTCCACATACTCCACATTTTACACATTTTTCCAAATCTATATTATAATTTTTTAATCTAACAGTTCTATGATCCACTTCAACTTCTCCTAATTGATAGATTATTTCCTTTCCTTCAATAGAAACTTTGCCCTTCAAAACAATTATAGCATCCACAGGACAGGTTTTAGCACATATCTCACAATTTACACACTTATCAGGAATTATCTCAGCAGGATTTCTCATAGTGGGCTTTGATATGGCATCCACTGGACATTCATCATAGCACAATCCACATCTTATACACTTCTTTGGAGTTACATAGATGTATTTTTCAGATGTTTTATTTATGTCCTTTATTATATTATGTACTTCCTCACTTTCAAGGGATAACTCCTGAGAAATACTGGATAAAATATCCTTAATAGGTTTTTTTATAGTAATCATAAAAACCACCAAAAATTAAATAATTATTTAATAGGTCCCTTAAAATCTATGGCATTTGATGGGCAGAGGTATCCACAATACCCACATAAAGTACATTTTTTCATATCAAATTTAATTTTACCCTCAGATTCATATATTGCCCCAAATGGACAGTTCTTTTTACATACAAGGCACATTATACATTTTTTGTTATTGTATATTAATTCCTCATTTTTACCATGACTATTAACTATTAGGTAGTTTTTTACTATCCTTCCTGTAAGATATTTAATAGATATGACCTCAACAGGACAGGCCTCTAGGCAGGAGAAGCAATAGACACATTTTTCATGGTTTATCTTTGGAGAGGATGGGATATTGGAGGATATAATTTTTAAGGGACAAACTTCCACACATATATTGCAAGTTATACATTTTTTAGCATCTATTTCTATTCTTTTTTTGATAATTTTTTCATCCAAGGTTAAATCTATACTATTTAAATCCTTATCATTAAAGTGCTCCTTTATGATTTCCTTAGTTGATATTATTTCCAAAGGCATAGGATCATCCTTTTTTGTTTTTTGGGATAATATATATTTATTTTTTATTTGATCAATTTTTTTATTTTATTTTATTTTTTAAATTTTATTAATTTTTTATTTTTATTCTTTATTTATTATTAATTTTTATTTTATTTTTTAACAATTCCTCAACTTTATTCTCACTGAATTTTAATAAATCACTTTTTGAAAGAACATATTTCTTGGAAAACTCATCCAAATCCTCCTTAATCATGGATAGGAATTTATCTTTTGCCCTTCTTATATTGTATATTCTTAAGGTATCTTCGTTATCTGTTAGACCTATGGCCTCAACAGGACATTCCCTAAAGCATAACCCACATCTAACACACTTATCTGGGTTTATATAGGGCAATCTAGTTTCACGGGATATGGATATGGCATCTTCAACATTACAGGATTTATAACATATTCTACAACCAATACACTTGTCTTCGTAGATAATATAGCATTTATCCTTTATTTTAGAGATCTTTGGAACCCCTCCTATTCTCATAGATCCTGTTGGACAAACCTCTATACAATCTCCACATTGAATACACTCCACTACCCTATGATTATTTAAATCAATACTTCCAGGACATACATCAACACAATTTTCACAGGTAATGCATAAACTCTTTACTATCCTTGGAATCTCAGGAATCTTATTTTCAACGCTGTCGCCATTTTCCCCTTCCTTTATCATTCTATTGAATTTTAATTTATAGCACAATCTAATTTTGGATTTCAATAGGGCCTCATCATAGGTTTTTATTGCATCCTCTACAGGACAGGCCTCTATACATTTTTTGCATCCAATACAACCATTTGTATCAATAACATGGGTAATACCATTATATTCTATTACATCAACTGGACATGCCAATTTACAGGAACCACAATTTACACACAACTCCTCATCAATTATTAAGTTAGTATATTTGGGAACATTCCAAGGTAAACTTCCAGTTTCTTCAATTAGGTTACCTATGTTTAATACCTTAGTAGGACAGGATTCCACACAATTTCCACAACTTATACAGGCCCCTGTATCTATCTTAGGTATTTTTTTATCGTAATCATCATAATAAACCATCTCTATGGCAAATGGAGGGCAGGAGCCTTCACATGCCCCACAACTTATACATTTTTCAGGATAAACTACAGTAGGAGGTACCTTCCTATATCTCTTTGGAGGTAGAGTATATTCCTTATCTGTTTTAGCATTTAAAAATTTTTTAATAAATTTCTTCTTTGTAAGTTCATATAAATACCATATTGCTGAGGCCATACTCCCACATCCTAATTTTAACCCTTTAACTAATATAATATAATTATTAAAATTATAATTTTATTATTTTATTTTCTTTAATTTTATATTTAATTCATTAATTTTATTTCTTCAATAACCCTTAATTACATAACCACTTTATTTAAAGGAATAGAACTCAGTTTTTCCAGTTTTTTTATCTACTAACACTATGGTTCTTTCAGTACAGGATACACAGGGATCTATTGAGATATAGGTTGTAACAGCATCTGAAACTGTAGGGCATGTTTTCAACATGTATTTATAGGCTTCAAGATTCATAACTGAGGGACTTCTAATTATTATCCTTTTAATTATCCCCCCATCTGTTAAGGATATTTTATAGGTAACTTCCCCCCTATGGGCTTCATTTTTCCATTCCCCAGATCCTCCCTTTATATGGGCCTTATTCCTCACTACCCCCGTACTTTCCTGATAAAGTTCAAGTATTTTCTCTATTAAATCAATACTTGCAAATATCTCCTTTATCCTAACCAATGTCCTGGCTGAGTTATCCCCCTCTTCAGCCCATACAGGTTTAAATTTAAGTTCCTTATAGGTAGGATGTCTCAATCTCCAATCACTTTCAGGCAATGCAGAGGCTCTGGCTATAGGCCCAACAGCCCTTGTTTTCATTACTTCTTTGTATCCGATAACACCAACGCCCCTACCCCTCAAATTTATCAAAGGGCCAGTATTATATATCTCTAATATATTTTTCATATCATTTCTAAGTTCTTCCAATTTTTTATATATTTTGTCAATCATCTCCTTATTTATGTCCTGTCTAACTCCCCCAACTACATTAAACCCCATATTGATTCTATTTCCAGTTATAGTCTCCAATAAATCCATTACATGTTCCCTGGTATTTAGACACCATATTCCAAATGTTTCATGTTCAATGGCCAATCCATAAACTGAAATGGCTATTAAATGGCTATGGATTCTTTCAAGTTCTGTGGTAAGGACTCTTAAATACCTTGCTTTATCTGGAACTTCAATGTTGGATATATGTTCAATACACTCTGCAAAGGTCCAGGTATGGATATAGGAGCAAATACCACATACCCTTTCAGCAAGATGTATTCCTTTTAAATAATGTTTTCCTTCCATAATTTTTTCAATACCTCTATGGACATATCCCATTTCAATTTCTGCCCCTAATACAGTTTCCCCTTCAACTATAAGTTTTATACGTATGGGCTCTTTAAATATTGGATTTATTGGTCCTATGGGAACTACGTTCATAATATCACGTTTTTAAGGGTTTTTCTGGTTTTTAAAATATATTTTAATTAATTTATAATTTATAATTTATTAATTTTAATTAATTTATTAAATTTTATTTATTTTAGTTTAATTAATAGTATCCATCTCAATTTTCACTTGCTACTTTTTTAAGATGCTCTTCTCTCTTGGATAGTGCAATAGGTGCTACCTTTAATATGGCTTGGATTATTTCAGAGGGTCTTGGAGGACAACCTGGTATTGTTGCATCCACTGGGATTATTTTATCCACTGGACCACATACATTACCCTCTTTGAATATGCCACAACTTAAGGCACAGGCTCCTATGGCCACTACAATCTTTGGCTCAGGAGTTTTTTCATATAACTCCTTTAATCTATTTTTCCAGGGCAATGTAACAGGTCCAGAAACTATTAATACATCAGCCTCCCTTGGGTTGTTATGGACATATATTCCATACTGCTCAATATCGTACCTTGAAGCAAGAAGGGACACCAATTCTATATCGCATCCATTGCATCCTCCAGTATTTACAATACAAACATTTATTGATCTTTTCCTAAAAAACTCCTTAATCATTTTTTTCCTCCAAACTACTTTAAAAGTTCAGTAAGTAATAATCTCCCCTTTTCCAAGGCTTTCTTATAGGGTACGCCATGCATTAAAGTGTCTTCAACTACCTTTTTCCTTATAATATCGGCCTCTTTTTTTGATATTAGCCCATAAAAATCAGATATCCAGCATAAACCCAAATCCACATCTACCCTTCTTCCTAAACAAGCCATTTTAGCCTGTTCTGCAAAGGCATGGGATTCATAAAGTGCAGCACCATCGTATTTCTTTACAAATATATCAACAACTTCCTCCAAGGGCAATTTTAGGGCTTTTGCAATTGGGACAATAACTTCCTCCATTATATATCTGTTATTCTTAATTATATTGTATTTCTGCTCCAAAGAGCCACTACATTGGGTTTTATCTATTTCTGATATATTTAATTTCATAATATCCCCCAAATTTTAATTAAATAGCCAATTGTAGCAATAATTATCCCAATAATTAGTTCTATGTTGCCATATCCTGGTCTCATACCAAAGGGTATGCCCAATAAAAGACAGGCTATTGGATAATTTAGAGTATAGGGTAAATTCACTAAGAACAACAATCCCCCAAATATGGAGCATATTAATGCCAATTTATCTATACTTCCCTCGACATAGGGCTGAATATACCTATTATAACTATAGGATAACCCTAAAAATCCCCCTATTACAAGGGATATTACACAGTACAGCATGCTATAGGGTACCTCATTCATAAAATCACCAAATTCTCTTTTATTTAAAGTAAATGAACCATATAGATTTACATAAACACCCCTGTTGCATAAATGGTATATCCTAAGTACAACATCCCAATAAAAACCAAAATCATAAAAAATAACTCTAAATTTTCCATGATTTTTGCCATATATTTTGGATACTGCCTAATTATAATTAAAGTAAATAGAGCCCCTAAGAAAATTACTAAGGCATAGATTACATTTAAACTCCCTTGCAAGTGATATATTAGACCTATAACTCCCAACATAAAAATGATGGAAATTATTGAGAAATCCAAGTATTTTTTCATAACTTTGTTATTATGGGATTTCATAATATCACCAAATAATTAAAATAATTAATTTTACCTATTTTTCATTATAATTAAACTGTAATGGTTTTATGTATTAGATCTACAATAACTAAGGCTGTGATTAATATTTGAAGCATAACTGAGTGGTTAGGAGTTAATAGAGGCGTTAAAGCACATATTATGGATATAATAAAAGTTAAAATTGCCATTCCAATTAAGGTTAATAAAGGGTTTAGTATTACTATGGGACCAATAAATACAGCAATAAATAACCAGAGTAGAACAAACCAGGCTATTGCATCTGAGATTAATATTAGTGATTCAAGAATACCAAAATGTTCCGTAATATATCCGCTAACAATACTTTTATCTTTAACTATGCCAAATGGACTATTTGGAGCCTTGGATATTAGGAGTATGAAGAAAGCAAATGCAGCAAAGGGTAATTTAAAGATAATGGGACCATTTAATAATTGATAGGATATAATATCCTTTATTATCAAAGATTGGGTTAAAATGTATATAATACCCACTACAGCAAATAAGGGCACCTCTGCAGCCGCCGAGAATACACTTCTAACGCCCCCTAATTTTCCATAGGGAGAACCACTACTAAGGCCGCAACCATGTTCAACTATCTTTTGAAGTACATAAAGCCCAACCAGTATTAATAGGGAAGTTTTAAATACTGCCCCTAAGTAGAGTGCAGTTAGCCATACTATTATTCCCATTAGGGCCATGAATATATAGAGAGGATTCCCAGCAGTTATTGGAATGGATATTTCCTTTAGATAGTATTTAAAAGTATGAATTAAGTACTGTATTATTGGAGGTCCGGGCCTTCCCTGTATCCTGGATATTATCTTCCTATGGAATCCCAACAATAATCCCCCAACTAAAAATGCATATAATCCATAGGAAATGGCATCTACAACATGGTATATGTTGTTTGGTACTATTATGTCCATATATTACCACCCTCTAAATGGAATAAGTCCTTCTTCCCTTCTTTTAGTTTTGGGATTTAGCATCATACCTATACCATAGACCATAAATGGAGTGAATAGGGCCGTGCCCAAATATATCAATAATACATTGTTGGAGTAGAATATGATATAGGTAAATCCAATTATTCCTATTATTAGGGATATGATTCCGCTTTTTTTCTCAGGTGTCATATTATCCCTCGTATTTCATAATTATTATAATTAATAAAATTATTATTAAATAATAAAATATATCAGTATTATTAAATATTTAAATAAATAAAAAATTATAATTTTAATGGATATTTAACATAATTTCAACAGTTCTTACTATAATCAATAGTGATGAAAGATGTATCATTAGAATATAGGGAGCCCCTGGAGCCCTAAACATCTCTGCCTTTGCAGCATAGAATGGAGCAATACCTGTTTCTCCAACCATGCCCACAGCATAAATTATTTTTTGAAATAGTAGATCATGGGAGTTCTTTGCCAACTCAAGTATGGATAATGTTCCAGTTTTTGCCAATATTAATGCCGAGGCTCCAAACAATGGAAGGGTAGATATCATGGCTATTATTCCATAGTAAAATGCGGCACTTAAAACCCCTTCTTTTTTAACTGCCGAAACTATTCCCATATTTGCTATACCTATTACTGCAAGAAATAGTGCATAATCAAAGAGATCCCCTGTAAGCATGGCAAATGCAGTGCAGATGCCACATATAATAGCCATTAATCTTCTTATCTTCAACTCTTCCAAGGATACATAGTTAAGTTTATCCCCAAAATCCCCTATTTGGGATTCCAACTGTTTTTCAGGTTTTGTGAGATAGACTACCAAAGTAAAGAACAGGGCAATAATAAAACCTATTAATGAAAATTCTGTGAAATAGAATACAATATCTCCAAAGGGAACATATCCATAAAATGCCCCTGCAATTGAGTCTATGTTCAATGACATAACATCACCATCATAATTAACTCCTTATTCTTAAACTACCAATCAATCCAAGTTTTGACCCTACCTTAAGTGCCAAGGCACAGCCTGCTATTAGTAAGAAAAATAAATAATGTTCTGGAAATAGGAAGAATCCAGCAAACCCAAGTAATATCCAGAATGCCCACATAATACCTGAAAATCCGGAAATTGCTTCCCAACTATGTTTTATATCCTTAAGTGAAACCCCATTACCTATGGCCCCCTGAGATAGAAGATAGAATAACAATCCACTGGCCATTATGGCTCCCCCTGTAAAACCTGTTAAAAAGGCTCCATATAATACAAGTATGAACCCTATAAATTTTGGAGCACTATATATTATTTCCATTTTATTAAAATTTACAGAATTAACATAAACCTCTTCCTTTGCTAAAAACTCCTCAAATAATCTCAATTTTTTATTATTACTTAAATTACTTTTTCTCATTTCATTTCTATATACGAGAATTTCAGAGACTGCTAAGAACTCTGCTAATCCCACTACCAATCCTGGAAGTATAAGAGCCTCGGCTAAATCAGTACCTATGGCGGCTATAATTACCAACATGGCACACTCTACAAGATCTGTCAATAAAAGTGTATGTAAATCAGATTTTTGACGGGATATTGCATAAAGTGAAAGTATTCCTACAACTATCCCCACAAAAATGGATTTACTAAACATGTAGGATACTATATCCATTATTCCACCCTGTCCCTATTTAGATATATCCAACTAAATATCATAAAGGAAACTAACAATGTGAGTGATTCCAGTATGGTATCCATTCCCCTGGTATAATATAATATTTCATCCAATATTCCCCCAGGCGTAGATACAATAGTGGTTCCAAAGTATGGAGTCTTTTCACTGAGCCACAGGGATAAAGGCGTAAGGTATGCCGTTATTTTACCCTTTATAGGTTCAAATTGAGGATACTGCGTTTTTATATCGGCAGGCTTTATAAGTGGTATTCCTCCCCTATCATAGGGAGCAAGATTGGATTTAAATATCTGGCCCTGAGGAGTATCCTTGGGATAGAGTTGATCTCCATAATATGTTGTAGGAACAAAAAACTCAATAGCCAGTATTAAACACAGAAATGCCGCAAACAACCTAGGTACAACCTCAGGCTTTGAGATATAGTTCCATATTTTACCTATGTTCATACTAAGCCTCCAACTCTTCATTTTTAATTATTGCTCTAACAAATACCAAGATAATTATTGAATTTATAGCAATATAGGTCATCAATGCAAGGGTTTGATTGTAGGCTAAAAAAATTAGCATTAATCCCAGTGAGGGAACCTCTATATTTAATAGTCTATTAAGTGGATCATTAACCTTTGGGCCCATTATAACTCCAATGGTTCCCAGGATTAACAAAAAATATCCCAAATACAATGTTAATATTATTAAATCCATATTTTCCCCCTTATTTATTTTGCAAGTATTGGAAGTTTTGAACCATATTTCTTTTTAGATCCCTTAATATGAGTATATTTTAAAGATCCTAATAGTAATATTGTAGCACTTACTGGCACCAGTATTGAGAAAATTATTGCTACATCCAAATAATAGTATGAAGTTATAATACCAACTAAACCTGCCTCCAAAAATGAAAACATGATTATTTTATCTAAATAATCAGTATGAAGTATAATGCCTATGCCTCCCAATACAATCAAAAAAATTGATATTAAAGGTAAAATCTCCATTATACCACCATTTACTTAGTAATATTTTATTATATGACTTATATTCTAAGATCTTTGGAATATCTGTATAGATTTTAAATATAATTTATAATACCCTACTGTCAAAGGATACTGCCTACTCTCCAGGTGCTTAGGAGCATCTAATGAGAATAATAATGAGATTTTTAATTTTTATTATCTTCTTAGGTATTTTAAAATTCTTTTATCTTTTATTTTTTCTTAATTATACTTTATTTATTATTTTTTGATTTTTTAATGTATTTATTTTATCTTGGATATTTTTAAAATCCTATAATTTTATTTTAATCAATTTTAATTTTTTTAAAATTATTTTTTTATTCATTATTTAATTTATTTTTTTAATCATTAATATCTTTAATTTTTTTCATTTCGCCAATAGTATGGGCAATGGCATTACTGGATATGGTAGAGCCTATAAAATAGGCAATTGAAGCAATGGCCCCCATTGGACTTTTTATATACAATACAATCAATGCCGCTACACAGAAATTTAGGCAGCACACATAGAGCATTTTTTGAGCTTTACTCCTGGATAGGATTATTCTAAATCCAGTAATAATTGATAATATACCCACAGATAGCATTACAATATCCATTTATATCATCCTTAATTTTTTTGCTAAGTTTCCCAATAATTTAGATGCTCCTATGTGATATAATCCCTGAATTGTGAATATTGCTATTACCATTCCTCCAATAAAGTACTTAGGTTCTATCAGGCCACTGAAAACATACATCAATATTGTAGCAGTTATAGCTCCAATGGTACCTGCATATCCTGGATCATTGCACAATCTATTGCCAATAAATATCAACATTGATGCAATAAGGCCTCCCTTTACTCCCATAACATAGTAAAAAATACTTGCCATTAATGTGCCTGCCGAGGCATCAGGAGAGCATACAATATTCCCCATAAAATATCGCCCAGTAATATTGCGCGCAAGTTTCTCTATTTTATTTCCAATTACTTCTGCACCAGATACTCCAGGGTTCTTAGGCAATCCAAAGTATATATCCACTATTACAAAGTTTATCCAACAGATTATAGAGGCAGATATTAATTTTATTAATTCAATGGCTTCCATACTCTACACCTGGAAATATAATATTTACATATTTGGAAAATATGGGAGAAATTAACCCAATAAATAAAGAGAATATAATATTTAAACCAAATAAAAACTCAACAATAGAGGTTAAACTTAAGGCAATAAATATAGTGGGAAAGAATAAATTCCCTTCAAAGGATTCCTTATCCAATTTTAAGGGTAATTTAATAATCAATCCTATAACCACTGAAACCATAACTGAAATAACATAACAATATATATCAATCATAAATATCACCATAATAATATCCATCAATAGGAACTACCAACAGTTTATTATAATGCCATCCCTTTTGATAGAGTATATTGGAGGCATCTCTTCCTTTGGGAATATTTGAACTACTACTTTTTTTTCAATAGATTTTGATATTTTAGTTTCCAATCTTCTTATATCTGAACAATCTAAATATACAGATACATCTCGATTATCAGAATATATTCCATCTACCATTAGCCTGCCCCTGAGAAATTTTACATTTTTTATATCAATTACCTTAACATTCTCCTTTAAGTAGTTTGTAAAGAAGTCTCCATTAACTACAAAAACAGGATATCCTTCAATATATTTTTTATAAGAACTATCTCCTTTAATAAGGTCCTTTACAAACTTTACAATTGTGGATTCAAGTTTCATTAATGATAGGGTATCAAGAAGGTAATTGATGGGATCCTCCTTATCCCAGATATTACTACACTTTAGTAGCCCTAAAGTTATTGCAGCAGCATGGGATTTAGTGGCTTTCCTCTTTCCCTTTTCTAACATACTTAAATGGGATTGGCTAACGCCACTTTCTTCGGCTAATTTGGATTGAGTTATTTTTAACCTATTACGAAATATTTTAATATATTTGGGATTTAGCAAAATAGCATGCTCTATTACATCCAACTTTTTATACATTAATCTCCCCTATGATCAGATAATATTAATAGTAAATTAAAATATTGCATAAGAATAATATTATTCTATAGGAAAGTTATATATATAATTTTTCATTTTAGAAAAACAATAACACTATTTAATATGTTTATTATATTATAAAATTAAAAACATAATAAATTTATTAAAAAAATTAAAAATAAAATTAAATTAAAAATTATTATAAAAAAATAAAAAACTAGATAGAAATAAAAAGTACATCTATAAAATATAAAACATAAAAGGGTAATTAAATAAAAATCTAAAAATATGAAAAACAACATAATAAGGCATAATTTTAAGTTTTTATTTATAACTATTAATATTTATAATCAAGCATAGCCTCTTAAATTATAATCTATAATAATAATTAAATAATATAAATTAATAAAGAGAGCACTTTCAAGTCCCTAACTTAGTCTGATGAAGTTAATAATTTTTCCTGCCAAAGAATTCTACCTACTCTCCAGTACTTGGAATATTAAATAGAATAGTGATATATTAAGTATTTTTAAATCCTTAGATTTATTTTTTTATCTTGATATCCTTTATTTTTTATTACTTTTTTATTTAATATATTTTTTTAATTATTTTATTTTTTATTACAATTAATAATTTTATAAGGATTTTTAATAAGAATTGAGATTTTTTATTTAAATACATATATGGACAGCGATGTAGATATTTAGCGTAAATGAATACAATCTCCAACATTTACATGCCTAATTCCATCAATAGTACTTAAATATATTCCCCCATAGTCTATTTTAAAAACATTTCCAATAATTACCTCCTTTGGAGTTATTATTTTAACATAGTTACCAAGGGTTTTTGAGTATTTTTCATATTTATTTATGATTTCACTATCACTTAGATGGTAGTTATTTTTAAATCTATCAATAAATTTATTAAAAATTTCAAACCTGTCGTATTCCTTACCAGTTAATTCCTTTAATGATATGGCAATGTCCTTTAAATTCCTTGGAATATCATTGTTAATATTTATACCAATGCCCAATATTAAGAATCCATAATCCCTATTAACCTCACTTAAAATCCCAGATATTTTTTTATTATTGCCCTTTACGTTGATTATTAAATCATTGGGAAATTTTATTCCAAATGTTTTAATATTGTAATCCCCCATACTCTGGGAGGCATTGTTTATATAATCAAATAATGATTCATATATGGATATAGAACCTATAAAGTTTAATTTACCTATGTTTTCATTTTTATTTTTAACTTCATTTAACTCTAAAAGTATGGAAAAATAAAGTCCTCCATATTGGGAATGCCATTTTCTTTCAAGCCTACCTACTCCTGAACTTTGAACATCTGAAATAACAATTAAGTTTTTCCTTCCACTTTTACCTAAATTACGGCAGTATTTATTTGTGGAATCCACTTCCTTTAAATGAATAATATCAAAATCCATAAGTAACCCAATTTAAAATTTTTTTGATGTAGGATATTAAATTTATACTTATAGTATATATCTATTAATATTAAAATAATTCCATATTAAAAAATATTAAAATAAGTATATATTTAAATTATTTGATATATACATGTAAAATAATAGTGCTCCAGCCGGGATTTGAACCCGAGTCGCGGGCTCGAAAGGCCCGCATGATTGGCCGGACTACACCACTGGAGCATATTTTATTTAAAAAAATTTATAAAAACTTAAAAATATAAAATTATAGTTATCTTAAAATATAGATCAAGCGGACCCGGAGGGATTTGAACCCCCGATCCCCGGCTTAGAAGGCCGGTGCCGTATCCAGACTAGGCCACGGGCCCATTTATACTTGCTATCTAAGGCATACTCTAAAATATATGTTCTCATATATATATTTTTCGTTAATCCATAAATATAATTTCTTAAATATTATTATTTTTAATTTTTTTTTAATTAATTTTTTATTTTTTTAAATAGTTTTATTAATTTTTAATTATTTTATTTTTATTTTAATACATTATAATTATTCATTTATATTCATAGAGCATATTAATAATATAATGACATAAAAGTGGTTAATTATGACAAAAATATATATTGAAGGCTACGGTTGCACACTTAACAATGCAGATGCCAATATAATAAAAAATTCCATAAAATCATTCAAAGATTTTCAAATAGTCAATAATTTGGAGGATGCAGATATTGTAGTTATAAACACCTGTGTAGTTAGATTGGAAACTGAACATAAAATGATATCCCGGATAAATTACTTTAAATCACTAAATAAGAAAGTTGTAATTGCAGGTTGTATGCCAAAAGCACTGAGGGAAAAAATTATAGATAAGGCCCATATACTTATAATGCCCAGGGAGGCCCACTTAGCAGGAGATATAATTTACAAATACGAAAATAAATTGGATAATGCCCTTACCCTCCAAAACCCATGTTTAAATGATAAATTAAAATATTTAAAGCCTGAAAACTCTTTAATTATGCCCCTACCAATTTCTGAGGGATGCATAGGAAAATGTACCTTTTGCATAGTAAAGGTTGCCCGTGGTAATCTAATATCATACAATAAAAATTTACTTATTAAAAAGGTAAATGAATACCTCAATAACAGAGTAAAACATATACTAATAACTGCCCAGGACACTGCATGCTATGGATTTGATAAGGGCTATACCCTTCCAGATTTACTAAATGATATAAATTATTCTACCTCAGGGAGCCAATTTACCATGAGAATAGGTATGATGCATGCCAAGAACCTTCCCAAAATAATAGATGACCTTTTGGAATGCTATAAACAGAAAAATATTGCAAAATTTTTACATTTGCCCCTGCAAAGTGGAGATGATAAAATATTAAGGGATATGAATAGGGAATATACCACTGATGAGTTTATGGATATAGTAAAAGAGTTTAAAAGAAAAGTAAAGGATTTAAACTTCAATACTGATATAATTGTAGGGTTTCCCACTGAAAAAGAGGAAAACTTTGAAAATACACTGGAAATACTAAAAAAAATAAAACCAGATTATATTCATGGGGCTAAATACACCCAAAGAAAACATACTTTGGCCTCAAAATTAAAACAGATAGATACAAAAATAAGGAAAAAAAGATCTGAAATACTGGATAAATTAAGGAGAGAACTTAGTTATTATAATAATAAAAAGTATATTAGCAAATCCTTAAGGGTATTGATAACTGAAAGGAGAAAGGGCATTGCTCATAACTGCAAAGTTGTTAAATTCAATTGGGATCGTGATCTAAATGTTGGAGACTTTGTAGATGTAAAGATAACAGATGCCAAAACCTTTGGATTGTTTGGGAAGGTAATTAATTAAATAGGGAATAACCCTAATAAAATAAAAAATAATAGAGATTAATATTATATAATAAATAATATAAAAAATAATATTAATAATGGAAATTAAAATATAACATTAATTATAGTCCTAAAAAAAACTATTATACTAAAAATAACAATTAAATACATGATAGGAAAACTAACTTATAAAATCATAAAACATCCACCAGAAGAAGAGCTAGATAAAAAGATCAAAAAGCAAAAAGACATAAGAGTCCTTAAAAGGGTTTACTTCATAAGGCATCTCTACAGAGGAACGGGTGTTAAAAAAACAGCAGAGAAATAGGAGTTATAAGGCTACAGGCTACTCATGGTTAAAACGATGGAACTCAAAAGGCTATGAGGGCTTAATTCCAGAATTTGGAGGAGGGAGGCCACCTAAACTGACAAAAGAGCAGAAGGAGAAACTTAAGGAGATTCTAAACGAAAAAGATTCATGGACAACGAAAGAAGTGCAGAAGTTGATTGAGAAAAAATTTGGAGTGGAGTACTCATCTTACCACGTAAGAAGGATTCTAAAATCGTTGCATGGAATAGACTAAAACCTAAAAAGGACTACAGGAAATAGATAATGCTAAGAGATTTTAAAAAAAAATTTAGATAAATTAAAAATAATGAGATAATAATTATTCATTAATGAGATGGTAGTTAGGGAATGTAAATACAGGAAGATTCTGGAACTTTGGCAAATTTTTAGAAAAGTTGCCACCTAGGTTAAACTAAAGTTAAGGATTCTACTCCTTAAGGAGAGAGTGATAGAGTTCCTTTCTCGGAAGATAAGGGAGATTAGTCCTGGGAAAAGAATTTTATTATCTTATAACATTTGAAAGGAGTATTTTAAAGTTTTAGGAGATAAGTTTAAGATGTATATACTTGACTATAATATTAGATAATTTTATAAAGTAGTATTAATAATATTTATTTTATTCATTTTAACCCTTATTTTATCCATTTTAAAGATATTTTTTTATATAAATTATTTTATTATTATTAAACTTATTTTTATTTTAAATTCTTCCTATATTAAATTTATCTACATTATCATATTAGGGATCATATGAAAATACTTGTAGTTGGCATAAATACTCGTCCTGTGGTTAATTCTGCCAAAAAATTAGGTTATAATGTTTATTCTGTATCATACTACAACCCAATAGATTTAAATGCCGATGTAAAGGAATATATCATAGATGATAATTACCATGGATTCTTTAATAAAAACTATGATGAAAAAAAACTTATAGATTATGCCAATAAGTATGCCCATGATGTTGATCATATTTTTATAGGTTCTGGAGTATTTGAGAGTGAAGATTCAAAGATAATGGATTGGGAGGCTGTTGTGGGCAATCCTCCAAAAAAAATAAAATCATTAAGTAATAAATACCATACCCTAAGGAAGTTGGAGAATATAGGGTGTCCTGTGCCCATAACCCATATTGCCCATAATTATCATCAATTGGAAAAATATCTCCATGAGTTTAATACCTTAATTGTAAAGCCCCTTTATGGACATGGGGGAAGTGGTGTTCATACCATATCTTTAAATACTACTAATGATATATTATTCAATTTACTAAAAAATTTAAAATATCCCATATTGGTTCAAGAATTTATAAACTCCAATAGTTTCAGTGCAGCATACATTAATGGGGAATTTATAGCATTTAATAGGCAAATAATTATGAATAATGCATACATCGGAAATATTACACCCTATAAAATCAACAAGGATGTAAATAATATTGAAAATACCATAAATTTATTCAATGATGTAATAGATTATTTTAAGTTAGAGGGGATGAATGGTATTGACTTTATGGTAAAGGATGGACATCCCATGGTTATAGAGATTAATCCTCGTATATTGGGTACCTTTGAGACTTTGGAGATGTCTTCAAATAAAAATCTTGTAAGGTATATGATTGAAAATAAAAATAATAACTATCATAATAATTATAATAACCATCAAAATAATTATAATAATTACAATAATAAAATATTATTGAAAACACAATATATTAAAAAAATATTATTTGCAAAGGAGAGGTTGATCTCCAATATTAAAAAGAAAAGTAATATTTTTGATATTCCTAAATATGGTGCCATAATTGAAAAGGGCGAGCCATTAACCACAATAATTGGAAAAAACACTCAAGAAATAAGGAAAATAACCCATGATATTTCAAAGATGGTGATTCTATGGCGTTAAGTAAGGAAGAGATATATACTATGCTGGACAATCCTTTGGTTCAACAGGTACTGTTGGAGATATTAGATGAGGACATTAATGGTTTTGATGTATTAATAGTACTCATTGATTTAGTGGAGGCCACTGATGATGAAATTTCAAGGCATCTAAATTTAAAATTAAACACTGTAAGGAAATTACTCTATAAACTTTATGATGCAAGACTTGTAAATTATAACAGAACAAAGGATGAAGAAACTAACTGGTATACCTATACTTGGAAACCAGCCATGGATAAATTACCTGGAGTGGTAAAAAGAAAGGCCCAGAGCATGCTTAAAAAACTTAGGGAGCAATTAGTAATTGAAGAAGGTAATATGTTCTTTTATTGTCCAAAATGTGAAATTAAATATATCTTTGAAGAGGCCATGGATTATGGATTTAGATGCCCCCAATGTGATGGTATCCTTAAAGAATACAATAATAAAAGGGATATAAAAATACTTAAAAACCAAATAAAGTTTTTAGAGGATGAATTACAATTAAACCAGCCTTTTTCCACAGGGGCAGATAAATCTAAAAATAGGAAAAACACAAATGTAATTGCATAGTATCCCTTAAATAACCCTAAAAAATTTAAAAATTATCCAATGGCCTATTTTTTACAGGGTTTTAAATTTTTATTAAATATGGTGCATTGCAATAAAAAATTAAATAATTTAAAAAAATAAAAAAAATCTTAAGATTTTAAAATATTTAAAAGGGAAAATCACACAATGTTAGAAATCTCACCATTATTCTCCTTAGATGTTCCTGAGCACTTGGGAGAAAGGATAATTCTCCTGAAGGATAGCATTATGAACTTTAGATTAAGGTAAAGTAGGGATAGATTTACAGTAAAATCCTCTTTATTATTTATATTATAGTTTTTATTATTTATTTAATGTTGTTTTATTATTTTTTTATTTAAGATATTGCTACATCTTATAGTATCTTTAAAATCTATCCTGTAAAGAGGGCGTTAGAAGAGGTAAATCTGGGGGAAAATTTCTAATGCCTTAAAAGTTTAAAGTCCAATATATTTAAGAGGTTATTTTAAGGTTTTTAAGAAATAAGTTAATGTTAAGTACTTGACTATAAGTATTATTAAGGGTATTATTTTTTAATGCATTTTTATTAATAAATTTTATTTAATATAAAAATTTTTATTATTTTTTTATTTATTATAGTTTTATTAATTGGTGATCTTATGAATAATATAATCAAGATATATGAATTCTTAAAATATAATAGAAATAAAAAATACCCTTCCCACAATTCCCAAAATATATTAAAACTGTTCCCCTATGTTAATGATCCTAAATTTAAAAAGAGTTATGATATTTTATCAAAATTATGTGAAAAAAATGTTGTTATGCATAGTTTGGCAGTGTCATTATATACCTATGAATTAGGTTTAAACATTAAAAATAAAGGACATACTATAAACCTGGACTTAGCTGTAATAGGTGCCCTTTTACATGATATAGGAAGGAGTTTATCTCATGGTATAGACCATGGTGTTAAAGGAGGGGAAATATTAAGAAAATACAAATTTAGCAATGAAATAGTATTAATTACTGAAAGACATATTGGTGCAGGAATTCCAAAAAATGAGGCCATGGAAATTGGGCTTCCTCCAAAGGACTATATTCCAATAACCCTGGAGGAAAAACTTGTGGCTCATTGTGATAACCTAATAAGTGACATAGAAAGGGTAGATATAACTTATACAATAAATAAACTTAGAAAAAAGTTATTGTTGTCATCCAACAATCATCCTGCTATTTTAAGAATCCTAAGATTAAATAACGAGATAAATAATCTATTAAATAATAAAAATAATATATAGTATTAAATATTGGGTATTGAATAAATAATAAATAATTTAATTATTAATCATAATTTCCTTTTAATATTAAGAAAACAATAATCCAACACCCTTTATAAGGGCATAAAATGACAGCATACCCATTGTCATACATATGGTACTAATTATTATCATTCTATTGACCTTTAAACCAAATAAAGGTATGGCAAATAGTACTCCAAAAAGTCCTGTACCCATTTGAACGGCCTCTATACACTTTGAAATCTGTTCTGGCGTTACAGGGGTCGCATTAGGTACGGCACCTGCAATTGCATTCATATAACCCCCAATAATACCTGCAGTTGCAGGAACCACTCCACATATTATTATTAATCCCACTGCAAGACCATTTGCTGTAACACTAAGCAATTGGGATTTTAAATTCTGCAAATCTTCAAGGGTTTTTGCAAGAGTTTTAAGAACCTCTGCCAACTCACCCCCATACTTTCTATTTTCTATAATTAGTCTTCCAATCTGCCTAAATATTTTTGAATCTGTGTTATTTGAAACTATTAACATGGCCTCCTCAAAACTTAATTTATTTACCTTCATTAACAATATAATTTTAAAAAATACAACATCCACTTCCTTAATACCACTTTCAATAACATCATCAATAGCATCCATTATTGAGCGCCCTGATTCCAATGCCAATACCATTACATATAGGGCTTTTGGTAAATTACTCTCGAATTTTTCTATTTTGGATTCATAAATAATACTAGGTAGAGTAAGTATTGTAAGAACATACATAATTGCCAATATAATAATGGATTTGTGGGTTAATTGGATATAATGTCCAAAAAGAATAATTGCCATCACAGTAATCAAAAGAATTAATTGAAAATTCCTTTCAGAAATATTAATGCCCGCTTTTTTAAATAATGCATTATTACGTTTTATTGTATAATTATATATATCCTGGAGTCTTACCATTGTTTCACTCTACCTTCATTTTTATGAATATTGCAAAAACTGCAGTTAGCATTGGAGCCATTTTTGATAACAACATATCCACAGTATTTATTATTCCATCAAATCCCCCTCCCCCCTGGATTGAGGATAGCATCATACCTGAAAATGGCAAAATCACACCTGTTCCAAATAGAAGGTTACCTAAGTTGGAGATTTGAAATTTTGAGGAATCTATCTTAGACACTGCCTCCCTAATTATTTCTTCATATAAATTCTTTAAAAGTAACTGGGTCCCTCCCTTGTCTGAGGATAGTATAAGTTGATCATACAGTTTTTTCATAAGGGGTACCTTAGTTCTCTTTTTGGCTCTTTCAAGGGCCTCTTTGAAACTATATCCTCCTCTATTTACATCATAGAAAATACTTCTAAATTCAAAAGAGGGTATTCCATACTCAGGATTTTCGGCTATAGTTTTTATGGTTTCCTGCAACGACATCCCTGAGTTCAGGGAGGAAATCATATTCAATATGGTGATTATTATTTGAATCTTTATCTCTCCACGAAATAATATCATCTTTATTTTTGGATAAAATACTCCTCCCATAAATATTACTCCCCCTGCAAGTAATCCATTTATAAGGCCTGTAAGTATGTCCCCATCAAATAGAGAATTTAAAATAAATAGTATTGCAATCCCACTGGACATCAATATTACCTTTAATATGAATTTATTAATATCCATAATACCAATATATTGAAAATCTGTCCTTGAGGGAAAAATTTTTGTATGGGTTATATTGTAGGATATACCTCTGATACGGGTGTTAATAAATTCCTTCATTTGAGGGGATTGTTCCAATATCTCATATAAATCCATATCTACATCTGCCCTACCTTCATCATGGGACCCATAGAATTCTGCAAGTGCCTTTTGGTCCATATCCCCCTTGCTAAGTGATTTTCTAATGTCAGTTATATTATATAATGGCCCCCTTTTTTTACTACGCCTGACCCTCTTTCCAGTTATTTTACTATATAGATTATAGATTATATCCCTAAATTTTTCAGATATTGAATTGGCCATAATACCAAGTGATTCTCCAATATCAGTTATGTTATTTACTCGCCTCTTCCTTTTTTTACTACGCCTGACCCTCTTTCCAGTTATTTTACTATATAGATTATAGATTATATCCCTAAATTTTTCAGATATTGAATTGGCCATAATGTCACCAAATTATTGTACCCCTATCCTATTAAGTAAATTTTCAGGATTTTCCTGGTACATTCTAAGTAATTTACCAACGCTTTTTATATCCCTAATTTTGTTTTTAACTGCGTACTTCAATACTTTAACCCTGTTTATTCGATCCTCCAATAACTCCTCTCTAGATATACCTGCAATATTACATACTGTTTCCTCCCACATACAAATACCCCCTTGAACAATACTATCAGTTGCCCCATCATACTCAAAGAGATTTGTTTGGGATAAATCTTCCCCGACGCCACTAATTTCCACTATCCCTAATATCCTTCTTATGGTTTTTCTATTTCTTTTAATTCGCTGCTGGTTTATAATAAAGTCAAGGGAGGAGAGCATAATCTTAGGTACACTCATTGGAGGATTTATTAATCTTGTTAAAGCCTCACTGGCACTATTTGCGTGAAGGGTTCCAGAACAATTTGAAACTATAATTCCCCCCCTCCTTCCAGCAATATAGGTGTGGTTATCCTTAACTGTTAGATCATATATGAATCCTTGGTAATCTATGGACTCAATAGAAATAACTTTATCCCAGGCGACCTCTGCATGTGGGATAATATTTACAAATGAATTTGCAACATAAATATTTTTAATCGAACTGTTATTGGACTGATTATGTACTGTTGAAGTATAATTAGATGGTAGAGCATTAAAATGTGATATATCATAGGTAGTATTTACTTCACAATTATTATTAATTAAGTAATAATTATTTATATCATAAAAATTATTTAAATAAGTATTGATATTATTATTTATATTATTATAGAAAGAATTATTTAACAATCTATTGGTTAAGGAAGGATTAAGTGATCTCATATTGGAATTAGAAGTAGGACATGTATTGGGAAGTGCAACATAATCACCAACATTCACCATATTGGCGTTAACCTCAAAGATAATGTTTTTTAAAATATACAAAGGATGGTCAGGGGTAAGAGTTAGATTCCTACCTCCTTTTGTTTTTATTTTCAACAGCTTTCCAGAATATTCCTTTCTCCAAAGGTGTGTTATCAATTTATCTTCAATTCTTAAGGATTTTTTATTAAAACTTGGGACATATATATTCTCCTTAGATATCTCTACCCATTCAAATCCATTATTTTCCTTTACTATATTTTTTTCATATTTATCAAAAAATCCATCTACAAAGTTTCCTATGGAGGTGGTTTTTCCCTGACTTAAGTATATTGGTTCCCTTCCAATTAATGCACCATCATGACCTGTGTTCATTGCCACTAAAAGGGATTGGGCCTCGGCCCCCCTTACTTCCCCCACAAATATTCTATCAGGCCTCATTCTCAGGGCATTTTTAATTAAATCATTCATGGTAATTTCATAACCTTGAACTCCAGGCCTTGGGGGCCTTGTTATCATCTTTATTACATGATCATGGGGTATCTGTAATTCAGGAGTATCCTCTACAGTGGCAATTCTATCGGTGTACATGGAGAACATTGATAGTACGTTAAGGGTAGTAGTTTTTCCAGACCCTGTACCTCCGGCAATTAATGTATTGGCAGGTTTGGATCCAAAATACCCCTCAACAGCCTGCCATAAAAAGGCGGTAAGTTCAAAATTAAAGGTTCCAAAATTAATTAAATCCACAATGGTTAGAGGATCTGAGGAGAACTTACGAATAGTTAATGTACTTCCACCGGGGGTAACATCTCTTGTTGTAGCATTTACCCTACTACCATCAGGTAAAAATGCATCCAACATTGGAGTTCTTGAGTCAATGGTTCTCCCTGCAAGTAATGAAATATTGTCTATTATTCTACCTAATTCATCATCATCAAAAAGGATATTGGTTTTACACATTTGATATTTTTTGTGAAATAAATAGGTGGGTTGATTTACCCCATTAACCATTATCTCCTCTAGATTGGTATCATTTATGGGTATTTCCAAAAAACCAAGTTTTCCAATAATTAAATAAAAATACTTTGCAAGTAACTGGATCTCTGCATTTTTAAGATTTAGGTTATTTTTTTCAGAATAAGTTAATAAATACTTATGTATCTCGCTAACCTTTTGAAGACCAGTTTCAGATAAATTGGATTTTATATCGGATACTTTATCCGGAGATAATTTAGATAATATGTTTAATATACTGTCCACTTCAGGTACTACATAGTATGTTGTTCCTTCCCTTTTACCTATAACCACATTATATACTACGTCATCCATTTGTATATCATAGGAATCTATAATATCCAAGGAGTATTCATCATGACTTATGGGATTTTTAACATCTGAGAACCCCCCTTCCAATTTAAGTTTTTGAATACCCATCACTCCAGGTTTTTTTAAAGCATGCATGGGTTTCGTAGCAATATCTGGCGTTGTTTTAATATCTGATGATTCTAAGATTTTACTTTTTTTTTAGTATTTTGAGGTTTGGTATCCTTTTTAAGTTTATCTAATAATCCCATTGTAAGTCCTCCCTTGAATTCTTTTAAAACCTTTTTTGATTAAGGTTTACTCATTTTAAATTTTTTTTATAATTAATTAAATTTAATTTATATTCAGTACATAACATTAACTCATTTCCTAAGAACTTCAAAACACTAAAGATTGTGGCAATAAATTTTATATTAATCCCATATTTTATTTTTTTATTTTTATTATTATTTTAATTATTTATTTTTTATTTATGCATATAATTTAAATGTTAAAATTATTATATTAATAAAATTAAATTATTATTTTAATATATTAATATTTTTTTATAATTATCATAATTATAAAGTAACATCTATATCTAAATGCTCTGTTAATTCCTTATACCTATTCCTTATAGTAACCTCTGTAACCCCTGCAACATCTGCAACCTCCCTCTGGGTCCTTCTTGCTCCATGCAGGACACTTGCAATATATATTGCAGCCGCAGCCACTCCTGTTGGCCCCCTACCACTAGTTAATCCCTTTTCACCGGCTTTCTGAAGTATGGATATGGCCTTTGATTCCACTTCACCTGGCAATTTAAGTTCAGATGCAAATCTTGGAACATAATCTATGGGACTTGTAGGTGCCAATCTAATATTTAACTCCCTTGATATAAATCTATAAGTCCTACCTATCTCTTTCCTATCTACCCTGGAAATTTCTGCAATCTCATCCAATGTCCTTGGAACCTTACATCTTCTACATGCAGCATAAAGGGCTGCGGCAGCCACTCCCTCAATGCTTCTACCCCTAATTAACCCCTTCTCTACGGCACCTCTATATAGAACTGCAGCATTTTCTCTAACATTTCTTGGGAGTCCCAACTTTGAGGATATTCTATCCAACTCTGAAAGTGCAAATGCTAAGTTTCTTTCAGATGCATCAGAAACCCTTATTCTTCTCTGCCACTTTCTAAGTCTATATAATTGAGCCCTTCTATCTGCAGAAATGTCCTTTCCATAACTATCCTTATTTCTCCAATCAATAACTGTTGATAATCCTTTATCATGTATTGTATAAGTCATTGGAGCCCCAACTCTACTCCTCTTTACCCTCTGCTCATGGTCAAAGGCCCTCCATTCTGGACCTACATCAAATAGATTTTGTTGTAAAACACACCCACAATCGGCGCATACGATTTCTGCCCTCCCATAATCTTTAATAACATTTTTACCATGGCATATTGGACAGATTAATTCCTCTTCCCTTTCAAGAATTACCTTTTTAGGAGAATCCTTATCCATTGGATATTTTTCAACTATTTCTTGGATGCCACCTTTTTCTATTTTTTTATTATCCTTCTTCTCCTTTTCCATTAGTTTTAAATCCATAACTTACACCCTTTACTAAATTTATCGCATAATAAATTAAATAATTAAAAAAAATATAAAAGGGTTATTTGCGCCTTGGAGATCCTTTCCTTTTCCCTTTTATTTTCCTGCCTTTTTGCAAAATGAATGCCTCTCCCTTTTCTAAAGATTTATCTCTTAAAGCGTTGCTGGCAGGGATTATATTTAAATAGGGCCTATCAACTGGGCCAAAAATATCATATATCTTCCCTAGTCTTTTCTTCCCAAGAGAGTCTAAAAAAATAGGCATATTTATCTTAGGTTGGTAATTAGTTCTCCCTATAATCCTCCCATTGGGGAGATTATGTAATATCTTTACTTTTTTCAAAATAACTCCTCCAACCTATCTTAACTTATATATTTAGAATTATAAATATAATGTTATTTAATCTCAATCAATTACTTTTAAGTTATACTATATAAACTTTTCGAAAAATATATATATAAGTGGTAGATTACCCAAGTCATTTATTTAATACAGTATCCAGATTATTATAGGATTATCTCTTTAGATAAATATTAAATATTTAGATAAATATTAAACATTATATCAAGCATAATATTAAACATAATATTAAAATTTAATATTATTATTAAATATTGGAGGATTTAGATGAACCCATTGGAAGTTATGGAAAATTCAATTAGGGCCTATAAGATTACAACAAAACACCATAGAAACTTTGTAGATTTAAAAAGGGCCCTTTTCTTAGGATGGTATTGCGATTTAATTGATCCCTGTAAATTTTGCTATATGTCAACCCAAAAAAATAAAATAAAAAATCCAAAGTTGGCGAGAAGAAAACTTGAAAGTATTTTGGCAGAAGCCATACTTATGAAGAGAATTGGTTGGAAATTGGAGTTTATATCTGGAGGGTATGGATATACTGTTGAGGAGTTAAATACTATTTTGGAGTTAGTTGCCTATGTTCAAAAATCCAAACAATACTTAAATGTTGGTGTCGTGGATTTTGAAAGTCTAAATATAGAGGTTATTGAGGGTATTGTTGGAGCCATTGAAACTGTAAATGAAGATCTTCATAATTATTTATGTCCACAAAAACCCATTAATAAGATTAAAGAAATGTTATTAAAGGCCAAGGATTATAATTTAAAAACAGGAATTACCATTATATTGGGAATGGGTGAAAAAGAGGAGGATATTGATAAACTATTAGATTTAATTGAGGAATTGGAATTGGACAGGATTACCTTTTATTCACTTAATCCTCAAAGGGATACAATTTTTGAGAGTAGGTGCTCAATTACAACCTTGGAGTATATGAATTGGGTTTCATCAGTAAGGCTTAATTTTCCAAAAATAGAGATAATTACAGGTACTTGGTTAGATAAACTTACAAATATTGGTCCTTTAATAATGGCTGGATCCAACACAATTACAAAATTTCCATTATTTAGTATCTTTGGGAGAAAGGAGGGCCTTACAGTTGAAACAGAGATAAAGTCCTCAGGAAGGGATTTATTGGGAACCTTTTCAGATATTGATGCACTAAGTGGAAAGAAAATCCTTAAAAATACCTCTTATTCCGATGAGGAGGTTGTTATAAGTAATAGAAGTATGGAATTATTGGATTCCTTAAAAAGTAATATAGATTATAAAATAGAAAGTTATATATCTAAAATATTAAAAAGAATTAATAATTAATAATCAGGGATCAGGAAAATGTAAAAGTGATTAATTAATTTATTAAATTATTTTTTTAGTACATGGCATGATGAAAAATAAAATAATTAAAAAAAATTAATAAAAATATAAAACACATGGAACTAATATAAAATTTACTCCTAAATAAAAAAATAAAGAATAATAAGAATATATAAAAATAATATAAAATTTATTTCTTAAAAATTTATAGAAAAAACCTAAATTACAGAAGAGCATTGCCATCATGTTATAGCAAGATACGGGATTCTATTCTCCCTTAAATGTAAAATTTAAGAAATAATTAATTTTAAAAGTTAAATAAAGTCTATATATTTAAGGAGTGTTTTAAAGTTCTTAGGAAATAAGTTTAAGATATTATATAGTTAACCATATGAAAAATTATTTTTTTATCAACTATGGGTTTATTATAATTTATTGGTTATCAATTTTATAATTATTATACTTTTTAATACCCTTAATTCTATTATTATTTTTATTTAATTTATAAATTGTGAAAATATGAAACATAGGGAATTAAATAATCAAGAGATTAAATGTATTAAAAATACATTGAGCAATTACCTAAATAAAGAGGACATAGAGGGGTTTGATTTTGAAAATCTCTATCTTTTACATGATAATGACAAATACAATGTAATATATTCTACAGATGAAGTTTTAAGACATTTAAAGTTCTTTAAAAATATACATGGAGCAGGTATTTTATTTGGAGACTTTGGAAAAAATAAAAATAAAATTAAATTTTCAATGTCCTTAGAGGGTATGGATCTAATTTCAAAGAATATTGTAAAAAACCATGCCATAATAAACAAAAAAGGCGAAACTTTATTTTTATATGGCAGGGACATATTTAAATCATCAATTTTAAAGTTAAATGGTACTGGAAGAATAGGTATATTTAATAAAGATAAGGAATTCTTAGGTATTGGAAATTATAATAAGGGAGATATTATTAAAAATATTATTGATAAAGGATGGTATTTAAGAAAGGGAGGATAATACCTAAGTTAAATATTAAGTAAAAAAATTAATAAAAACTATATATATTTAAACCTAGTTATATAAAAATCCTTTTTTATAAAAAAATTATAGATTAGATATTACGTGAAATTATGGATTCAAAAAAATTAATAAAAAGAATATTAAATGATACTTACAAGAATTTAGATGAGTATTCAAAGGATTTAATAAGATCCTGTGATTTTGAAGTGATATTTAAGGATTTATACATTATAGAAAAAAACACTGGGAATAAAAAAACACTGGAGCACTTAGAGGACTGTGAATCTTTGCCCTCCTTTGAGGCCCAAGAGCAAGAATACATTCTTAAAAAAGTTAATTTGGACAATTCCTTTAAAAATATTATTGAGATAGTTATTTCCTCAGAGGCCTCTGAGAGGGGATATATATTAAAAGTGGATGATAATTACAAAGTTATAATGCCCAATAGATATATGACCTATGAACACAGGGAGAGGATCTTGGAATGGACTGAACTTTCTGAAGAGGAACTGGATAAAAAACTTGAAGATTTTTATGAAGTTGTTGATAAAGGAAGTGAAGATTTAAAAAAATTGGATAGTATGGAATATTGCAATTTTATGATATATACTGATGTTTTTATGGACTTAGATGTCATAGAAAATATAGTTGAAAGGGACAATGATATGATAATAATATGGATCCATCCTCTGTATCTATTTTCCAGTGAAATTGTTATAAAGGGTATTATTGCCTATGAGTTATCATCCTATAATAATAAAATAATAGAGGAATATTACAGGGAAATAATAGAATACTGTAAGGAATATAAAAAACTTTTAGGTAAAAATTTGAATATTCTTAAAAAAATAAGGGATATTGCCCTAAAGAGTAATGATAAAGAGGCCATAAATCTAATAAATGAAATTGAGGGAATGTAGTTTTATTATAGTCAAATAAACAATATTTTAAACTTTAATCTAATTATACTAATAAAAAACCTTAATATCAAAAGAACCTCATAAAAATAAAATAATAATTATTTAAAAAATAATAAATAATTTAAAAAAGTTATATACTACAATTAAAGAATTAATAGGAATGTAAAAAATTAATTAATATAAAAAAATAAAAATTAATAAATAATAAAAAAATAGAAATCCCATATTACTCTCCTTAATGCTCTTAAGATCTCGGAAAAAGGATAAATTCTCCCTGAAATATTACATAATAAAGGTTTATTATACTCTAAGATAGGGACTTAATGTATTTTTTTATTAATATTCTATCTTTTTTATTTTTAGCATATATTAATTATAAGTTTAAAAGGTTATGCGTTTGACTATGATATTATAAAAATAATTAAATAGTAAAAATAAAAAAGGATAAAATATTAGTAAAGAAAGATGTATTAAATCTTTATCTTAAAATTAGGTGTTAATATTTATTCTATTAAAAGATTCTACTCTGTTCTCTCAGTGCTTAGGAGCATATGAAGAATAAAGGGATCTCTAATTGTTATTATTTATTTCTTTTTAAGTATTTTTAAAATCTTGGATTTTTCTATTTTATTTTAATTATCCTTTATTCTTTTATTTTTCTATTTTTTATTAATTATTCTTTATTTTTTTAATTATTCTATATTTTTATTAATTATTTTTTAATTATTTTTTTGGAATTGTTTATTTATTATAACTAGTTTTTATCATAACTATGATTATTTTTATTTCCTATTTTAATTTAATATAAAATTTTAAGTTTTTAATGCCCTATTAATTAATTTAAGGCCCTTTTCTAAAAGATCCTTTGCCGTATTTTTATTTCTTCCTTCAACTCTTATTCTTATATATGGTTCAGTTCCAGAGGGCCTTATAAGTATCCATCCATCCTCTAAATTAAATCTGGCGCCATCTACAGTTTCAGGAACTACGCCATCATATATTTTTTCTCCATTTTCTATTACATAATTCATTACACTTGATTTTTTATCATCATCACACTTAATTTTTTCCCTTAAATTTACATAGGAGGGTACCTTCTCTATAAGATTATGTAATCTTTTATTGTAATATTCCATCATTTCCAAGATTCTTAAACCTGATAGTATTCCATCGGGGGTTAAATGCACATCCCTGTGAATCCAGGTTCCAGAGGGCTCCCCTCCAAAAATGGCATCATATTTACATAGGGCCTCTGAAACTGCAACATCTCCAACCTTTGTTCTTATAACTCTTACATTAAAATCCTCCAAATATTCATCAACGGACATTGAAGCATCAACAGTAGTTATTATTGTATTTTTACCAGATTTCTCCACCATATATCTTGAAAAGACCGCAAGTATTTTATCAAAATCTGCCAGTCTTCCCTTTTCATCAATGGCTATCATTCTATCGGCATCACCATCATGGGCTATCCCTATATAATTTCCATTTTTTTCATTTAGTCCCTTAATCATTCTCATGGTATGATTTAGATTCCTTTCATTGGGCTCGGGCATTCTTCCTATAAATCTTCCATCAATATGGGCATTTAAAGATATAACATGGGCTCCAACATCTGTAAATAGATAGGGGGAAACTACAGAACCTGCCGAGTTAGCACAATCTACCACAATATTAAATTCTTTATTTATATTCACGTGTTTAAGGATATATTCTCTATACTTTCTTATTGAGGTGTCATCTTCCCATACCTCTCCAACAGAGTTCCAATCTACCCTTTTAAAGTCTTTATTGAATATTATCTCCTCAATATATTTTTCCTGCTCAGGCCTATATGCTGTGCCATCTCTGTTAAAAAGTTTTATACCGTTGTACTCAGGAGGGTTATGGGAGGCTGTTATCATAATTCCCAAATCATAGTTCCTACTTGAAAACCCAAGTGTTGGAGTGGGCACAATACCTATATCAGTTACAGTAGCTCCACCATTTAAAAGGCCTGTGATCAAAGCACTTTTGATTAAATTTCCAGTTGTCCTTGTATCCCTACCAATTACAACCTCTTTTGCCATTTGAGAAATGGCAAAGCCTACCTTATAGGCTATCTCTGGATTTAAATTTTTCATTCTTATGCCTGATGTTCCAAAAAGTCCCATAGTATCACAGTAGATTTACTTAAAAAAATTAAAAATAATATAAAATAATATAATGTATAAGGTAATTATAGTCAAATGCATAAATATCTTAAACTTATAACTTTAATAATAATATAATAAAAGGATAAAACATTAACAAAGAGAAATATTTTTATTAATCCTTTAGAATTAAGGTTTTTTGTTTTATTATGTTTTTTTCTATATTTTATTTTTTATATTATTTTTAATTTTTAATTTTTTTTAATTATTTTATTTTATAATAATAATTATTTTTTATTAATTTCCAATGAAATTAGATTTTTTATTTATTAAAGATAATTTTTTTAAATTTATAATTTTATATTATAATTAAATTATCTTAGGAAGTAATGGGATAAAGGTTTTATATTTATTGCATCTACATTATTTTTAACGAATATATAAAAAAATGATATTTATATTATTTATATGTATTTATAACAGATTATGTATTATTAGGATATAAAAAATAAAAAAATAAATTTATTTAAAATTATTAATTTAATTAAAATATTATTTTATAATCCATGGTTTTAATTTAACAAAATTCTATTTTTTTATATTAAGTTATTATTTTTAAATATACTTTATTTTAAATGAAATTTACCTTTATAATTTTAAAATTACGGTGGTTTTATGGGAGTACAGGAGGAAATTAAAAGAATAGAAGAGGAATTAAAAAATACACAATATAACAAGGCCACTCAAAAACACATTGGGATATTGAAGGCTAAACTTGCTAAATTGAGAGATTTACAAAACAAACCAAAAGGTAACACTTCAGGTTATTCCTATGCTGTAAAAAAGACTGGAGATGCCACAGTGGCTTTTGTAGGATTTCCATCGGTAGGTAAATCTACCCTATTAAATAAAATCACAAATGCCAATTCAGAGGTTGGGGCCTATGCCTTTACAACTTTAACGATCATCCCTGGTATTTTAGAATATAGGGGGGCAAAAATACAAGTATTGGATGCGCCAGGGATTATTTCAGGTGCATCCTTTGGTAAAGGGAGAGGTAGCGAAGTACTTGCTGCCGTTAGAAATGTGGATTTAATAATGTTGGTTGTAGATGTGTTCTCTCCTGAGCATATTCCAATAATAGAAAGGGAGTTATATAATGTGGGCATAAGACTTGATCAAAGGCCTCCTGATGTTAAAATTGTAAAAAAGGATAGAGGAGGCATTGCCATAAATACCACATTACCTTTGACCAAAATAGATGAGGAAACAATAGTGGCCATATTGCATGAAAATAGAACACATAATGCCAATATTGTGATAAGGGAGGATATTACAGCAGATCAATTTATAGATGTAATAAGTGGAAATAGGGAATATATTCCATCCTTGGTAGTAGTAAATAAAATAGATTTAGCAGATGAAAAGCATATACGTAAGATTGAGGAAGCATTGAAGGATAGAGAATATATCTTAGTTTCCGGACATAAGAATATTAATATCGAAGAGTTAAAGGAAAAAATATTTAATACCTTAGGATTTATAAAGGCATATTTAAAACCACAGGGGGAAAAACCTGATTTAGATGAGCCCCTTATTATTTTAAAAAATTCCACAGTTGAGGATGTATGTAATAAACTTCATAGGGATTTTGTAAGGAATTTTAGATATGCCCAAGTATGGGGAAAATCTGCTAAGCATCCTGGTCAAAGGGTAGGTCTTAACCATGTACTTGAGGATGGAGATATACTTACAATAGTTATAAAGAGAACATGATTAACAAGGGATAGATATGTCAGAAAATTTAAAAATTAATGATAATTCTAAATATAATAAAAATAATAAAAATAATATTCCCAATGATGATCCAAATAAAATAGAAAAACTAACAAATGCTGGTAAAATACATAACAAGGTAATGGAAGAGGCCTTAAAACTTATAAAGCCAGGGGAAAAACTTTACAATGTGGCAGAGTACGTTGAAAATAGAATAAGAGAACTTGGGGGCCAGGTAGCCTTTCCCTGCAACATATCCATAAACGAAGTTGCAGCCCATTATACTCCATATTATGGGGATAAAAAAGTATTTTCAGAGGGAGACCTTGTAAAGTTGGATATTGGAGTTCATATTGATGGATACATAGCAGATGGAGCATTAACCATTGATTTATCTAACTCCTACAATGACTTAAAGAAGGCCTCTGAATATGCTCTAAATCAGGCCATTAATGAAATAATTCCTCCAATGAATGTGGGGGAAATAGGGGCAATTATACAGGGGGCCATTGAGGGCTATGGTTATAAACCAATATCTAACCTATCTGGCCATGTTATGGAAAAATACGTTCTTCACTCTGGAATAAGCATACCCAATGTAAAGGAAAATTCTAAGGACTTTATAGATGTTGGGGATGTGGTGGCAATAGAGCCCTTTGCCACAGATGGTTTTGGCCAGGTTGTTGATGGTGTTGAAAGATATATTTTTAAATATCTCAATACAAGGCCTGTTAGATTACCCTTGGCAAAAACACTATTAAAACTCATTGAAAAAAAATATCCATCATTACCCTTTTCTGAGAGGGAGGTATTAAAAGAAAATTCAAAATATAAACTTGCATTAAAAAATCTAATGAACTCAGGCTGCATATATGGTTATCCTGTGCTTATTGAAAAAAATCGGGGCATGGTAAGTCAATCTGAGCACACAGTGTTAATAACTGAAAATGGTGCAAAAATTATAACAAAATCTTAAATTTGATTTTTTAAGTGGTTTTAAAAAAATAATGTCTATGCTATCCAAAAAAAATAAAGTGCGGGGGAGGGGATTTGAACCCCCGAACCCCTATGGGACTAGGCCCTCAACCTAGCGCCTTTGGCCAGACTTGGCAACCCCCGCTCTTAATCCTAAACCACATTGGTTGTTTTGCATAATATTATATAAACTTTTCGGTTAATAAAGGGAAGACATCTGATTCGATAATAATTATAACTCAATATATAAAAAAATAATTAAATATATTAATTTTTAAATAGCATAATAAAGTAAAATAATATAAAAATTATAAAAATAATAATTTAAAATTAAAAAAATTAATTATCTAAAACCTTAAATTTATACCCATAGTCTATTATGCCATCCTCTCCATCCTCTTTTATTCTTCTAAAGACTGCCTCCACAGGCATGCCAATATAAACTTCATTAATATCACAGTCAAGTTGGGCAGTTATTTTTGGGCCCTCCTCCAATTCCACAATGGCAATCACATAGGGAGATACTTTTTCAAAATCCTTTGGAGGGGCATGTATTACTGAGTAAGTATATACTTTTCCTTTTCCTCCAAGTTTGTATTCTTCTAACTTCCCCTTTCTTCTACAGTAGGGACATACATTTCTCGATGGGAAATATACCCTACCACAGGTTTTACATCTAGTGCCAATAAGGCAATATCTCTCATTTATATGCCTCCAGGTTCTTACTACCATATAACTATCACCAATTAATTTTATTAATTAACATTCTATTAATATTATATTTTCATTTAGATCTATCTTAACAATATCCCCTTGAAATTCCTTACTTTCCCCAAATAAATCCATGGCAATGATTTTATTATCCTTTTTTTCAACAACCATTACATCCTCCATAACCAACTGGTTATTCACATAGAGGTTAAGATTACACATTGTATATCACCATCATATAATCTATAAATTTCTTTTTACTTTCTTTCATTAGATAAAATATGGACACATACTGTTCCCCCAGTTCCCCCAACATTTGTAGATATTCCATATCCATTTTTAATATTTACCTGTCTATCCTTACAGTTTTTATCTCCCTTCAATTGCCAATAGATTTCTCCAACCTGTCTTATACCTGTTGCCCCAAGGGCATGGCCTGCTGCCTTTAAACCACCACTTGGATTTACAGTAACAAATTCATCATAGTCTATTCTTATTTTTTCCTCATCCCCAACAACCTTTCCTGCCTCTCCCTTTTTACAAAATCCTAAATCCTCCAATAGTATCAACCCATTAATTGCAAAGCAATCATGAACCTCTGCCACATCCATATTATCAGGGGAAATACCTGCCATTTTATAGGCCTTTTTTGAGGCCCCCTTTGCAGCATTAAGTGCTGTCATACTCTCCCTACTATGAAGGGATATTGTATCTGAGGCCTGGGTAGAGGCCCTAATGTATATTATTTCATCCTTTGGGGCAAATTCCTGGGCCTTGTCAGCATCACATACAATAAGGGCTGCAGCCCCATCAGAAACTGGAGAGCAATGCATAAGGGTTAAAGGCTCAGCCACAGGAGAGGCCCCCATAACCTGCTCCAAGGTAGTTTTAAATCTAAATTGGGCATAGGGATTTTTTGAGCCATTATCATGGGCTATTACACTCCAAGTGGATAATTGTTCAATTGTAAGGCCATACTCATGCATATATCTCCTTGCCATCATTGCATAGAGGGATGGAAATGTGGCTCCAAAGAAGGACTCCCATTCCTGATCAGCAGCAGTGGCTATTGCAGCAGTGGCATCGGCTACATCAGTCATTTTTTCCACTCCTCCTGCCAATACTACATCATGATGACCACTTGCAACAGATAAGTAGGCACTTCTAAGAGCCAAACTTCCTGATGCACATGCTGCCTCAACCCTTGTACAGGGTATGGGATTTAGCCCAGCATAATCTGCTATAAGGGAGGATATATGCTCCTGGCCCACAAATAATCCTCCACTCATATTTCCAACATACATGGCATCTAAATCCTCTCCATCTATGTTAGCATCCACTATTGCCTTTACTCCTGCTTCAACAATTATGTCCCTAAAGGAGGACTCCCAAAGTTCCCCAAATTTTGTTTGGCCATATCCAATTATTGCAACATCTCTCATTAATCTCACCATATTTTGGCACTTTTTAATTTATTATAGTTATTTTTACTTCTTAATTTATTATAATTTTATTATAATTTTATTATAATTTTTTTTTAATTATTTTTCTAATTTTTAATTTTTTAATTTATTTTTATTTATATTGGGGTTATTATATCTTTATTCCCCCTCTATACTTTAGATAAATGGAATAATCAATGTATTTTTTCTTATTAAGTAAATCCATAGTCTTAGGGGCTTTGTTTACTACTTCCTCAATTCTACTGGTTACTGTTATATCAAAGGCATCACTACCAGATCCACTTCCATAGGATACTGCCAAAATTCTATCCCCCTCCTTTCCATTATCAAGAACATTTGAAAGACCAAGGGGCACTGCCCCTGAATAGGTATTTCCCAGGTAGGGAGTTAATAATCCATGTTTATACTGTTCTTCATTAAATCCTAAGGATTTTGCTGCCTTTATATAGAATTTACCATTGGGTTGATGAAATACGCAATAATCATAATCCTTTGCCTCAGTACCCATTTTTTCCATTAGATTCTTTGCTGCATTTATAACATGCCTAAAAAAAGCAGGTTCTCCTGTAAATCTACCTCCATGTTTTGGATAGGGTTTTCCCTCTCTTCTCCAAAAATCAGGGGTATCTGTTGTAAAGGAGTAAGTATCATTAATTTCTGCAATTAATTCCCCTTTAACATTTCCTATTATATAGCATGCCCCCCTGCTGCTGCAGTATATTCAAGGGCATCTCCTGGAGCACCCTGGGCAGTATCAGCACCAATGGCCATTCCATATTTTATTATACCACTTCCAACAAGTCCCATACACATCTGAATTCCTGCAGTTCCTGCCTTACAGGCAAATTCCAAATCTGCTGCAGTTAAATCTGGGGTGATTCCTAAGGCCTCAGCCACTATGGAGGAAGTAGGTTTCACTGCATAGGGATGGCTTTCACTACCAACATAAAGGGCTCCAATATCCTTGGGATTTATGTTAGCCCGTTTTAAAGCATATTTTCCTGCCTCTACGGCAATAGTTGCTGTATCTTCATCAGGAGCAGGTACGCTTTTTTCATTGACAATCAACCCTTTTTTTATGGATTGAGGGTTCTTCCCCCAAACTCTTGCAATTTCCTCAACTTTTATCCTATATTTTGGAATATAACTACCATAACCTACAATACCTAACTTCATTAAATCACCTTTTTAATAATAAATAAAATAATAAATAAAATAATATAAAAAAAAATTAAAATATAATAAAAATATATAATATATAATAAAAATATTATAAACTATAACAGCAATGTGTAATACAATAACAAATATAATAACAAATATAATAATATAATCATTAACTAATTAAATGAGTTTTTTAATCTATCCAATAATTCCTCAACAGAGAGTTTTGTTATTATCAAGGGAATGTTCTCAATTTCTGCCAGTTTCACTGCCAATCTATCAAGATAGGATACCCCTTGAAATACCACCAACCTTGGCTTTATGGAACTTACTCTTATGGCCACCATGGGACTTCTCCCAGTGGAAACATTTGTAAATACTAATGCCCTTTCAGTTGTCCAACCATATAGGTTTAAAAAATCCTGTCCATCCATTTCCAAAATTGCCTTTACACTGTCTACAACAGTATGCCCAAATATTTGATTTTTTAATTTTTCATCTATTTCTTGGGTTTTCTGGGTTTTTTTATTGGTGTTGCTATTTTGGTAATTAATAGGAAGTTCTCCCTCTATTACATTTAAAAAATCCACAATTTTTATTGGGGATTTATACTCCTTTATTTGGAGAATGGGCTCCATGGATGAGGGATTTAATATTTTTTGAAGGGCCTTTATGGTGTATCCTCCATTCTTTTTATCCAATTCAATTAGGGAATCAACATATCTTTTTATTGTATTAACTCCAGGGTTCTTTCGCCTACCTGCCTCATAATCACTTATTACTGATGGAGATAGATTTAAATACCTGGCTATCTCTATTTGAGAGATATTGAATATTTCTCTCCATTTTTTTAAACCCTTTCCAATTTTTTCAGATAATACTATATCTCCAACAATATGTATCTTTATTTTTTCCATATAATTCAATTATTTATATTATTATATAAAAGTTTCGATTTAAAATAAACTTCATTTAGACATGTGTCGAAATACTTATAAAAATATTTAGGATTAAGTATATAATACCTTAAACTCTAATAAAAAATAGGTGATACTATGGATTTATTGCTCATAGATATAGGTAAGGGAACCCAGGATATACTTTATATTGATTATAAAAAAAGAGATAATATAGAGAATGCCATAAAACTTATACTCCCCTCTCCAACAAGCATAATTGCAGATAAAATAAAAAATATAAAGGAAGATTTAAGAATAGATGGAAGAATAATGGGAGGGGGCCCAGTTAATAGGGCAATATCTGAACATATGAATAAGGGATATAATGTAGAAATAACAAAAGTGGCCTCAAGAACCATTAGGGATGATTTAGAAGAGGTATCAAAAAGAGGAATTACCCTAAGGGATAAAATAGAAAACCCCAATGTTATATTCCAAGATTTAAATTTTAATGTATTTAAAAACATATTTAATGAAATTGGCAGAGAATTTAAACCAGATTTTGTGGCAGTTGCCTGCCAGGATCATGGATTTATAAAAGGCCAAAGTGATAGAATTACAAGGTTTAAATACTTTCAAGAACAACTTAAAAAAACAAAAAATCCCTATGGATATGTATTATCCAATCCTAAAGAATGTACAATCTTTTCAAGATTTAAAAGTATTTTAAATACATTGAGGGATAATAATTACAATGGCTTTGTAATGGATAGTAAAATAGCCTCCATATGTGGAATACTTGATTATGCTAAGGGGGAGGGAATAGAAGAATTTATTGGGTTAGATATAGGCAATGGCCATACCTTGGGTGTATCTATTAAAAACAATGAAATAAAGGGAATATTTGAGCACCACACAAGGCTCCTTAATCCTGAAAAATTAAAGTATATTGTTAATAAACTTGCAGAGGGTACCTTAACCAATAAGGAGATATATGGGGACAATGGACATGGGGCTGTGGTAATGGAGAATATAAATCCCCAGGAAATATTAATTGCTGGGCCAAATAGGAAATTATTTAAAAAATATGGAAGATATGCCTATCCAGGGGGAGATGTTATGATTACAGGATGCATTGGCCTATTAGGGGCCTTTGAGTATAATTTTAATTAAAGTCCCAAACAAAATTATTTATACTAAAAATAAACAATTATAATACATTGTAGAAAAAGGAATTTATAAATAAAACATCTAAGAATAAGAAGGGATATAAAGATTAGAGAGTAAAAAGACGCAAGAATCCTTAAAAAACTTTACTTCATAGACATCTCTACAGAGGAATGAATGTTAAAAAAGCAGCAGAGAAATTAAATATAAGATATTATGTTTTTGAATATATATGATATAAACCTTTTAAATTATAAAATTAAAATGATAATTTAATAATTAAAATAGTAATTAAACATTAAATAAAATAAATTAATTAAAAATATTAAAAATATTTATTAAATATGTGTTATTATTAGTTATTGTATAAATCATTATAAGTGATGATATGTTATCAGAATTACTTAAAGGAAATATTGAGAGAAAAACAATAACCCAGATTTATGGACCTCCTGGCGTGGGAAAAACCAATATTGCCATTATTTCTGGGACCAATTTTATAAAAAAGGGTTTTAAAGTAGTGTATATTGATACTGAGGGAGGACTATCCTGTGAAAGAATAAAACAAATATCTGGAAGTGATACCGATAGAGTCCTAAAAAATTTAATAATTTATGAACCTGAGAGTTTTGAAAATCAATTAAAAATACTTGAAAAACTTTTTAATATTGACAATTTAGGACTGGTTATTATTGATGGAATCTCTTCCCTGTATAGATTGGAACTTTCCGATGGCGTTTATGAAAATACCCGACTTAATAGACTCCTTGGAAAGCAGATTCTTACATTGTTAAACCTTGCTAAAAAAAAGAATGTGGCAATATTAATTACCAATCAAGTTAGTGATACACCCAATGGATTTAAAGCAGTGGGGGGGCGATTATTGGAATATTGGAGTAAAACCATAATTAGGATGGAAAGAATAAATGGAAGGAGAGGAATTGTATTGGAAAAACATAGGCATATCAAGGAAGGCCTAAAAATTAAATTTGAAATAGTAAATGAAGGTATTAAAATTATTTATTGATACTCCATTATTATTAATATGTTAAATTATATATACTACATACAATATAGGGTTTTTTGCCCATAAGCGTATAAATGGAGGGAAAATTATGAAAATACTACTTTATATTTTTGTTGAAACTGAAAATGTTGGAAAAGCCATTAATGCCCTATCTGAGGGAGGTATTTCTGGATTCTTTTTAATGGAGTATAGGGGATTATCTCCTCAAGATTGGAAGGGTTTTTTAATAGATGAAAATCCTGAAAAGGCTGTAAAGATAATAAATGATATATCACGAAATGCTGTAATGATAGGAACTATAGTGAGCGAAAAGAAATTAACCCTAATAAAAAAATACATACGAGAGAGGTTAGGGCATGATAGACACACTATTTTAGAGGTGCCTATTAACAGTGTGGAAGTAAATATTGTAGATTAATCTGGGATAATTATGAGATTCAGAAGGAGAAAGGGGCGTCCAACGATTCCAAGGATAATATCTGAGGAGCCAAAAATAAAGGTTTTTATGCCGCTAGATGAAATAAATAATGATCTAATTAATCAGGGCCATGAGAATAATACTTTAAAATTAACTTTGGAAGAATTGGAGTCCATAAGACTTGTGGATTATTTAGGATATTCTCAGGAGGAAGGAGCCATGGCAATGGGAGTATCAAGAAGGGTCTTTTGGAATATCCTAAAATCTGCCAGGGCTAAAATAAGTGATTTTTTAATAAATGGTAAGATATTAAGGATAGAAGGGGGAAATTATAGAATAAGAGAATGTGATAAGTAAATTAAAATAAATAATTAAAATAAATAAAGAAATTAAAAAATTAAATAAAGTTTTTAATTGGGCATTATCACTTTAAAATTTATTAAAATATTTATTAATTGGTGATATAGTATGATACTTTTGGAAGTTAAAAATGTTTCAAAAAAATTTGGAGATAATGTAGTTTTAGAGAACATTAACTTCATTCTTGAGGAAGGAGAGGTATTGGGTATATTGGGAAGAAGTGGGGCAGGTAAATCAGTTTTACTCCATATGTTAAGGGGCATGGAAGGATATGAGCCTACTGAGGGAAGTGTAATATACCATATCTCAAAATGTGATAATTGTGGGGAAATAGAAGTTCCATCAAAGGATGGCCAAAAATGTAGTATTTGTGGAAAGGGAACCCTTCACAAAACCTCCATAGATTTCTGGAATACTGATGAAAACACCCATGACTTAAAAAAGAAGATTGCCATTATGTTGCAAAGGACCTTTGCATTGTATGGAGAAAAAAGCGTAATTGAGAATATATTGGAATCACTACATTCAGCAGGATTTGAGGGCAATGAGGCAACGGAACTTGCCATAAAGTTAATAAAAATGGTTAAATTGGAGCATAGAATTACCCATATTGCAAGGGATTTAAGTGGGGGAGAAAAGCAAAGGGTAGTTCTTGCAAGACAGATTGCAAAAAAACCTATAATATTTCTGGCTGATGAGCCTACTGGAACATTGGATCCTAAGATTGCCAAAATAGTCCATGAAGCCTTAAAAAAAACCATTGTTGAAAAAAATATAAGTATGATAATAACCTCCCACTGGGCCGAGGTAATAGCCCAACTTTCAAAAAGGGCCATCTGGCTGGAGAATGGAAAAATCAAGAAGATTGGAGATAGTAACGATATTGTAAATGAATTTATGGCATCTGTAAAGGAGTTCAAAAAATTTGAAAGGGTAGAGGTAAAGGAAAAGCAGATTCTTTTAGAAAATATAGAAAAGAATTACTGCTCTGTTGAAAGGGGAGTAGTGCATGCTGTAAGTGGAGTTTCTTTGGATATATATGAAATGGAAATATTTGGTATTGTTGGAACCAGTGGGGCAGGAAAAACTACCCTTTCTAAGATAATAGGTGGAGTTATTCCTCCATCAAAGGGAAAATATCTATTTAGACTTGGAGAGGAATGGATAGATATGACAAAGCCTGGACCTATGTATCGAGGTAGGGCAAAGAGATATATTGGAATGTTATTTCAAGAATATGCACTATATCCTCACAGAACAGTGCTATATAATCTCACAGAATCCATAGGATTGGAACTTCCTGGAGAGTTTGCTAGGATGAAGGCAGAGCATACATTAGTGTCAGTGGGTTTCACTGAAGAAGAGGCTAATAAAATATTGGATAAGTATCCTAAGGAACTTAGTGTTGGAGAGAGGCACAGAGTGGCCCTTGCCCAGGTTCTTATTAAGGAGCCAAGAGTTGTACTCTTGGATGAGCCAACTGGAACCATGGACTTATTTACAAGGAATATGGTGGCAGAATCTATCTATAAATCAAGAAAGGAATTGGAACAAACCTATATCTTAGTTTCCCATGATATGGACTTTGTATTGAATGTTTGTGATAGGGCAGCACTTATGAGAAATGGTAAGATTGTAAAAATAGGCACTCCAGAGGAAATTATAAAGATACTAACTGAGGAAGAAAAGGAAGAAATGGGGGGCCAATAATTTAATATTTATTTAATAATTTTTAACATTAGATTAAATAGATTTTTAGGTTTTTACTTATGTCAAATAGAATATGGGAAGTTTTAAAGGAAAATGGTATAAAAGAACTTAGGCCTCCACAAAAAAAAGTCTTAGATAGGGGATTATTGAATAAAAATAAAAATTTCTTAATATGCATACCCACAGGTAGTGGAAAAACACTTATTGGAGAAATTGCCATTTTAAACCATCTTTTGGATCAGGAATGTAAATCTAAAAAGGCATTGTTTATTGTGCCCTTAAAGGCCCTTGCCAGTGAAAAATACGAAGAATTCACAAAAAAATATGAAAAATATGGTATAAAAGTGGCTCTATCCATTGGAGACTTTGATGAAGAGGAGGACTTAGAAAATTACAACTTAATAATTACTACTGCTGAAAAATTGGACTCCATCCTTAGACATGGGGTAAGATGGATTGAGGATGTGTCCATCTTAGTAATAGATGAAATACATCTAATAGGGGATAATGAGAGAGGAGGTACCTTAGAAGTACTTCTAACAAAATTAAAAAATAAGTATAATATTCAGATAATAGGGTTATCTGCAACTATTGGAAATCCTGAGGAATTTGCAGAGTGGTTAAATGCTGAACTTGTTATTGAGGACTGGAGGCCGGTTGAATTAAAAAAGGGAATTGCCTACAAAAATAGAATATTATTTATTAATGAAGATGGGGATATTGTTGAGGAATATACCCTAACCTCTAATGACTATAGTAATAGAAATCAACTATTCAATCTTGTTGTGGATTGTGTATTAAAGGATGGATCATTGTTAATATTTTGCAACTCTAAGAGAAAGGCCGTTAGCGAATCTAAAAAATTAAATTTAAAGAAGTATTTATCCTCAGATGAATTAAAAGAACTTAAAAAATTAAAAGAGGATATTTTAAGTGTATTCGATAATCCAACGGAAATATGTAAAACCCTTGGAGAATGTATTGAAAGGGGAGTGGCATTTCATCATGCAGGCCTAACCTATGAGCAAAGGAAAATTGTGGAGGAGGGATTTAGAAAAAAACTTATAAAGGTTATATGCTGCACTCCAACATTGAGTATGGGTATTAATGCTCCATGTAGAAGGGCAATATTAAGGGATTTAAAAAGATTTTCCAATAGGGGTATGGTACCTATTCCAAAAATGGAGGTTTTGCAATGTATAGGAAGGGCTGGGCGACCAAATTTAGATCCCTATGGAGAGGGAATAATATACATTGATAGGGGCACAACCATTGAGGATGCAAAGAATTATCTCACTGGCCCAGTGGAAAATATATATTCAAAACTATCCAATCATAGAATTTTAAGGGCCCATATACTTGGATTGATAGCCTTAGGGGAGATAGATAATAAAAAAAATTTAGAGGAGTTTATAAATAATACCTTCTATGCCCATCAATATGGAAATACCTCAAAGATCTTAGAAAATATTAATGATATAATAGAATTTTTAGAGTCCAATAAATTTATTAAAATAGATTATAAAGACGATAAGGATGGAAATAATAAAAATAACATAAAAATACTAACATTGGATGAAAATAACAATATCACAATATCCCATAAAAAAGGTAATGAAAATTATACCATAACATCCATAGGTAGAAGAATATCAGAACTTTATATAGATCCATTAAGTGGAAAAATCATAATAGATGAATTAAAAAAATTATCCAAAAAATTGAAGAGTTATAATAGTAAGGATTTAAACACTTCTGATTTAAAGGACTACTGCACACAATATTTACTTTATAGTATATCAAAAACTACAGAAATGATGCCTCTTTTAAGGGTAAAAGATAGTGAATGGGATTATCTATCTAAAGAAATGCTGAAAATGGATATAGATCCAGATGAGGATATTTCAAGAAGTTTGGAATGTTTTAAAAATTCTAAAATGTTTTATGACTGGGTTAATGAAGTACCTGAAAATGAAATCTTAGAAGAATACGGTATTGAACCAGGTATTTTGAGATATAAGGTAGAACAGGCAAAATGGATATTACATGCCACTAAGGAAATATATGCCCTATTGGATATTGAAGAAAAATGCCTATCTGATACTTTAAATGAGTTGGAAATTAGAATGGAGTATGGAGCCTCAAGGGAACTTATAGAACTATTGAAAATAAAACATATTGGAAGAAGTAGGGCAAGATTACTTTATAACTCTGGAATAAAGAATGGAGAGGATATACTGAATAATCATAAAAGGGTTATTAAATTATTGGGAAAAAATATAACTGATAAAATTATAAGTTGTATAAAAGGATATTAATGTTAAAACTAATTGGAATAATATCAATAAAAAAATAAAAAAGAAATAAAAAAATAAATAATTAAATTAAAAAAATAAAACTGCTCAGCTGTCCCCAATGTCATCATATTCAGTGAAGTCGGCATTCATCATTGCAGTAAAATACAATATGCTATCTTCGTGAAATTCTATAAATGGAATATTTAAAAATATATTTAAATTAAAATTATTTAATTATAGTTATTGTTTATTATATATTTTTTATCATATTCTAAATAATATATAATTATTGTTAATTGGTGATAATGTGACAGTAAAAATAGCAGAATTAACATGTGGTCCTGAATACAGTGGAGTCCAATCTGAAATTGAAAAGGCTGCCAGAGATGTTGGAGGAGATGTGGTATTTCCCGAGGTAGATTTGGAATATATTGACAGGGTTAATGAGCAATTGGGATTTCAAGTGGCATCTGCAAACTTAAAACTTATGTTTGCAAGGGCCATGTCCATCATAGAGGGAAATTCTGATGTAGATGCTGTTTTTATAGCAACATGCTTTAGATGTGCAGAGGGAGCATTGGTTAGAAATGAGGTTAGAAGATTAATTCAACAATATACTGACCTGCCTGTTGTTATGTACTCCTTTACAGAAAGAACAAAGGCGCCTGAGTTATCCACTAGAATGGAGGCACTGGCTACCATTGTGGAGAAAAAAGCACTACTTGGTAGAAAGAGACAGGAGGGTATAAGTTTAGGAATTGATAGTGGATCTACCACAACAAAGGCCATAATTATGCAGGATAATGAGATTGTTGGAAAGGGCTGGGTATATACTAAGGATATTGTAGAATCAGCCCAAAAAGCAATTGATGAGGCTTTGAAGGAAGCAGGAATGGAAATGAAGGATATTGAAACAATTGGAACCACAGGATATGGAAGGCATACTCTTGGAGATCACTTTAAGGCAGACCTTGTCCAGGAGGAATTGACTGTAAATTCCAAAGGGGCGGCATTTTTAGCAAACATGCAGGAAGGAGAGGCAACAGTTATTGATATTGGAGGAATGGATAATAAGGCAATATCCCTAAATAATGCCATACCTGATAACTTTACCATGGGAGGTATCTGTGCAGGTGCCAGTGGAAGGTTCTTTGAACTTACAGCAAGGAGACTTGATGTATCCATACAGGAATTGGGAGATTTGGCTGCCCAGGGGGATTGGAGAAATGTGATGATGAACAGTTATTGTATTGTCTTTGGTATTCAGGATTTAGTTACAGCCCTTGCAGGGGGAGCCAAACCAGAGGATGTGGCAGCGGCAGCGGCCCATTCTGTTGCAGAGCAAATATATGAACAGCAATTACAGGAGGTAGATGTAAGGGATCCTGTAATACTTGTTGGAGGTAGTAGTTTGTTAAAGGGTATGGTTTTGGCATTGGAAGAAATATTGGGTAAAAAAATCATAGTTCCTCCCTATTCTCAACATATTGGGGCAGTGGGTGCTGCATTGCTATCTTCAGGGTATAGATACTTTAAGGAAAATAAATAATAATTATTATTAACTTGTTTTATAAGATACTTGTATTACGTTGCAATAAAAAATAATAAATTAAAAATAAATATAAAACTAATATAAAGTTTATTATCTTAATAAAATATATACTAAGAGTATAAAAATTAAATAGAAAGAAAAGATATAAATAAAGGAAGATATTTAAGTCCCTATCTTAGCCTGATGAATTCAATAATTTTCCTGCAAAAGGATTTTGCCTGCCTCCCAGTGCTTAGGATCATATTAGGAGTAAGGATGGGATTTTTACTTTTTATGTTTTTATTCCTTTTTAAATATTTTTAAAATCATAGATTCTTTTATTTTATCTTGATTATTCTTTATTTTTTATTATTATCCTTATTTTTTTATATTATTTTTTTAAAATTCTTATAATTTAAAATTTTTATAATTAATTTAATGATTATATTAAAATTGGAAACCACTGTGAAAATATGCATGAGAGAATAAGGGAGATTAGGATAAAATCCTCATTTAAAAACTTAGATTACTTATATGCAAATAGGGAAATAGACCTTCAATTATACCATAGTTTAAAATATCTTTTAACATTGAGGAGTAAGGACTTTGAAGGTTTTATAAACTATTTATCAAATAATAAGTCTCACAATAATAGTGATGGTAGTAATAGTTTTGATAATAATAAAGAGGATGAAAAAAGAAAGGCAATAGTGGCATTTAGTGGAGGAATAGATAGTACAGTTTCAGTTATTATTTCCAAAAAAATTTTTAATGTCTTAGGAATTACCATTCAATCTCCCATAATAATGAACAGTGAAAGTAAAAAAAATATATCCTCACTTGCAGATAAGTTGAGAATATCCCATAAATTCATAGATGTGGATTTAGAGGATATTGAAATAGATACCTTAAATGGAAAATACCATCCCTGTGGAAGATGCCATAGTAAAATTGAAAATGCCATTTTAGGTTATGCCAAAGAAAACAATATTAACTATATAATATATGGAGATATGTTATCAACAGGATATTTATCCATTATAAAGGAGGATAAAAATATTTTAAGGATCAACATGCCCTCCTATCTGGTCCTCACAAAAAATGAAAATAGGTTATTGGCATCAAAAACCTACAATATTGAAATAAGTCAAAAATATGGATGTCCTCTCCTAAAAAAAGCCCACAAATATAATAAAAATAAAAAATTCACAATTCAAAGGATTCTAAGGGAGGTAAGGGCCCAAGTAATAGATGAGGAAGAGGGATTGGAAAATATATTACAAATACTTTTTTAATTTTTTATATTTTTTGATTATTAACTATTTTATTATTTATTAATTATTATTTATTAACTGCTACTTATTGATTATTATTTTTAATTGTCGTCCCAATCATCCTTAACCTATAGCAATAGAAACTGTAACTCCTTTATTTTTTAATTTTTTAAGAATTAACTCTATTTTATCATATTTGCCCTCGTAATAATTATTACTTAACTTATTTACTCCCAATATGGAACAAGGTTCAGATACTCCATAAACTCCAATACTTTTAAATACAAAATATGATTTATTTAAATCCTTTCTCTGGGCATATAGGTTGATTATTTCCTCTCTATTTATAATATAAACCCTTTTGTTTAATTTTTTTCCAACCATTAATATGCCCTTTTCATGTTTTTTTATATCCACAGTTGCAAGTCCATCTATCCTCCAAGGAGGCATATCCCTTAAATAAAGGGCCTTTTTAACAGTCCAATAAACTCTATAGGGTTCAATATCCCTTCGGCAACCTATGCCTATAACGATCTTTTTTGGATTTAATACTATCTCATCATCTACAACAACATAGTCTTCTTTATGATAGTTTATATCATAGGTATTGGAGAGGTTGTTATTAATTATTTTCCAATTTTTTGGAAGATGTAAATTTACCTTTTCCCTTAGAATTTTCCTGTTAATCTTTAAAATATCCTCCCTATTAGGTTTTTCTAAAAAATAGATCCTTGAAATTTCATCAATGCCAACCTTATTATTTACGTCTGTTGCTGTAGTAAATACTACATTACTTCCCAATTCCATTCCAATTAATTTGGAGAAGTAATTCCCTCCTCCAAGATGATTTGATAACATGGGTACTATACACTTACCGAATTCATCAATGGTAATCACAAAGGGATCCTCTCTTTTATCCCTTTTAATTTTATCAATATACTTTCTTATTACTATTCCTGTGGCCATTATAAAAATAAATCCCTTCTCTCTGCCCTCAATTGTAAATTCTTTTAAATTGCATATACAACAGTCATATAAATAATATTTCAAAATATTTTTAATTTTATGTGCCAATTTACTGCCATTTTCTGTAATATATATTATTTTTATCATTATAACAACCTGTTGATGTTATATTTTCCTTA
>JAHEPY010000039.1 GCA_019561565.1 Methanothermococcus sp. SCGC AD-155-M21
AGGGTTTGTTAAATATATATTGCCATCCACAAAAGAGGAATATATCTCCTTAGCCAATTTAGCAGATTTTTTGTCTATTCCCCCTATTATCCTATATTTACAATGCCATAGACAGTATAAAGCCATATTTACGTAATGGCAATTTGGTGATAATAGAAAGTACAATTCCTCCAAAGACCACAGAGAAACTTTTTAAATACCTAAATAAAAAAATATACATGGCATATTGTCCAGAGAGGGTATTGCCAGGGAACATATTAAAGGAACTTGTGGAAAATGATAGGATAATAGGGGGAATAGACAAAAAATCTGCTAAATTGGCTAAGGAGATATATTCCTCTTTTGTGGATGGCAATATATATTTAACAAACCCTACCACTGCAGAAATGGTAAAATTAATGGAAAACACATATAGGGACGTAAATATAGCCCTTGCCAACGAGTTTGCAAAGATATGCAATGATTTAGATGTAAATGTGTATGATGCCATAAATCTTGCAAATAAACATCCTAGGGTAAATATATTAAATCCTGGGCCAGGGGTTGGGGGGCACTGTATAAGTGTGGATCCCTGGTTTATAGTGGAAGTATCCAACAATGCAAAACTTATTAGGGCCGCAAGGGATTTAAATGATAATATGCCAAAATATGTTTGTAATTTGATAATTAATGAATTTAAAAGGATGAATATCTCTGACCCAAAAATAAGTATTTTTGGGGTGGCCTACAAGGGAAATGTGGAAGATACTCGGGAGAGCCCTGGAAAAAAAATTATAGAACATCTTATATCTAAGGGATTCAATGTTTCCATATATGACCCTTATGTAAAAACCTTTGATTATCCATTGGATGATTTAGAGGATTGTGTTAGTAATTCAGATAGCATTTTAGTTTTAACTGATCATAAAAAATTTAAAAGATTTAAGAAAACTGATATTCATAATATTTATAATTCAATGAGGAATAAAATAGTAGTGGATACTAAAAATATTTTAAATCATAATCTATGGAAAAAAATAGGTTTTGAGGTTAAATTATTAGGGGATGGCACCTCTTGGAGGGGAAAATAGATACTAAAAATATTTTAAAATAATTTATTTAAAATTTTATTTAAAATTAGTTTTTTGGTGCTCTAAATGAAAATAGGAATAGTTCTTGGAACACGTCCAGAAATAATAAAATTATCTCCAATTATAAGAAAATTGGAGGAATTAAAAAATAATTTAGGTATTGATTATTTTTTAATACATACAAATCAGCATTATTCCAAATACTTAGATGAAATTTTTTTCAAGGAATTAAATCTCCCAAAACCTAAATATAATTTAAATGTGGGCTCTGCATCCCAGGGAAAGCAAACTGGAAAAATGCTTGAAGGAGTGGAGGAGGTTTTAATCAATGAAAGACCTGAGGTAGTTATTGTTCATGGGGATACCAATAGTACCCTTGCAGGAGCCCTTGCATCCTCAAAATTGAAAATAAAGGTAGTTCATATTGAGGCAGGTTTAAGAAGTTATGATAGAAATATGCCTGAGGAAATAAATCGGGTTTTAACTGATCATATATCTGATTACCTTTTTCCTCCCACAGAAATTGCAAAGGAGAATCTTATAAAGGAGGGAATAAAGAAAAACATTTTTGTAGTGGGAAATACCATTGTAGATGCTACCCTTCAAAATATTAAAATCGCAGAGGGTAAAAAGGAAATTATTGAAGATATTTTGAAAGTTATTCCTATGAATAAAGAGTATTTTTTACTTACCATTCATAGGGCAGAGAATACAGACAATAAAAAAAGATTAAATAATATAGTAAATGGAATATTGAAAATATCGGAGTATTACAATATACAAATAATCTTCCCAATACATCCAAGAACTCTAAAAAAACTAAGAGAGTACAACATATTAAATAAATTAGAAAGTAATAAAAATATAAAGATAATAGAGCCCACTGGTTATTTTAAATTTCTAATACTTGAAAAAAATGCTAAATTAATTATAACTGATAGTGGAGGGGTTCAGGAGGAGGCCTGTATTTTAAAGACTCCCTGTATTACACTAAGGGAAAACACAGAACGCCCTGAAACCTTAGAGGTTGGAAGTAATATACTTGTAAATAGGGTAGAAGATGTTGATGATATTATAGAGGCTATAGATATTATGATAAAGAGAAATAGGGATTGGATAAATCCATTTGGTAATGGTAATAGTGGAGGAACCATAGTTAATATACTGTTGGAGAAATATAAATATTAATATAATTTAGATTCCTATCTTTTTATTTTAGTCTTAAAAAAATTAATTTATACTAAACATAAAAAAATGCCTTAATTCCAAAAAAAATAATTAAAAAATAAAAAAATAAAGAATAATTAAAATAAAATTATAAAAAATAATAAGATTTTTAAACTATTTAAAATGGAGCAAATAATAAAAAATAGAAATCCCATCATTACCTCCTGGATGCTCTGAGTACTGAGAAGAGAGAATCATCTAATAGGATGATTATGAACATTAGTTTAAGGTAAAGTAGATAGATTTACAGTAAAATCCTCTTTATTAATATTTTATTCTCTTTATTATTTATGTTATTGTTTTTGTTATTTTTATTTTTTTAATGTTGTAAATTTAAGTTAATGTTAATATTTTTGATTATAAATACCTTAAAGGTAATATTATGCCCAATAGGGAAAACCTATCTGCCACAATTACTCTAATATATAATGGAAAAGCAATAACTGAAAATCAAATAAAAATACTTGAATTAATTGCCAAAACAAAATCACAGAATAAAGTGGCAAAGTTATTAAATATCCCGCCCTCCTCAGTAAATATTCAAATAAAGAGACTTGAAAAAAAATTAGGAATGGATCTCATAGACTCCTCAGCCTCAGGTACCATGTTAAAGGAACATGCCCAGGATATAGTGGATTATCACAATAAAATGAAAAAAAGAATAACCATGGAGCCATTAATTGCCTGTGGTTTTATCTGTGGGGAGGTAGGTAAGATACTATTTGAGGATATTATAATATCCTCCTTTGATAACATTCTAAAACTTTATAATATGGATCTATTGGATATTATTGGTATAGATGATCCATACTGGAGTTATAGGTTAGGGGATCCAATACCTGTGGTTTATGATTATATGGTAATGGTTTATAAGAAAGAATTTAATACGAAGAACTTAATTGGTATAAGATATTCCCCTCATAGAATTATGTGGAAAATATTAAAAAATCATAATATTTCCTTTAAAATAACAAAAGTTGTTAAAAGCCCATTTCAGGCAATAGATTTACTTGAGGAGGGCTACAGTTTATTTTTAAATGAATCATTTACAAGGTATGTAAAGGGAGATTATATTATTAAAAAACCCCATTTTTATGAGTATACAAAGCACACATTAAACTTTATAACATTAAATAATAATGAAGAAACCATTTTAAAATCCATTAAAAGGAAAAAAAAGGAAATAGAAAATAAAGGTTTTCAAGTAGTGGATTCCCTTTAATTATTCTGGAATGTTTCCCCCTGGCATCATTACTGTTAATTTAACCTGCTTTACTCCCTTTTGAGAGGTTAATTTATCAGTAAGTTCCCTTATTCTTTTAGCCTCCCCCTTTACAAGTACCACTTCCATACAGTGATCATTATCCAAATGCATATGGAGTGCTGCCACAATTAAATCCCCATTTTTATGCTGTATTTCTGTCAATTTTTTCATTAATTCAGAGGCATGATGATCGTAAATTATGGTTATAGTACCTGCTCTTTCCCCCTCTAAACTATGTATCCACTTGTGTTTAATTATATAATCCCTTATGGCATCCCTTATGGCCTCACTTCTACTTGCATAGCCCCTTTCTGATATTACCTCATCAAACTCTCCCAATAATTTTGTAGGTAGTGATATGCTTATTCTATCCATATCCACCATGGTATTACCTCAATATATTAATATTAATTATTGTTATTATTGGTTTTATGTTATTGATAGTATTATTGGTAGTATTATTATTTATTATTTTTTTTATTTATTTGATTATTATTTTTTATTTATTTAAAATATTATGAAATTATTATATATATTTAATATTAAGCATACTATTTAAACATTATAATATTATTATTTATTACTTTTTATCTTTTCAGTATATCTACACTTAGGATAATTGGAACAACCTATAAACTCTCCAAACCTTCCACTTCTAACTATTAAATCCCCTTCACATTTTGGACATTTGCCCACAATCTTTTTACTATCCTGGGAATTGGTCTTTTTATTTAAATTCTCAGTATATTTACACTTAGGATAATTTTCACAGCCATAAAACATGCCATATATTCCCTTTTTAAGGGAGAGATTGCCTCCACACTTTGGACAGGTCCTTTCAGATTTTTCTATTTCCTCCTTAGGTTGTTCAGAAGCCTTAGAGGGGCATTCTAGATTTATGCATAACCTCTGTTTATTTATGGCAATCAATGGGGATCCACAGACTTCACAGATTTCATTTAGTATTTTTATTCTACCCCTTTGAGGTAAGGGATAGGTTATACTACACTCTGGATAATTTGAGCATCCAATAAATCTTTTATTTCCCTTGGATTTAATAATTTTTAGATCCCCTCCACATTTACACTTGCCAATTGTTTTTAAAGTCTTGTTGGTAGTATCTATTTTTTCCACCAACTCCCTTCCAATATCCTTCTCCTTCTTTTTTACCTCTTCAAGAATTGCCCTTAATTTTTTTTCAGCATTCTTTAAGAGGTTATCTTTTTTCATAGTACCCTTCTGTAATCTATCCAGTTTTTTTTCCAATTCTCGGGTCATTTTTTCGTCTATTATCTCTGGACAGTATTTTTTAAGGGTTTCAATTACGGCTATTCCTAAATCAGTTACCTGTAGGGAGTTATCCTCAATCACATACCCCCTCTTTACAAGTTTTTCTACAATATCAGCCCTTGTGGCCTTTGTCCCTAATTCTCTTGTCTCCAATTCCTTAATAATTGAAGACATGGTATATCTCTTAGGTGGTTTAGTCTCTTTCCTATCAAAGGTTATTTTTTCAATGGATACCTTATCATTTTTTCTTAAATTTGGAAGTTCCTTTTCATCAAATTTTGTAAAGTAGTATATTTCATGCCATCCTTCATTCACAGTTCTTGAACCACTAAGTTTGAATATTTCCCCCTTTATATTTAATAACATGATAATATACTCCCTTTCAGCATCCTCCCAAAAGAGGGATAGGGTTCTCCTTACAATAAGATCATAGAGTTTTTTTTCCTCATCAGGTAGGGGCTCATTGGGAACATCCACAAAATGTATGGCTGGATGGGCAGGGTCCTTCTTTTTACCCTGGATAGGCTCTCTATTGCTTTTTAATATAACTTCAGCATATTTTTTATAATCATTGATGGCAGTAATTTTGGAAAGTATTTTTTTTATATATTCCTTATCCTCTGGGAGTTTCTGGGAACTTGTTCTTGGATAGGAACAATTATGAACAATAACATTGTTGGCTATAAAGTTATGATAGGCCTCCACTGTTAAATCATAAACCTCTCCATTGTATGGAATATACTCCATTTTTACAATCCTTAATAGATCAACCTGGCCATTTACTATTCTCTTTAAATCATGATTTAATTCTTCTTCCTTAATATTTTCCATTTCATCTATCTGTTGGGTTTTATTTAAAATATTTTTATTATTTTTATTTAATATATTTCTATTTAGAGTATTTTTCAAACCATTTTCTGATTTTATCTTTAATATATTATCTCCTTCCCTTAATTTCTCACAGGGGATAAATATTAACTTATCATTGCTATAGGTTAGTATGGGATGCTCCTTGGTGGCAATAAGGGAGGTACCATCTTCCAATATAATTTTAATTAAATTCTCATTAATAACTCTTTTTAAAAGTTTATATTTAGATTCCACTATTTTTAAATCACTATTTAAACATAAAACACTTCCCTCATGCTCCAACTCTTTAATTCTTAGGGCACCCCTTGGGGTTAGTATGGGGGTATCTGGATGGAGGCATAAGCCCTTTTCATAAAGTTTTTGACCTATTTCCTGGGTTTTTTTTGGAGAAAATTTAAATATTCTATGGGCTTCCCTCTGTAAAGTTCCCAAGTCAAAAGGGGGATTGGGTTTTATTTTCTTCTTTGTTTTTTTAATTTTTTCTATTATGCCCTCCTTTTCCTCTTTTATTTTGTTATATATTTCCTTAGCCTCCTTCTCATCCCAAAATTTATCCTTTTCATGAATAGCCGTAATATTTTCCTTCAAAAGTGCCCCTATTACCCAGTAGGGCTTTGGTACAAACTTTTTTATTTCCAACTCCCTATCTACCAAAAAGGATAGGGCAGGCCCTTGAACTCGCCCTGTACTCATTGTTTGCCATCTATTTACGGCCCTTATAGATTGCATTAGGGCCCTTGAAACATTTATACCATAGTACCAATCTAATTTATGTCGGCTATCCCCTGCATCAATAAGGCCATAATCTATTTTATCTGGATTTTCGTATGCTTTAATAATTTCCTCCTTAGTTAAACTTGAAAATCTCATTCTTTTAGCATCCTTTTTCCCACAGCAGTAATAAAGTGCATGGTAACCTATTAATTCTCCCTCAATATCCCAATCTGTGGCTACATAGAATTCATGGGCCTCACTGGATAATTTTTTCAATGTATCAATGTATTTTTTTACATATTCCTTTCCCTTTATAATGGAGGCAGATGCCCAGTTTATATCAAAAACAGGGTATTCTCCAAATTTTTTATTTTTTTTATTGGATTCCTTTAGGGTAAATAAATGCCCAACAGCAGAGGCTACTATAATTTTTTTCCCGCCCCTTTCCAATTCATAATAGGGAACCCCCTTGTAAGATAGTTTCTTAGGTTTTCCTAAGGCATTTGCTATTTTTTTTGCAACATTGGGCTTTTCACAGATTATTAAGGTCCTCTAAGGAATTCTTAGAGAAGAAGGAATTTGGCACTAAAAAATATAAGGATTATAAAATATACTTTGAAAAAATAAGCATGGAGAAATATTTAAAGGGCATAGGAAATGAATTAATAGATAATTTAATAACCCTGAAGGAGTTTATTAATTTAAATAGGGATGAAATAATCATTGTAGATGTAAGATGTCCAAGGGAATTTAAAAATGAAACCATACCTGGGGCCATAAATATACCATTATTCTTGGATGAGGAGCATGATTTAATTGGCAGAGTGTATAAAAGAGAGGGAAAAGATAAGGCCATGGATTTAGTATTTGATACTCTTGAAAAAAATTTAAGTAGAATATTTAGAGATATAAAAAAACTTGATAGGGATAAATTAATAATTATCTTTTGTGCAAGAGGGGGACTAAGAAGCCAAACCATGGCAACATTTCTAAAATTAGCAGGGTTTAATGTAAAAAGACTTATAGGGGGGTTTAAGGGATATAATTTAGAAATTAAAAAAAATGAAAATAAAGGCAATAATAATCAAAAAATAACAACAAAATAACTATAAAACCTTAATCTCCATCATTCATTAATAATAAAAATTAAAGTATATAATAAAAAAATACTTAAGTTCCTTCCTACCTTAGTCTAATATGAAGCTTAATAATACCGTCCTATCAAAGGGTTAACCTGTTCTCCCAGTGCTTAGGAGTATCAGGGAGTAATGTAGGATCTTCTAATTTTTTATGTACATTTGCTACTTCTTAAATGTTTTAATGTCTTAGATTATTTTTATTATTTTATTTTTATTAATTTTTTATGGGAATTTCTAAGAGAATTAGATTTTTTTATTTATTATAAAAATTTTTGTTTAGACCATATAATAAAAAAATAAAATAATGTATAAAAATATTTACTTTTTATTTTTACTTACTTTTTATTTCTCTTCTCTCTTTTCATTCTTCTAATTCTCTTTTTGTAATGCTTCCATCTCATTTGGCCTTTCTTTTTCCATCTTCTTGAACTTCTCTTTATGGTACCACCTTTTTATATTATTTTTAATAAATATTAGTTGCTCCATTTACTTTTTTCTACAACTATATAATCATCTTTTGTTTTAGGGGCTATTTTAAGGGCCTCTCTTTTAAAAGAGGGGTCTATATGAGGATTGTCATCATCTCTTAAAACATTTTTATTCTCCAATATATAATATTCCTCAATATTTTCAAACTGAAAACTTTCAAGAACCTTGGAGAACCTTTCAACAATCTCTTCAGCCTGCTTCTGTACTTTTTCAATATCAACCATATCCATCACAAAAATATCTCTTTTATTCTTATCCTATTTATATCTTACTTTAAAAGATCTATTTCCACAAGGGCTTTCCTTAATTTTGTTTTATTTTCTTCTGACATATCCCATAATGGAAGTCTCAAATTACCAGCAGGCATACCTAACATGTTCATGGCAGTTTTTATAGGTATGGGATTGGTTTCAACAAACATTAACTTCATAATATTAAAGAGATTGTAATGTATTTCTCGGGCCTTATTGTAATTGCCATTTAAAGCACAATCCACCATCTCCACAAACTCCTTTGGCAAAATATTGGATACTACACTTATTACTCCCTTTCCACCTAAGGATATTATAGGTAGGGTTAATTCATCATTTCCAGAAATAACATCAATATCACAGGAGTTTATAACCTCAGAGATATGGGACAAATTAGGATTGGCTTCCTTTAAGGCCGTGATATTACTATATTCCTCATGTAAGTATTTTATAGTTTTTGGTTCAATATTAACAGAGGTTCTTGAAGGTACGTTGTATAGTACCATGGGGATATTTACAGATTGAGCAATCTCGCCAAAATGCCTTTTCAAGCCCTCCTGAGTAGGTTTATTATAGTAGGGAGTTATAAGTAGCAGGGCATCGGCTCCCACATCTTCGGCAAATTGGGATAACTCTATGGCCTCCATTGTGGAATTTGAACCTGTGCCTGCAATAACCTCTACCCTTCCATCTACAGTCTCAATAGTCTTTTCAATAATACTTTTATGCTCTTCATGGGTAAGTGTTGGAGATTCTCCAGTGGTTCCTACTGCAACAATACCATTGACTCCATTTTCAATTAGGAAGTTTATATTATGCTCCAATCCCTGATAATCTACATTATCTCCTTTAAAGGGAGTTATTATTGCAGGAAATACTCCTTGCATAAAAAATCATCTCCAATTAGGCATCTATTTTTTTAATTCTTGAGGTAATATATCCTGCTATTCTATTTCTAAGTCTTTTAGTGGAGATTAGTGCTACCTCTTCAACAATTTTTTTGTTTGTTTCAAAATCCCTTGTAAATTTATCTTCAAATTTTTCAATAAGTTCATTGCCGGTTCTTTTTATAAATGTCTGTCTAATTCTTCCCAAAATATCACCTATTTTAATATTTATTGCTTAATATATTTATTGTTTAATAATTAATTATTTAATTATCTATTAAGTGTTTTAATTATTTATTAAAATATATTTTAAAAATAATAATTTTCTATAAAAAAAATATATACTATCATTACTTGTAATTAAGTTATCATTTAAATATTTTATTGTTTATAAAGTTAATTATAGTCAAGCATATACTATTTTTAAACTTACAATCTATAACATAAAAATAAGATATTCAATAATAATAAAAATAATAAAATATAAATAAAGAGAAATACTTTAAATACTTACCTTAGATTAATATAAACTTTTATAATATAGCCCTATAAAGGTATTGCCCGCCCTCTTAGTGCCTGAGAGTATAAATAGGTAATGATAGGATTTTTACTTTTTAAGTATTTGCTCCCTCTTAAGTATTTTAAAATCTTAGATTTTTATAATTTTATTTTAATTATTCTTTATTCTTTTTCTTATTTTTATTTTAATTTTTTATATTTTTTTAATTTTAAATTTATTTTATCTATTTGTCTTTCTTTTTATTATAATAATTTTTATATTTTTTTGATTATATTTCTTATCTGGACATGCCTATTTTTAAAATTTTTTAATAATTATTTTTTTATTTTTTATAGAAATTCTTTTAAAATTAAGGTTTTTATTTATTATTATTAATTTTGTTTAAGATTATAAAAATTTTATTTATTATAAAAATGAATACATTATGGAGGCAAATATCATGAGCCATACCATCATACTAATGGTAGTTAGGCTTTTCTCATTTATTATATACTCCATGTATTTTGAAATAGCATTAAGTATGTTATTATTCTTTCTCAAATCCTTAATTATTTCAGGAAGTGCATTCCATACATGAAACCCATCAAGGGGTATTGCAGGCAATAAATTAAAAAATCCAAGCATTAAATTTAGCATACTTGTCCAATATAGCAATTGCAATATAAACATTAAATCATTGGAGGGCTCTACTATTATACCTATTTTACCTTCTGGAGATGTAATTAATTCCAAAGTTTTTAATTGATTATTCCTAAGAACCTTTAAGGTTATTTTTTCCTTTGGCCCTAACTCCCTTGCAGTATTGTAAAATTCTAATAGTGAGTTTATTCTTTTTCCATTGATTGAATATACTATATCTCCACTCATGAGCACTCCACTGGCAGGATGGTCCTCCAATACCTCTGTAATTGTTAATGGGGTAGATAACCCATGGAAGTAAGGGGTTATTAGCATAACTATCATAAATATAACAACATTTGCAATGGGCCCAGCAGAGGCTACGGCTCCCCTGACTTTTTTACTTGCATTTTTGAATTCATCGCCTATTTCAACAAAGGCACCAAGGGGAATACCCAAGGCCAGAAGTAATCCTGTACTTTTTATTTTTAAGTTAAAGGACCTTGCTACAATACCATGGGCCAACTCATGGAATGTAATGCCTATTATAAGTGCAATAACTCCTGGAATCCAGGGAATTACGTTTCCAAATAGAAATATTATGGGTTTTGAACTTTCCTTTGGTATGGTACCATTAAATAGACTTAATGTGGAACTTATAAACATGTAGAATGTTATAATACTTATAATTACACACATTGGAATTAAAAAAATACCTATTTTTCGCCATATACTATATTTTCCAATTATATCAATTGTTTTTAACCCCCAGGAAGTTCTTAATATGCCAAATACTCCATAGTAGGTTTTTAGACCTGTGGTATAATTATTATCATTTTCATTGGCACCATTACCCTCTCCAATATTCTTTTTATCAATTTTATTTCTTTTTACATACATTAAATTTAATAGGATCCAAAATATTAAACATATTAATAATACCATTGATGAGGATATTGCCACAATTTCACCTAATTAAAATAAATAATTAAATTATAATTAAAATATTAAATAAAATTAAAGTAAATAATATATCAAAATTCCCTGAGGAATAAAATAATAAATAGTATCAAAATTCGATAATAAAATACTAAAATGAATACTAAATGGATATTATAATAAATAAGATATAAAAAATAAATAAGGGGTAGTAATAAATAGAACATGATTTTATTTAAATATTTTTATTTAAACTATAGTATTAAAAAATTGGTTATACTAAAAATACAACAAAACCTTAAATTCCCATTAACGGTTAATAAAAAATAATTATTATTTAAAAATAAAAAATAAAAAAATAAAGAATAATTAAAATAAAAAAATAATAAAATAATAAGATTTTTAAAATATTTAAGAGGGAGTAAATATAAAATTAGAAATCCTATCACTACCTATTTATGCTCCCAAACACTGAAAAAAGGGTAGAATCCTTTACAGAATGCATTATGAACTTATAGTTAGGTTGAATTATATATGGACTTGACAGTGTTTTATTTATTATTTATATTATAGTTTTATTAACTATCATATTATTTTATTATTTTTTTATTTTATATTTTTTATATGGATTATAATTAATTTTATGCATTTGATTATAATAATCCATAATTAGAAAACCACAAAGTGAAATTATGACTGACTTAATAATCTGTGAAAAGCCCAATGTTGCAAAAAAAATAGCAAATGCCTTAGGAAAACCTAAGAAACTATCTTACAAGGGGGTTCCCTATTATGAATTGGAAAGGGGCGGGAAAAAAATTATAGTAGCCTCTGCTGTTGGGCATTTAT
>JAHEPY010000040.1 GCA_019561565.1 Methanothermococcus sp. SCGC AD-155-M21
TATTAATTAAAATATAATACCATAGGGTGTCTAACATAACACCTTTTAATTATAGTAATCTTTATATAATAGTTAGTAAATAATAGGTTTGCTCCATGTTTTGACTGCAGTTAAATATATTATATTATATTATTGCAATAAATAAATCTAAGTATTATTCAAAAGAAGAATAAAAATATAACTGCAGTTTATAATTGCAGGAGGCTACAACATGGACAGAGAAAAAATATTAAAAGGAGTGAAGGAGGCTCGTTCTCTCGCTAAGCCGCGAAACTTCACACAGTCCGTGGATTTAACAGTAAATTTAAAAGAGTTAGATCTTACAAGGCCTGAAAACAGGCTGAAACAACAGATAGTATTACCCCACGGACGAGGGAAGGAGGCAAAGATTGCAGTAATTGCAAAGGGTGACTTAGCGGCACAGGCTGAAGAGATGGGCCTCACTGTAATAAGACAGGAAGAATTAGAAGAATTAGGGAAAAATAAAAAACAGGCTAAGAAAATAGCAAATGGGCATGATTTCTTTATAGCCCAGTCTGATATGATGCCAATAGTAGGTAAAACCTTAGGTCCTATATTGGGTCCAAGGGGAAAGATGCCTCAACCAGTACCCCCAAATGCCAATTTAAAACCTTTGGTGGAGAGGCTTAAAAAGACGGTAGTTGTTAATACAAGAGATAAACCTTCATTTAAAACATTGGTAGGCTCTGAAAATATGAGTGATGAGGAGATTGCTGAGAATATTGAGGCAATTTTAAATACTGTATCCAAAAAATACGAGAAAGGGCTCTACCATGTTAAAAATGCCTATGTTAAACTAACCATGGGGCCAGCAGTCCCCATAGAAAAATAAGGGGATGAAACTATGGTAGTTGTAGAATCTGAACATAAAATTGCCCCTTGGAAGATAGAGGAAATAGATAGATTAAAGAAATTACTAAAGGAAGGTAAAATCATAGCATTGGCAGATTTAATGGATGTTCCAGCAAGGCAACTTCAAGAGATCAGGGATAAGATACGGGACAAAATGATATTGAGGATGTCAAGAAATACCTTAATAGAGAGGGCTATTAAAGAGGTAGCCAAAGAAACTGGAAATCCAGAATTTGCCAAATTAGCCGATTATATAGCAAAAGGGGCGGCTATTATAGTTACCGACATGAATCCATTTAAATTATATAAAACATTGGAGGAAAGTAAAACTCCTGCTCCCATAAGAGGGGGTGCTATTGCTCCCTGTGATATACTTGTGGAGAAAGGTTCAACTGGAATGCCACCAGGACCTTTCTTAGGGGAGTTAAAAAGTGCTGGCCTTCCAGCAGTTATTGAAAAGGGTAAAATAGCAATAAGAGAGGATACTGTAATTGTCAAAGAGGGCGAGGTAGTATCCAATAAGGTTGCAGTGGTTCTCTCAGCATTGGGCATAAAACCTACCAAGGTTGGTATAGATCTTTTAGCTGCCTATGAGGATGGGATAGTATATGCTCCTAATGTATTAAAGATTGATGAAGAGGAATTCCTACAGGATATACAAAAGGCATATAGTGGTGCATTCAATCTATCAGTTAATGCTGCAATACCAACAACAGAAACAATTGGGGCAATACTTCAAAAGGCATTTAGTGAAGCCAGGGCATTATCCATTGAAAGTGCCTTCCTTACAGATAGGACCTATGGAGACATACTTGGAAGGGCATATTCACAGATGCTTGCCGTTGCCTCTGAAGTTGGGGATGAGGCCATTGATGAGGAGTTAAAGGAAATATTATCTTCATCAAGTGCTGCTACCACTGAGGTAGAACCAGAAAAGGATGAGTCCTCCAATTATGAGGAAGAAGAGAAAGAAGAAGAAGCACCTGCTGCTGCAGGTTTAGGTATGCTTTTCTAAGTTATTCTTCTAAGTAATATATCTAAAAATTATTAAATAAATAATAATTAATTAAATAATAATTAAATAATAATTAAATAAAAATTAATTAAATAAATAATAACTAAATAAATATTAAAATACTGGAATCGAAAATATTATATATAAAAAAAAGAGAGTATAAAAAAATAAAATTTTCCCTTGGAGGTGTAATTATGGAATATATATATGCTGCACTTATATTACATTCCGCTGGTAAAGAAATTACAGA
>JAHEPY010000041.1 GCA_019561565.1 Methanothermococcus sp. SCGC AD-155-M21
AATAGAGGCATATCTATAAAAATATAAAATAAAAAAAGGTTAATATATAAAAATAAATAAAAATATATTATGTAAAAATATATAACCTTATAAAAAAAAATAGTTTTGATGTTAAATATATTATATTATATTATTGCAATAAATAAATCTAAGTATTATTCAAAAGAAGAATAAAAATATAACTGCAGTTTATAATTGCAGGAGGCTACAACATGGACAGAGAAAAAATATTAAAAGGAGTGAAGGAGGCTCGTTCTCTCGCTAAGCCGCGAAACTTCACACAGTCCGTGGATTTAACAGTAAATTTAAAAGAGTTAGATCTTACAAGGCCTGAAAACAGGCTGAAACAACAGATAGTATTACCCCACGGACGAGGGAAGGAGGCAAAGATTGCAGTAATTGCAAAGGGTGACTTAGCGGCACAGGCTGAAGAGATGGGCCTCACTGTAATAAGACAGGAAGAATTAGAAGAATTAGGGAAAAATAAAAAACAGGCTAAGAAAATAGCAAATGGGCATGATTTCTTTATAGCCCAGTCTGATATGATGCCAATAGTAGGTAAAACCTTAGGTCCTATATTGGGTCCAAGGGGAAAGATGCCTCAACCAGTACCCCCAAATGCCAATTTAAAACCTTTGGTGGAGAGGCTTAAAAAGACGGTAGTTGTTAATACAAGAGATAAACCTTCATTTAAAACATTGGTAGGCTCTGAAAATATGAGTGATGAGGAGATTGCTGAGAATATTGAGGCAATTTTAAATACTGTATCCAAAAAATACGAGAAAGGGCTCTACCATGTTAAAAATGCCTATGTTAAACTAACCATGGGGCCAGCAGTCCCCATAGAAAAATAAGGGGATGAAACTATGGTAGTTGTAGAATCTGAACATAAAATTGCCCCTTGGAAGATAGAGGAAATAGATAGATTAAAGAAATTACTAAAGGAAGGTAAAATCATAGCATTGGCAGATTTAATGGATGTTCCAGCAAGGCAACTTCAAGAGATCAGGGATAAGATACGGGACAAAATGATATTGAGGATGTCAAGAAATACCTTAATAGAGAGGGCTATTAAAGAGGTAGCCAAAGAAACTGGAAATCCAGAATTTGCCAAATTAGCCGATTATATAGCAAAAGGGGCGGCTATTATAGTTACCGACATGAATCCATTTAAATTATATAAAACATTGGAGGAAAGTAAAACTCCTGCTCCCATAAGAGGGGGTGCTATTGCTCCCTGTGATATACTTGTGGAGAAAGGTTCAACTGGAATGCCACCAGGACCTTTCTTAGGGGAGTTAAAAAGTGCTGGCCTTCCAGCAGTTATTGAAAAGGGTAAAATAGCAATAAGAGAGGATACTGTAATTGTCAAAGAGGGCGAGGTAGTATCCAATAAGGTTGCAGTGGTTCTCTCAGCATTGGGCATAAAACCTACCAAGGTTGGTATAGATCTTTTAGCTGCCTATGAGGATGGGATAGTATATGCTCCTAATGTATTAAAGATTGATGAAGAGGAATTCCTACAGGATATACAAAAGGCATATAGTGGTGCATTCAATCTATCAGTTAATGCTGCAATACCAACAACAGAAACAATTGGGGCAATACTTCAAAAGGCATTTAGTGAAGCCAGGGCATTATCCATTGAAAGTGCCTTCCTTACAGATAGGACCTATGGAGACATACTTGGAAGGGCATATTCACAGATGCTTGCCGTTGCCTCTGAAGTTGGGGATGAGGCCATTGATGAGGAGTTAAAGGAAATATTATCTTCATCAAGTGCTGCTACCACTGAGGTAGAACCAGAAAAGGATGAGTCCTCCAATTATGAGGAAGAAGAGAAAGAAGAAGAAGCACCTGCTGCTGCAGGTTTAGGTATGCTTTTCTAAGTTATTCTTCTAAGTAATATATCTAAAAATTATTAAATAAATAATAATTAATTAAATAATAATT
>JAHEPY010000042.1 GCA_019561565.1 Methanothermococcus sp. SCGC AD-155-M21
GAGGAAGTAGATGGCACAGAGAAAAAACTATTGGATGCATGGGGCCAGGTTGAAAGTGGAGAAATTGAAGGAGAGGATATTATGGATAACTTGAATTTAACTGCTGATGAGGAAGAAGAAGATGATAAGGAACTATTTAAGAGATTGGAGAAGGAGAATAAATAATTAATTTTAAGTTTTAATTTACTTTTAAATATTTTTTTAATAATTATATTATTTTATAATAAGTATTAAATAATTAATAGAAAATATTAAAATGTTTAATAGGGGATAAAATGCTAAATAAATTGAAAAGTTTGTTTTCCAAGAATAAAAATCCATTGGACATGCCCTTAAATAAACTAAATGAATCAAAGATAATGTTGGATATTAAAGTTAAAAAATTAGAGGATGAAATATCCCAGATAGATAACCAGATTACAGCACTATTTGAAAGGGCAAAGGAATCAAAGAGTAAAAGTGAGGAGTTAACAATAGCCACAAAAATAAAAACTCTTAGCCAGAAGAAAAAACAACTACAGAACTCCCATGCTCTATTAAATAAACAGATGAGATTTATAAACAATATTTTAGTAATAAAGGAGAATGAAGAGATTTTAAAATCCACGCCTCTATGGAACACCTTAAACTCCATGTCACCTCAGGAGTTGGAAAGGCATTTAATTGATATGAAAATAAACAGTGAAAATATAATGGGAACATTAAATAATGCCTTAGGTATCACTGATGACATGCTAAGTTCAGCATCAGAGGAGCATGATGAGGATATTGAGGATATATTGGGTACAATACATGCCATCAAAGAGGGGGAATTAGATGTTGAAGATGCAAAGGGAATAGTATCCAATGAAGAGAAAGAGAAAAGGGAAGATGAGGATTTTGAAAGAAAATTAAAGAAATTAGATGAAATCCCAAATAATCATTAAAGGAAAAATTATTTTCTATTTTTTTATAATTATATTTTTTTTAATATATTTTATTCTAATAAAAAATTGGAGGGGAGTATATTGGAAGTTGATTTGTCTGGGGCCCTCATGAGCCAATTTAAAAAAGTTAAAAGAGAGTATGAAATAGCAAAGGGAAAAAAGAACGAGAGTATTGCTAAAAAGAAAGCATTAGAATGTGCTAAATTACTAAGGGAGATGGCAAAGTATGATGGATACAGCGAAAAAAGATATTTGGAAAAAGCCAAAAGATGGGAATTAGTAGCAAATAACATAGGAGGGGTATTTAATCCCTCAAAAACCAATAAATACAAACTCACAAAAGCATCAGGATCACCAAATAAAACAGGTTCAAAGACCAAAGGGGATGATGTAGAGGATGAGATTGATAGGTTTAAAAATTTTGTAAAAAATAATTTAATAGAAAAATCCACTATAAAGTGGGAAAATATAGGAGGATTGGAATGGGTAAAACAACTTATGATGGAAACCATAGTAATATCAGCACTTCAAAGGCCTGCCTCTATTCAACCCTGGAAGGGTATTTTACTATTTGGACCTCCAGGAACTGGAAAGACACTACTGGCCTCTGCATGTGCTGGAAGTTTGGAGGCAACATTCCTTAATGTAAAGGCATCATCAGTATCAAGTAAGTACTATGGAGAATCCTCCAAGATTGTAAGTGCCCTCTACGAAGTTGCAAGGGAACTCCATCCAAGTATAGTGTTTATAGATGAGATAGATGCCCTAACAACAAAGAGAAGTGATGGGGTTAGTGAGGCATCCAGGAGGATGCTATCTACTCTATTGACAGAGTTAGATGGCTTTCAAGATAAGGGAAGTGATAGGTTAATACTCACCCTATCGGCAACAAACACACCCTGGGATTTAGATGAGGCTGTACTCTCCAGATTTTCAAGGAGGATCTATATTCCATTACCAGATAAGGATGCCACAAAGGCGATTATAAAGATCAATACAAAGGGCATTGAATTAAATGTTGATTTAGAGGAGATCTCTGAGAGATGTGTGGAGAAACTCTACTCAGGTAGGGACTTAAAGAACCTCTGTCAGGATGCCACCTGGAATATGATAAGGGATGTAAATAAAGACCTATATAAAATGGCTAATCTATCCTATAATGAGTTAAAAAGAAGAAAGTTAAAAACAAGACCTCTAACTAATGATGATTTTGAAGAGGCCTTTAAGAAAATAAAAAGTCCATTAACTAAATCCGAGATTGAGAAGTATGAGAGATGGGGGGAGGAATTTGGGGGATAATTTTTTATATATTTATTATTAAAATTTATTATATTTAAAAAAAATTTAATTTATTTTATAATTATGTTAAATACAAGGGACGATCTAAGGTGGAGGGATGAAAAAAATAGCATTTATATTTTTATTATTACTCTCTGTAGTTACTATTAATTATGGATCGGATTATTGTTCATTATCTGTTAAATCTGATCCATCAGGTGCAAAGGTTTATGTTAATGGATATTATATGGGAACAGCTCCTCTTACATAGATCTAACATCTGGAGTATACTGCAGTATTAAAGTAAAAAGGATAGTTATAATGATTACTCTACAAGTGTTTATGTCTCTTCAGGAGGTTCAAAAACTGTTAATGCTAATCTATTATTATCTCCCTCTAATAAGGAGGGTAGCGATACGATAATGGGGTTAATTTTTATAATACTCTTCATCATAGGATTTATTGCAATTGGAAAAGGCATATATTCCCTATTCCGAAAAAAGAAAACTCAAAAAACAGAAAACTTGGAAAATATCCAAATAACAAGTTCAAAAACCGAAGATCCAAAACCTGAGACTACAAGTATTATAGATTTCCCAAGGGAACTACTCGAAAAATACATCCCGCTCAAAAAACTTGGAGAGGGAGGTTTTGGAAAGGTATTTAAAGTTAAAAGAAAGGGAGGGACTCTACCCTTGGCAATTAAGGTACCTAGTTTAAAGGAAGGAGCCAAAAAATACCTTCTAAAGGAAATCAATGCATGGAAAGATCTCAATCATCCAAATATAGTTAAATTCTATGATGCATTTACAGAACCTATTCCCCATATAGAGATGGAGTATATTAAAGGATACAAATTAAATGGAAAAACTATAAGAGATTTAGAAGATTACCCAAAACCTACAAACCCAAAAGAAGCCATTAAATTAATAAAAGAGATTGCAGAGGGACTTAAACACGCCCACAATAAAAATATAATCCACAGAGACATCAAACCATCTAACATCCTACTAACTGAGAACTTCATACCAAAGATAACAGATTGGGGATTGGCAAAAATAGGAGCAAAATCCACCACAGCAACTACCACAAAGGGATTAACCCCCATCTACTCAGCACCGGAGCAGATGGACGAGGAGGTGTATGGAAAGACAGATATAAGAACAGATATCTATCAATTGGGAGTTTTATTATATGAGTTACTAACTGGAAGACCACCCTACGAGGGAAATACAATAACTCAGGTATCTTTAAAAATTGTAAATCCAAGTAAAAAACCAACTCCACCTTCGAAGTTAGATCCAAAACTCTCCATATTCGACGGTATCTTTGAGAAACTCTTAGCAAAGAGAAAAGAAGATAGATACCAATCCATAGAGGAGTTCTTAGGGGCCCTAAATTCCATAGAGGATATAATTAGGGAAAAAGAAAAATTTAAAGCTACACTAGCTAAAACCACCCAGAGATTAAAAGTCTCAACAGATAGAAGGAAAATTGAAAGATTAACCAGGAATTTACTTGAGACTACAGTAAAATTAGCCCTGAACTGTGTCAAGGTAAATGATAAAGTGGACCTGTTAGACAACCTGGAGTTGTTGAGGGACTATGTTAAATCTGGGGAGAACAGAACGGAATTGGAAGGAGCAATATCTCATATAGAGTATCTAATAAAGGAGGGCATGCCCATTGGAGGTGATACCACTGAGGGACTTAATGTATTGTTAAATAGGATTAAAAGAGAGTGGAGTTAATATAATGGCTATTCATATGCTCTAAGAATATCTAACATCTTATATTTTAATTTATAATTTTATATATTTTATTATAAGTTTTTTATTTTTTTAGATAGATTATATACATTTCACATAAAATAGTATCCTATGGTTATTTGGTTATTAGGGTATTTTCCCATCACCTCTCACAGTATTTGGTTAATTTATGTGGAATGTAAATAAAATAAAAAAATAAGGTGGAAAGGATGAAAAAGGTATTATATACCTATTTATTATCATCAACACTTAGTATTAATTACGGATTAAATAACTCCTCATACCTTGAATCCAACTCATCTGATATGATTAACAACATAAGTAATAATATTAGCAATATCATTGGTAATTACACAATAGAGTTAATTCTCATAATACTCCCTATCATAGCAATTGCAATTGGAATGGCTATGTACTTCATAATCCAAAAAAGGAAGAAAATTAAACCTAAGATGGAAATAAAAACTAAGGATGAAATAAAGAAAAAAGAAAATATCCCAAAAAAAATAAAAAGTGAAGAAGGAAAAACCATGGATAGTGAAACTTTAAATCGTGATGATATCACCCTTGAGAAGGAATGGGCCTATGGTAGATCCCATAAAGGCAATAGGAAACATAACGAGGATTACATCCTACTTGAAAAGATTAAGGATATCTATCTATTAGCAGTTGCAGATGGTATTGGAGGACATAATGCAGGGGAGATTGCATCTGAAATGGCATTGGATACCTTAGAAAAATTCATAACAGAGAGATATAGGGAGGATCTATCCACTGAGGAGATTAAAGAGATATTAAGAGAGGCCTACAACTTAGCCCACAGTAAGATAAAGGAAAATGCCGTCGGAGACAGGACTGGAATGGGAACAACACTAACAACTGCAATAATAAAAGGAGATAAATGTATTGTAGCAAACTGTGGTGATAGTAGGGCATACTTAATCCGAGATGGGAATGTAATTGATAGAACTAAGGATCACTCCTTTGTCCAGGCCTTAATAGATAGTGGTCAAATTTCAGAGGAGAAGGCCATGACCCATCCAATGAAGAATATCATTACCTCGGCATTGGGATTAGATGAACTTCAGATAGAAGTCTACCAATGGAATCTAAAAAAGGAAGATGTACTTCTTCTAAGTTCCGATGGACTTCATGACTATGTTAATAAGGAGGATATTTTAAATGTATTACGTAGTAATGAAGATCCAAAGGATATTGTAAATGAATTATTAAATATTGCATTGGAGAAAACAAAGGATAATGTGAGTATTGTGGTGTATAAAAAGCATTAGGTAGTAATGGGCAAATAAGTTATTTATTTTAACAATTCCAAAAAAGATCCAATAAAAAAATAAAAAAATAATTTAAAAAAATAAAAGGTAATAAGAAATAATATAATAAAATTAAAAATATAAAATTTATTTTTTAAAAAAATTAATAGTATATTAGAATAAAAATGAATAGAAAAAATAAAAATTAATATTAATATACATTAATAGAATTAAAAATAAAAAAAATTTAAAAATTATATGATTAAAAAAATAAATAATAATTATAGTTCTAAAAAAATTGTTTATACTAAATAAAAAAAATCTAATTCTTACTAAGGATCCCATAAAAAAATAATTATTATTATAAAAAAATAAAAATAAAGAATAAAGAATAATTAGGATAAAAATAAAAAAATCTAAGATTTTAAAATACCTAAAAAAGTAAATGCCTAAAAAGTAAAAATTCCTTTATTATTCGCTTTAATGCTCCTAAACACTGGGAGAAAGGTAATTCTCCCTAAGGATGGCATTATAAAAGTTCATATTGGGCTAAGGTAGATGAACTTGAAAGTATTCTCTTTAGTAATATATTCCTTTTATTACATTATTTATATTAGGATTATACGTTTAAGATATTATGTATTGACTATAATTAATATTTATTATTTAAATTTTTAAATTATTTAATACATTTATTTAATTTCTCCTTCAATCCTTCTATACTTCCCTCATACTTTATAACATATTTATTAAGATTAATACTCTCCTCAATAAGTTTTTTATTTAATCTATTTATCTCTCCAATGGGAAAATCTGTATATATAACAATATCACAGGATTTTATTTTATTCAATGCCAATTCGTAGTTTTTCTGAGATATTGGGTTATAAGGTTCTTCCCCTATAATTTTTAACTCCATGGTTTTGCCAACTATGTAATCTATGTCGTTTTTATGTAGTATGCCAACTATTACATTGTATCCATTTTTAACAAGAAACCTCATTATATTTGAACCAGTATCTGCTCCACAGATTAAAAAAATATTACAATTCACTGTTTTTGGAGATTTCAATTCAAAATAACCTAATACTTCACTGTAATTTGCACTATCTAAATCATAAAGATTATTTACAATCTCTTCTTCTTCTTCCTCATCAGCAGTTAAATTCAAGTTATCCATAATATCCTCTCCTTCAATTTCTCCACTTTCAACCTGGCCCCATGCATCCAATAGTTTTTTCTCTGTGCCATCTACTTCCTCATCAAATTCATCAATCCTCATCTCAAAGACTTTATTTAAACCTTCAACAGTTTGATCAAATTCCTTACCATCCAATATTACATTGCTCAGTTTTGTCTCTAAGAGTTCAGGTTGGATGTTACTTATCTTATTCCACATTCCTATATTCTTTAATTCTTTTTCGTATTTTTTAACAATTAGAAGGTTATTTACAAAATTAAATTGTTTTTGGTAGGTTTGGAAACTTTTATACTTTAATCTCATTTCCATCTCAATACTCTTTATATCCTGTGCAAGCATCTTCTTTGTAAGGTTATCGGCACCTATTCCCTCTTTGAATAATTGCTTCTTTTGTTTATCTAAGGATTTTATCTCTTTTTTTATCCTATCCAATTTACTTTTTAATCTAATCCTTTCCCCCTCTAAGTCCCTTATTGTTAATTTTTCTATTGGATTTTTTTGAAATCTTCCTATCAACCTACTCAAAAAATTCATACTTTCACCTATTGTCCATAATATTATTATTACCCTAGTTCCCATCACTCCTTAACCGATAAAAATTAAAAGCTAACAGACTAAGAATAATCTTAACTGCCAGGCCTCTTCTACTTACAGCCCTTATAAATCTCAGTCCAAGGTTATCTACAACTGAGAAAAGTGTTTCAATTTT
>JAHEPY010000043.1 GCA_019561565.1 Methanothermococcus sp. SCGC AD-155-M21
ATACTATGAGAGAGGCCCTCCCTTGATATCATACATCTTGCAAAATCTGGAGAGATAGATGCCATGATTAGAAAGGTTGCAAAGGAAACCAATTCAGTATTGCTCACAAGTGATAAAATACAGTATAATCTTGCTAAGGCCCAGGGTATAGAGGCCTGTTATTTAGAGGTTGAAGAGGAAAGAGTAGAATTGGAAATAATGAAATACTTTGATCCTATTACCTCCTCCATACATTTAAAGGAAAATTGCCTACCCTATGCAAAAAAGGGAAAGCCAGGGGATGTTAAATTACTTCCTATTTCAGATAAAATCCTATCTAAAAGAGAAATGGAATATTTAATAGACAATACCTTAAAATACACTGAACAAAACAATGGATTTATTGAAATACAGAGGAGGGGGGCTACAGTAATACAACTAAGCACTTTGAGAATATCCATAACTCGCCCTCCCTTCTCAGAATCCCTTGAAATTACAGTTGTAAGGCCAATTGCTAAGGTTTCCCTTGAGGATTATGAATTATCCGATAGACTTTTAGAGAGATTAAAAAAAGCAGAGGGAATATTTGTTTCAGGTAGTCCAGGTAGTGGAAAATCAACATTTGTATCGGCTCTTGCAAAGTTTTACTGTGGAAATAATAAAATTGTAAAAACCATGGAAAATCCAAGGGATCTTCAAGTTGAAGATTTAATTACCCAGTATGCCCCTCTTGAAGGTAGTATGGAAAATACCTGTGATATACTGTTGCTTGTTAGGCCTGATTATACCATATATGATGAGGTAAGAAAAACAAGGGATTTTGAGATATTTGCAGATATGAGGATGGCAGGAGTTGGAATGGTAGGGGTTGTTCATGCCTCAAAACCCATAGATGCCATTCAACGTCTCATTGGTAGGGTTGAATTGGGAATAATTCCACAGATTGTAGATACTATAATCTACATAGAGGATGGAAAAATAAAGAAGGTATATGAGATTCACTTTACAGTTAAGATTCCTCATGGTATGAAGGAGGCTGATTTAGCAAGGCCTGTGATTGATGTAAGGGATTTTGAAACTGGAAAAAGTGAGTATGAAATATATACCTATGGAGAACAGGTTGTAGTTATGCCAATAGAGGAAGAGGAGAGTTCCAAGTCTCCAGTATATGGCTATGCAGAGGAGGGAATAAAAAGGGCCTTAGGTGAATACCTACCAAAAAAAGTTAGAAATGAGGTTGAGATAAATGTTAAAAATAACCATACCATAGATTTAATTGTGCCAGAAAAATATGTCCCAGTTATTATTGGAAAGGGAGGGAAGGAGATAACAAAATTAGAAAATAATTTGGGTCTTAAAATAAATGTTAAAAAAAATATGGGTAATTCCAAAGAATCTGGAGAATATTTGGAGTATGAATTTATTAATGATTATGAAACCACTAAATTAATGGAAACTAAGAAACATGTACTTGTGGAAGTTGAGGAGGAATTGATTGGAAGTAATGTTAAAATATACATAGATGGAGAATTTTTATGTAATGCAACAGTGGGATCTGGAGGTATTGTGAGAATAAATAAAAAAACCAAAGTGGGCAGGGAACTTCTAAATGCCATGAAGAAAAATAGTGAGATTTATATTGATGTGAGTTAATTAATATGTATGGGGTATGAATAAAAAAATTTAAAATTATTAAAAATTTAATGAATATAAAAAATAATATAATTTATTTTTTGAACAAAACTAAACTATAAAACGAAAAGAGTCCTTAAAAAAACTTTACTTTATAAGGCCTATTTATGGCTATCAGCGTGCTAAAAAGTAGTAGGCCCAATAGGGTTTATTTTATTAAGATTCTTAAATATAATTTTAAGAGGTATGTACAATAGTACTCTATAATATTTTAATATATAATCAGGACATAGCATATATTTTCAAATTTAATTTTAACATAAAAAATAAAAATATAGGATAAAATACCAACAAAGAGAAATACTTTAAATCCCTGTCTATTAGCCTAATGTGTGTTTGAATACCACTTTAGGGAGAATTTATCCTTTCCCTTAGTTTAAGGCGTAAAGAGGAATTGTAGGAATTATTACCTTTTATGTATTTACTTCTTATTAAGTATTTTAGAATCTTAAATTTTTTATTTTTATTTTTTACAGATTCATAAAGTGCTGCCTGTA
>JAHEPY010000044.1 GCA_019561565.1 Methanothermococcus sp. SCGC AD-155-M21
GATGGTTACTTTGAAGAGGGATATATATTCCTAAGTAAAGGTTCGATTATCGGATATGGGTATAGTTATAAGGGTGAAGATGTTTTTGGGCATAATGCAATAGATCATATAGAGAATATGAAAAATAGCAGGCCAATAGTTGAGATATATGAATACACCGAGGAAAAATTAAAAATTATGATGGATCTCTTTAAAGAAATGTTTATAAAAAAGGAAACAATTGATAAAGTTAAATCTGAACATGTTAAACTTACCTCTGATGATATAGATCCCACCCTTGAAAATTTAAAGTACTACAATATAACCTTAACAATACCTGGAGGCAAACCTTTAAAAATGGATGCTGGAAAGAATTATAAAGAATATTTAGGGGATTATAGATTGTTGGAAATATTTAGCAAAGAAGAGGGAGAATTTAAAAGAGGATATTTGGTATATCAGGATAAAGAACCAATACTCTCTGCCTGTGAATGTGATGATAAAGTATTATTTGGTAAGGATGCCTGTATAATTATTAAAAAACTTTTAAAGGATCCTAATGCTGTAATTGATATATATGAGTATGATATTGAAAAAGTAAAAATATTAATGGAATATTATCCTAAAATGATATTAAAAAAGGAAGTTGAACCCTTAATTGATAAGGTAGAGGAAGGGAACTTACAGGATAAAAACCAAGAAAAAAAGGAGGAGGATGATAATGAAGAATATAGAAAACCTCTTAGTAGGGAAGAATTACTAAAAAAGTTTAATATACACCCTCCTGATGAAGAAGTAATTGATGATATTGTTAAGGAAGCATTTACTCCCAGTCATGAGGAGTTAAAAAAAATTAAAAATAATTTAATTAAAAAAATAAATAAATTTTTAAAGACACATAAAGATATAAAGAGTTATGAATTATATTTAGATGTGTATTATGAAGAAAAATATAAATGTAAATGCAATATAAAATTAAAACCTAAAAAATTCTTTGGGTTTGATTTAATATATAGAGGTAGGAGTAAATCCCTTAAAAATGATGAAATTATACAAAATGTTAAGCAAAATATTATAAATATAATATCTGACTATCCATTAGACATAGATCCAATAATAAATATTGAAGTTAATTAGGGGGTGTGTGTATTTATGAATCCTATTATAGTATTTTTTATATTTTTTATAGTGGGTCTTTTTATTGGTATATTTATATGGAAAATATATCGTATTAGAAATGAAAGGGAAAAGCAGGCACAAAAAGAACAACTTGAAAATGAAATTGTAAGTAGTTTGCTTGAATTAAAAAAACATACCACTTTGGATGTTAGTACAGAGTTGGATACTGGATATGGGGAGTTATCCAATAAATATGATTTAATAGAGATTGCACTTGAAAATGAAGTGGTTAGTATAACTATAGCCAATGACGAGGGACTTCCTGTGATATCTACCCTTAAGGATCCTTGTGAGGAATCTGCAGAATATAGTGCCTTATTTCAAAGTATTTCTAAATCCTCAAAAAATAAACCTTCTAAAATATCTATTGAATATGATGAGAAACATTATTTATATATTAAACCTGTAGTTAAAAATGATATTAAATTATTCATTATTATCAGATCCAATATTGAATTGGATCCAACTAGTGAAAGAAAATTAATAAGGGAGATATTGAATGTTTTGGATGAATATTTTCCATTAAACTCCTAATTTTTAAGGCAGATGATGAGGTTATCCCCGGCTGATAATGATGAGAAAAATATGGAATAAATAATCTGATGCCATTTATTTTTTAACATTATTAATTTATTTATTAAAATATATGGATTAATTTATTTAAAAAATAAAATAATATAAATTAATTACAATCTTTCAGCAAAAGCAAATTTCTGTTTTACTGAGGTTATTTTGACTGTAAGTGTTTCTCCCTTTGTGGTATTTGGGACGAAAATAACAAAACCCTCGATTCTTGCTATTCCGTCACCTCCCCTACCCACATCTTCAATTGTTACATCATATTCTTTTCCTTCAACTACAGGAACATTTCTATCATTTTGTTTGTATTCACCAAAAACCATTTTATTCACCTAATGTATCAAATGTATTTATTTTTAATATATACCACATTCATGGTTAATAATACCTTAATTTCATAGTATATAAACCTATCCATTGTTTAATATTCAAAACAATAGGCTTGTTATTTATCCTTAAATATCTGAATCTTATAAATTCATCACTCCCTGGCAGGCCCTGCATCTTCAAAACCCTGCCTTAATCCCTTACCTGCATTTTTTTCTAAAAATCTCCTATTAAAAAGCATATAATAAACATTTTCTGCATGCTCTTTAGCCCTTTTTTTTGCAACCCATTCAAGTTCCTTTTCATCCTTAGCCTCATCCTCATGAACAAATACCTCTATTATATGTTTATTGGTCATAAGTTGGGCCATCATAAGGCCCTGAGAGGCCTCATGGGCACAGACTTTATCCTTATCCTTTCCCCCAGGCATTCCAAGGGCCATGACAATTTCACAATTTTCTTCCTCTATAAGTTTTTTACAGGCCACAGGCAGATCCTTTATTCCTGGCACAGTATATTTTATTATTTTTATTTTTGAAGTCATTTCATTAAGTTTTTTTATGGCAGCAGAGGCCATATCCACCCTTGCAAAGGTAGTATCCACAATACCCACCTTAATACTCATAGTTTCACCAAAATTGCTATTTATTTTATTGTTCTTTCTCTAAATAGTAATTTATAATATCCTCTCCATTTAGATATATTAAATTCCTTTTTTCCGCATATTTTTTTGATTCACTTTTACCCATTGCAAATCCATCCTCCCCCATCATTTCACAGATTGTGGTTACTGGTGTTAAATTAGCCAACTCTGCAAGGGCAACAGTCATTTCTGTATGGCCTCTTCTTTTTTTTACAAGGCCTTCTGAGGCCCTTAATAAAATAACATGCCCTGGAGATCTAAATTCCTTAGTGAAATCATTAAATCTCTTTTCAATACAGAGATCTACAAATTTTTTTATGGTATGGGCCCTATCATTATCTGTAATGCCTGTAAATGTGCTTCTATGATTTATTGTAATTGAAAATGAAGATTTTTCATCATAGGGTATATCATCTGGATAAAGTCCCTTTAAAATTGGATACTTCTCTGAGGCATAGTTCAGAATATCCACCATAAAGGGTATTCCTATGATATTGCAAAGATCAGGATGTATTGCAGTACATATTAATCCACCGCCATCCTTTCTCATGGTTCTTATGTGTGCAGGAGTTATTTTTTCAGAGGCTACTACCATATCAGCCTCCCCTTCCCTATCATCACTATCATAAACCAATATCATTTTTCCATTTTTTAAATCATTCATGGCTCTTTCAAGGATATTCATTCACTCACCTTCTTTCTCCCATGTATTTTTTAATAATATTTAATAATAATGAGTAATATTAAATATTAATTGTATGTTAATTATATTATGCTTAAATGTTAATTATGGATATATGGGCATTACATATAATTTTAGTGGTTATGTACTATAATTATATATGACTATAATCTATTAAATAATTTAAATCTTTATCTTATTTTATAATAATTAAAATTTTAATATATTAATTTAATAATATCATTATTTTTTAAAAATAGAAATTTTCTTAAATTAACATTGGATATTACTTCAATAATATTTTTATCATGGGTAGATTTCTTTGGGTGAATTATGGCTCCATTTACCCAATATCCTATTTTACCATATATTTTTACAGGGAGTATTTTTGCTCCATAATATACTCTACCATTGTATTTAAAATCATCTATTTCCAACCAATTAAGTTTATCTAATTGAAAGGTACTGTTTAATTTTTTTATATTTAATGTTCCCTCATAGGGATAATAACCTAAGATATTTTTAAACCTTTCTTTATAGGGCTTTAAAGACATGTAATATTTACCTTCACCCTTGCCTGAAATAACCCGTCCAAATAACTTATCTGTCATATATAATCACCAAAAAGTTCTTTAATTTAATGCATCTTTAAATTTAGAGATAATAAAGTAATATATGATCAGAAAAATTAAATATATAAATATTATATATAATTATATTGTAAATAATTAAATTAATTAAATTAATAAAACTGTTATTGAATAATATGATATTAAATAATATGTTAAATATATTAAAAAAGTTCTAAAAAAAGATATAAAAGAGGATATATTTAATAAAATTATTAAAATTAATTTATAATTCTTTTATAGCAGGAATTACCTTTTTACCTATTAATTTAATACTTGCATCCTTGTTAGGTCCAATAGGGGATCCTGCTACAATCTGAGTAACTCCCATTTCAGCCAAACCTTTTATTTTTTCAATTACCTCTTCAGGGGTTCCATATAGTGAAAATGCCTCCAACATGGTATCATCTACAGCACCAAATGCTGTTCCAAAGTCTCCCTTTTTAAGGGCATTTCTTATGGTTTCTACCTTTTCCATTTCTATACCATGCCTTTCTAAAACCATTGGTGGAGAACCTGCTGCAATAAATGCTACAACAGGAGATGCTGCCTGTTTAGCCTTTTCTGGTTTTTTATCCACTGACATACAGGCATAGGCTGCAACATCAATCTCTTCCATACTTCTTCCTACAGATTCTGCTCCCTTTTTAATTAATGGAACTGCTGCCTCGAAATCCTTTGGGTTGGATGCATTAATTAAAACCCCATCAGCAATCATACCAGCGGTTTCAAGCATCTTTGGACCCTGGGCCCCCATATATACAGGTATGTCAGACATAGGTTTAATTGCCAATTGTGCTCCTGTTTCCAATCTTTCCCCCTTCATAAGGGCTCTTATATCAGCAATGGCTTTTTTTATTGTGGTAACAGGTTTTACCCAGTCTATACCTAATGCATCAAATGTTGCCTTATCTCCAGGTCCAATACCTAAAACTGCCCTTCCAGTTGATACTTCATCCAATGTTACCATTGCAGATGCTGTAATGGCAGGACTTCTTATGTAGGGGTTAGTTACTCCAGGCCCTAATTTAATTTTATTTGTTGCGGCGGCAATGGAGGTTAATGCCATATATACATTTCTGTTGTTGTAGTGATCTGTAATCCAGCAGTATTCAAATCCATTATCCTCTGCCAACTTTACATAGTAACTGAGTTTTGTTATAGGTTCGTTAGGAACAAATTCAATACCAAATTTCATATTTTCACCCTGTGGTTTTATATTGATAGTTTCAGTTTATATTTTATTTATTTTATATTTTATTGGTATTTTTATTTTATATTTTACAATACAATAACTATTTTAGTTTTATTAATATATATTTAATTCATATTTAATTCAAATAGGAAATTATATATATGTCTTTCTAAATTCCTTAATCAATCAAATAGTTTAATATATTATATTACAAAATCTAAAACCAAATATAGGTATATAGTACCATTTTAAGAATAATATAAAATTATAATACTTATATTAATTATATTATTTAGATAGTACTTTTTACATTTATATTTAAATCATATATCATTCTAATTATTATTTATTGCCAGGTATGGTGATTTTATGGATATATACGGATTGTATGAAAAAGACGTTTCAAAGAAAGAATGTTTAGAACTTTTTGAAGGGGAAGGATATTTTTTTGATACTTTAAAGTTAGCCGATACCCTTAGGAGGGATATAGTAGGAGATGTTGTAACCTATGTGGTTAATAGAAATATTAATTATACAAACATCTGTGTAGGAGATTGCAATTTCTGTGCATTTAAGGTGGATAAGGAGGATAAAAGAGCCTATTTTTTAGATATAGATGAAATTGCTAAGAGGGCACTTGAGGCAAGAAAATTAAACTGTACAGAGGTGTGCATTCAAGGAGGGCTCCATCCAGATGTAGATACATATTTTCAAGTGGAAATTCTAAAAAAAATCCATAGTTTAACAAAACCCTATGGGGGCATCCATATACATGCATTTTCCCCTATGGAAGTTAAATTTGCAAGTGAAAATGCTGGATTAAATGTAGAGGAAGCCCTTAAAATATTAAAGGAAAATGGATTGAATACCATGCCTGGAACAGCGGCAGAGATACTTGATGACAATCTTAGGGAGGAACTTTGCCCTTCTAAATTATCCACTAAGGATTGGATAGATATAATAAAAAAAGCCCATAAATTGGGAATTAAAACAACATGCACTATAATGTATGGCCATATTGAGGATTATAAGGATATAGTTAATCATCTTTTTATTTTAAAGGATATTCAAAGGGAAACAGGAGGATTTACAGAATTTGTGCCATTGAGTTTTATGTATAAGATGGCTCCAATATATCTTAAGGGCAGGGCCCGTAGTGGGGCTACAGCTATGGATGATTTAAAGATGTATGCCATAAGTAGAATATTATTTAAGGAGGTTATTAAAAATATACAGGTTTCTTGGGTTAAATTGGGAATAAAGATGGCACAGATCTCTTTAAAGTGCGGTGCCAATGATTTTGGGGGAACTCTTATGGAGGAGAATATATCCAAATCTGCAGGGGCTGAACATGGGGTTAATATATCAGTGGAGAATATAAGAAATACTATAATTAACATAGGTAGAATCCCAAAGGAAAGGAATACCCTCTATGATACATTAGAATAATCATAAATCATATAAAGCCTTAATTCCCATCAAGAATCCAAATAAAAAAAATAAAAAAGTAAAAATAAAAAAATAAAATATAGGATAATATAAAAAAATAAAATTATAAAAAATAATAAGATTTTAAAATACATATGACGGGATTAAAAACATAAAAAAAATAAAAATCCCCTCATTATTCTCATTAGGTGCTCCTAATCACTGGGAGATAGGCAATATTTTACAGGATAGCATTATGAACTTCAGTATGATTAAGGTAAAGTGGGCAGACTTATAGCTTCCTCTTTATTGTTTATATTTTATCCTTTTTATTATTTTATTTTATTACATTATTATTTTTTTTATTTAAGAATAAATATTATATTAATCCTAATTTTTTTATTATTATTGGAAATAATAAATTTTTTATTAATTTTTTATTTTTTTATATTATAAATTATAAGTTAATATCATACATTTAATTATAAGTATTATTAATAATTATTATTTTAATATACTTCTTATTCTTATTTTAATTATACTTTGATAGGAATAAGGTAATATATAATACCGGGAGTGTAATAAAAAGTTAATGAAGGATTATAAAATTAATAATTAAATATAAAATGATTAAAATAAATAAAAACATTAAAAGATATTAAAAAATAAAAATAGTTTTAATAAAATTGATATAAATCCACTATAGGAATGTGTGATATAAATGCCTAAGGTAGCCCTTGGAGGAACTTTTGATATACTTCATAATGGCCATAAAAAACTTTTAAAGTATGCCTCACAATTTGGGGAACTTTATATAGGTATAACCTCAGATAAATTTGCTAAGGATTATAAATCCCATGATATAAATCCTTTAAATGTTAGGTTGAAGAATTTAAGGGAATTCTTAGATAGTTTAAACCTATCCTATAATATAGAAGTAATAGATGATCCCTATGGAGATGCCATAATAAATGATTACGATATTATTGTAGTTACTCCAGAAACAGAGGAAAATGCTAAGAAAATAAATAAAATAAGACTAAAAAATAATTTAAAACCCTTAAAAATAATAGTTTATGATTATGTACTAAGTGAAGATAAAAAACCTATATCCACAACAAGAATAAGAAAAAAAGAAATTGATATTAGGGGAAAACTTTTAAAAAAAAACTGGTGAATAAATGGAGATAATGATAGTAATTGTTTTCTTAATTCTTGTTGGTTATCTTTCAAAGTATTTTGGAATATTAAAGGAAAATGATAGAACTGTTCTAAATAATATAGTGGTATATATTGCCATGCCCTCAACAATATTTTTAACCATTATGAAAAATGTTTCTCCTGGGGATTTGCCTATTTTTTTAAAGTTGCCATTTTTAATATTTATAATATTTTTTATATGTGGCATTATAGGATTTACTGTGGGAAAACTTCTAAAATTAAATAATCAATCCATAGGGGGATTAATTTTAGTTTGTGCCTTAGGCAATACTGGATTTTTAGGATACCCTATAATATATGGATTCTATGGGATGGAGGGATTAACAAGGGCAATATTTTGTGATATGGGAAGTGTTTTTGCCAGTTTATTAATAGGAACATATGTTGGTATAACATTTGGAGTAAATAAGGATCATGGTTCTCCATCCATATTAAGAGAAATTTTAAAATTCCCTCCATTATTAACAGGTATTTTAAGTATTGTTCTTATATTCTTAGGATTTTCCATAGGGCACTTTCCCAATTATGTTATAAATACACTTAACTATTTATCAAATGCCACAATACCTCTAATAATGATATCCCTTGGATTGTCCCTATCTCCAAGTTCTGCAAGATTTGGGGTATTATTTGGTATTATAGCGTTGATTGTTAGAATGGTATTTGCTCCACTGTTGGCAATTGTTTTAACTACTTGTTTCTCTGTTGAGGGCTTGGATAAAAATGTAGTAATACTACAATCAGCAATGCCCTCAGCAATGATGTCCTTGGTATTTTCTCTCCTCTATGGATTGGATATTAAACTTGTGGCCTCTGCATGTTTTATAACCACAATTTTATCTTTAATAATATTGCCCATATTGAATATGATAATATCATCCCTTTAGGGAATTTATTTAATTATAAGGAATTATCCTATAGGTTTATAAATACCTAAGGTTTATATAGCATATTTATTATATTTAACCCATTTCCATTAAGTAATTTTTGTTATTTTTAAATATTTAAAACACGGTGGAATTTATGGTTTTATTGCTTATTAGGGGAGATAATTACGAGAAAATAAAAAATGCCCTGGCGGACATACATAGGCATGGAAAACTTGCAATACTTGGAAAGCCCAGAATTATGGTTCCAGAGGCTGCAGATGAGATTTTAAAGCATATCTTAGGCACAATTAAAAAACCTTGTAAAAGGGCATGTTTAGTTAAAATTCAAGAAAATGCTCCACAGGCAATTGATAAAATAAGAAAAATTCATCCTCCTGCACATATTATTGTAATAAGTGAAATACATGAGCCATATCCCTATCTCTTAGAGGATTTTCCAAAAATGCCCATACTAAAGGGATATTATAAGAGTAAAACTAATAAAAAGGATAGTATTAAGGAAAAAAAGGAAATTAAAGAAGGAAGTATAAAAAATAAAAGTAAAAAGTAGTATAATAGTAAATATAATATCAATCTAATGATAAATAAATAATTAAAAAAAATAAAAAATAATAAATTAATACTTAATGATATAATTTTCTAAACTTATAATCCATATCATAAATAATAAAAATAAACAATAAAAAGATAAAATATTGATAAAAAGAAATATTTTAATCTTATATTTAGCCTAATTATAAACTTTCATAATGCAATCCCTAGGAAGAATTCCCTGCCCTCCCAGTACTCAGAGCATTAAGGAGGATAATATGGGAGTTCTCTTTTTTTAATATATTTATTCCTTCTTAGATTTTTAAAATCTTAGGTCTTTTATTTTATTAGGTCAAAGACATAACCTTAACTATAATTCTTTGTAATAAGGATAAAAAAGGATAAAATATAATAAAGAAAATCTTACATTAAATATATCTCTACTTTATCTTAAAATAAGATTCATAATGCCAGTGCTTAGGAGCATAATGGGGCAATATAGGATTTCTACTTTCTATGTTTTTACTTCTTTTTAGGCATTTTTAAAATCTTAAATTTCTATTTTTGTCTTAATTATTTTTTTTACTTTATGATTTATTTCTTTTATGTTATTTTATTCTTAATTTTATTTTTTTAATTATTTTAAAATTTTTTATATTTTTATTTTATTAATTTTTTTATTTTATTTTTTTATTAGATTCCTTTGGAATTAAAGTTTTTTATTTATTATAAATTGTTATCTTTAGGCCTAAATTACCCTATCAAGGAGAGATACAATATTCATTACCTCAATATTCTTTAAATTTTTCCTTTTATTTTCCATATTTTCATTTAAAAATTTATCCAAGGAGTCCTTTATGTGATATTCACAGAATGGGCATACTGTAATAACATAATCTACATCTGCATTATGGATCATTCTTGCCTTTCTCATACCAATTGCCATGGATATCTTAGGTTTTCCACTTCTAACTCCTCCTCCTGCTCCACAGCACTGATCTGGGATCTCCATTTCAACATACTTTAATTTGGGTATTTTTTTTAATATATTTCTTGGCTCCCTATAAACTCCCTGACCTCTTCTTAAATGGCAGGGATCATGGTATGTTACTTTAACATCCAATGGTTTATATTTTAATGGCCCTATCTTATCCAAAACCTGGGTTATATCCATTACATTAAATTCCCTTTCCTTATAATCATTTTTTAAAGTGCTGCCACATCCAGCACACAATGTAACCACTCCATCAACATCCAATTTATTAAATAGTTTAAGATTATGTTTTTTTAATTTTTCTGCAACATCCCTTTGCCCTGTTCTTAGAAGGGGGGATCCACAGCATACCTGATTCTTAGGTATTATAATGGATATGCCATGGGCATTTAATACCCTTATGGCACTTTTTCCAACTTCCTGTAGCCTATAATCAATTAAACATCCAGTAAAAAAGGCCAATCTCATTTTTTCCTCTTCTACAATATACTCCTCCTTTATAGATTTATCCTCCAATAGGGGCATTTTGTCCTTTGTAATTGATCTATTGCCCTTTAAAATGTTCTCCCTAACCACTAAATGGTTATTGATATAATATCCCTTTTTAAAGGATAATTCCCTTAATCTCTCTATGGCATTATGGACAATATCAATTTCCTTGGGGCATACCTCTACACATTTACCACAGGTTGTGCAGTTATATAGGTTTTCAAAGTAGGCCTCCTTCTCTCTTTCAATCTCATCTCTTGGGTCAAATGCAAATCTTGCAAGTTGCCTTATAAATGTAGGCCCTGGATATTCTGAAAAATTCTTTGCAGGACATTTTGAAAGACAGCATAGGCAGTCTATACAGTTTCTTACTTTTTTAAATTTTTTAAGGTCATTTGGGGTAATATTTAAATCATCGATATTTATTTCATCTTCATCATATTGAATATAGTTTCTTATACTCTGTATTTTTTTATAGAAGGGAGATCTATCTATAACAAGGTCATCTATTACATTGAATCCCTCCAATGGCCCTACTATCATGTTAGTCTCTACCTTAGTTTTACAGGCAAGTTTTGGCTCATTGTTTATAGTCATGGCACAACTTCCACATTGGCCAGATTTACATGAGGCCCTATATTGGATGTTTTCTCCATAATTGCTATTTATATAGTTTAAGGCCTCCAATACAGTTATATTATTTGGAACATTATATTTTTTAAGGATTCCATTCCTTTTTATGGTTATAGTTATAGATTCCATAATCTCACATTTTATATAATAGTAAATATAATTAAAAAAACAAAAATAAAAATATAATAAAAAATATAAGTAAAAATAAAGGAATATTTAAAATTATAATTTTAATTACTTATTATGAATATAATATATGGTAATTATATAAATATTTTTATGCATTTTTAATTAAAAAAATATTAAAAAATAAAAATAAATGATTAATATGAAACTTTTAAAGGGTATATCAGTTCCAAATCTTTGTGATGCTGGAGCAAATGTTCTAAAGGGTATTACTTCCATAGACAAAAATCAAACTATAATATATGGGGAAGCCCTTACTGTAAAAACCTCCTCTGAGGATTGGGGTACTTCTATAAAGGCCATCTCCTATGGTAAGGGTAAGGTAATAGTTATAAGGTCCGAGGGGGATGAATCTGCTATATGGGGAGGATTGGCCACATTGAATGCAAAGATAAAGGGAGTTATTGCTGTTGTAATAGATGGTTATGTAAGGGATATAGAGGATATTAGAAAAATTAAATTTCCAGTATTCTCAAAGGGTTATGTACCCAATGCAGGAAATCCCATTGATAGGGGCATTATGAATGTGCCCATTGTATGTGGGGAGTCTATGATAAATCCAGGGGATATTATTGTTGGAGATTGCAACGGTGTTGCAGTAATAGAGAGGGATAGAGTTGGGGAGATCCTTGAAAGAGTAAAGGAGATTAAAAAGAAGGAATACACTATAAAAGATAGGATCATGAGGGGTACTGATTTAAAGGATATATTGAGATTGAATTAATCAACATCTATATATTACCTCCCCACAGTTAGAGGGCTTTTTAAAGGGCAATTCTACTTTTTTAAGGGTTTCAATGAATTTAATAACCTCCTTATCCTGCAATTTATTGGATTTAATTAGGAAATCATAGTGCTCCTCTCCAATGGGTATGAACTCTAAGTTATACTTTTTGGCCACAGTTTCAATTCCTATACCTATGTCTGCCTTTTCCATGGCAATGGCAACTCCAATGGCAGAGTGAGTTTTGGCCTCTATCTCATAGCCCTTTATTCTCTCTCCTTTAATGCCTCTATCCTTTAAAAATTTATCAAATAGTATTCTTGTACCTGAGCCCCTATTTCTATTTATAAACCTGTATTTATCAATATTTTTTAAAATATCCTCTAAGGTTTTTATAGGTAGTTTTCTTTTAAACATGAAACCCTGCCTTCTAATATATCCACTTACAAGAACAGCATCCTTAACTCCATATCTTTTTAAAAAGGGAATATTATATTCCCCATTATCTCCAAGTAAGTGTATTCCTGCAATATCAGCCTCCCCTCTTTTTATCCCTAATAACCCACCAATGGATCCTACATTAATGGTTTTTGCAAAGAGGTTCCCCTCCTTAAGTAATTTATCTATACCTATGCAATGGCTACCAATGATATTCAATCCAAATTTTATATTTCCAAATAAGTATACCTGGACATTTTCATCCTCCAATATTTCCTTATTCTCCTCTATTACTATATAGCCATCACTATGGGTTAAAGAGGTAATGGCTCCACTGCCCTTTGTAATTGGATATACCACATATCCATTAGGGCCTTTAACAACAGATACAGGAAGATACTCTGTTCTTCCCTTTGCAGATAAATATCTAATTGGGAAATGTCCCTTTATGGTTTTTTCATCCTCATTGAAAAGTACATTGAATATGGTTAAGCAGGATGTAGGATATCCTGGAAGACCAACAATTAATTTAGTAGTATTGGAGTTGGAGTTGGAATTAAAATTAGGATTACTTGGATCTATGGTACCTATTATAGTTGGTTTTCCTGGTTTTATTTTCATCCCATGGACATGGATTTTTCCCCCAAGTTTCTCTATTACTCTAACAGTTAAATCACCTACTCCTGCAGAGGTTCCTCCACTTAAAAGTATTATATCGTAGTTATCCTCAATGGCTTTTTTAATTGTCTCTATAATATCCTCTTCTTTATCTCTAATAATTCCATAGAAGTTGAAGTCCCATCCCTTTTCCCTTATGGAGGCCGCTAATGTGTGGGTATTAACATCATATATTTTATAGTCCATTAGGGGCTCTCCTGGGGAGATTAATTCATTTCCAGTGGATATTAATGCAACTTTTAATTTTCTTTTAACCTTTACCCTGTGCCTACCTATTGCCCCCAAACCTCCAATATCCCGTGGAGATAGAAAGGTGTTCCTTCTCAATACAAGTTCCCCTGCCATAATATCACTACCACAGTATTGAATATTCTCATGGGGAGCCACTCCCTTATATATCTTTACAGTATCTCCCTTTTTTTCACTGTATTCAACCATAACAACAGCATCACATCCCTTTGGTACGGGAGCCCCTGTTGCTATCTCCATAGTTTCCCCATTTTTAATTTCAATATTTGGAGTATCCCCTGCCCTTATACTTCCCAAGATTTTTAATGTTATGGGATTATCCTCCTCGGCTCTATATGTATCCTCAGATTTCACAGCATAGCCATCCATTAAGGATCTATCAAAGGGAGGCACATCAATGTCTGAAATAATATCCTCTGCCAAGGTTCTGTTTATAGCATCAAATAAATCAACCTCCTCCCATCCAAAGGAATCAATGGTTTTTTTAACTATATCTTTTCCATACTCTATGGTTGAAAGTTTTAAGTATCTTTTAATAATACCCACCTCTTTTTTATTTGCTATTAATAAAAAATAATAATAAAAAAATAATAAAAATTATTAAATAAATTAAAAAAATAAATAATTTAATATTAAAAATTAAATTAAGTAAAAATACTTAAACTTATTTTTTAAAAACTTTAAAAAAATATAGACGTTATAAGGAAGTGTAGTATCCTGTATCTTACTTTAACATAATGGTAATGCTTCTCTGTTAGTTTAGATGGTTTTACTCCTATAAGTTTTGAGAAATAACTTATATATTCATATTATATTTTATTTTTTAATTTTATTCCCTTTATTCTTATTATTTTTTAAATTATTTTTTTATTTCTTTGTTATTATCAAATTAAATGTATAACACTTATACTATATAATATGAATAACATAATAATAATTAGTAATAATTAATAATTAATAAAAATAATATAGGAAATAGAATATTAATAAAGAGAAATGCTTTAAGTCCTATACTTAAGCCTAATTATGAACTTTCATAATTAATCCTAAAGGATTATGCCTGCTTTCCCAGTGCTTAGGGACATTTATGGAAAATAATGACCGGATTTCTACTTTCTATGTTTTTACTTCTTTTTAGGCATTTTTAAATTTTAAATTATATTTTAATATTAATTTTTTATTTTTAATTTTGAAATGACAGTATTTACTTTATTTTTTAATATTATTTTTTTTAAATTATCTTATTTCTTTTGTAATTGTGGTATATCTTCATAAAAATCTTTTTTCCTATTTCTTAGGTATAAATAGCCTTATCTTATAAATTCTATTAACTTTGCTACTTTTTAACATTCATTCCTCTGTAGGGATGTACTATGAAGTAAAGTCTTTTAGGGTTTCTTTCTACCTTCTTATCCTTCTATCCCTTCTTCTTAGATGTTTTATTATTTTATAAGTATTTTTTCTTTCTATTTTAGATTATTTGTCTACTCAATAAATAATTTTCTTAAGAAATAAATTTTTATTAATAAATTTTTTAATTATTTTTTTCATGCTTATGAATACCCTAATCCCTTAGGCCAGTTATTCTTATTCCACTACCCTTTAATTTGTATTTTATATTCAATCCTATTAAAAGGGGAGTTATCTGTTCAACATATCTGGACATTTCCAATCCTCCACAATCTATTCCTATACTTCCGTCTATATCCTTTATGAGATTGATAATTACCTTTTTAGATTCTTTATCATCTCCGCAAACCAATATATCGCAATCTACTGGGCTCTCAATGCACTCCAATTCCTTTGAGCATACATTTTGAAATGCACTAACAACCTTGGATTCCTTTAAATAATCCCTTATCATTTCAGCCACTGAACCCTGTGGAGGTATTATAACCCTTGTAGGTTTATCTCCAATTGCAGTTGCCAGTGGAACTCCAATGGATACAACAATTTTGTTTTTTAATTCCTCCCTTATATTTGCCAGTGTAGATAGTATATGTTGATAGGGCAGGGATAATATAATAACCTCCCCTTCCTTTGAGGCCATTCTGTTATCCAAACCAATTATATTCTTATATTCAATGCCCTTTGAAGATAGTATTTTTTTTATAGTTTCCACTGCCTCTTCAGCCTTTTCCTTTTTTCTTGAACCTATGATAATATCATGATTTTTGGCAAACCTAAGGGCCAATCCAAAACCTTGATCTCCAGTGCCACCTAATATGGATATTTTCATTATATCACCAAAGTATAATTTAATATTAATTCAAATTAAATATTAGAAAGGATTTTTTTAGCAAAGTCTCTACTTTTAATGGCATCCCTTAAATTCTTGGATTCAAAGGATAGAATACCATTGTAATTTATCTCCTTTAATCCTTTAAATACATTAATAAAGTTGATATTTCCCTCTCCAAGTTTTAGATGTTCATCCTCCTTTCCATGGTTATCATGACAATGCACATGTATAATTCCCTCTCCAACTTTATTTAATTGGTAAATATACTCCTCTAAGGATTTACAGGAGGATGTGGAATTTGAAATAGCAGTATTTCCATGGCCAATATCCAAGGTAATTCCTAAGTATTTAGATTTTATATCCTTTACCATTTCCCTTAAATCCTCCAAGGTTACCCCTAAAACTCCAGGATAATTGGGCATATTTTCCAAGCCTATCATAATTTCATAATCCTCGGCTACCTCAACAATTTCATTTAATGTTGAAAAATTATTATCTAATATCTCATCCCTATAATTTGACCATAGTACAGGTATATATCCAGGATGCACTGTAACAACCCTTCCATCAAGTTCAAAGGCCCCCTCTATTGCCTCAGTAATACATTTAATAGTTAGTTTTCTTACTTTAATGTTCATTGAAGCAGGATTTAAATCAGAAAAGGGAGCATGTACTACAATATCTACATCATAGGTATTTTTTAATTCCATAAGATATTTAACATTCTTAGGGTTTAATTGATGATGGCCCTCACATACAATTTCCCAACAATCAAAATGGCTTTCAGCAATTTTTTCCATGGAGGATTGTAGATGTTCAGGCAGGAATACAAGGGAAGATACTCCAAAATTCATTATATCATAACCTCTTTTTTATTTAAAAGATATATGGGATTATAGGATTATAAAATTATAAAATTATTATATTAAAAAATAATATAAATTATATTTAAGTACATAGATCTTAAACTTAATTTCCCGAGATTTAAAGCATTAATGATATAAACGTTATTAACCTTTTGAAAGT
>JAHEPY010000045.1 GCA_019561565.1 Methanothermococcus sp. SCGC AD-155-M21
GATTGATATCATATACTTGCAATACCCTTCCCACTATTGTAATATCATCTCCAGCGTCCTCTCCTTTATATTACGTGATGATGAGGGAACATTAAGATGTACCCTTTGGGATGATTTAACAGATATTCAATTAAATAGGGGTGATGTTGTAGAGGTAAGTGGAGTTGTAAGGGAGGGACTAAGGAACTTGGAAATATCTGTTAATGATTTAAAGATTATAAAAAAAGAGGAGTGCGTGGAGGTACCTACAGTTAATATCTCCCAATTACCAGACTATGAGGGGGATGTTGTATCTATAAAGGGAAGGGTTACCAATATATCCACTCCAAAAACTGTTAAATTTAATGATAGAGAGACAACATTACAGGAAATAACACTAATGGACAATAGTGGAAGTGTTAGAATATCCTTCTGGGGGAGAAACACTGAGATGTTAGGGGATATTAAGGAAGGGGATCCATTACATATTATGAATTGCAGGGTTAAATCCTACCTTACCCCTGGGGGAGAAAAAATAATCCATTTGTCCGCCCAATATGACTCCAAGGTAATAAAGGATGAATCCATAAAGGCCCCAGAGTACAAAGAAAATCTCATTAAAGTAAAGGATATAAAAGGAGAGGACGCTGGAGATGATATTACAATAGTGGGAAGGGTATTGCAAGTATATGATATCAATCAATTTGAGAGGAAGGATGGCACCACTGGAACAGTTAGAAATATTATGTTGGAAGATGATACTGGAAGAATAAGGCTTGTATTATGGGATAATAATGCCCTTTTGGATATAAAGGAGGGGGATATAGTAAAGGTAGTACATGGCTATGTTAGGGATAGTGGGGAATATATTGATTTACATGTTGGTAGATATGGAAGAGTTATAATAAATCCAGAGGGTATAGACCTGGATATTAAAACAAATAGGAAGTTTATAAAGGAATTAACAGAAGGAGAAACTGCTGAAATTAGAGGCACAGTTGTTGATTATAGAAAACAGGATTTAATACTATACCTATGCTCTAACTGTGGTAAAAAGGCATCCTTAGTTGATAATAAATACCTATGCAATAACTGTGGAGAAGTCAATCCAAGAGAGTTGCCCATAATTACATTGATCTTGGATGATGGCACTGGCAATATAGCCTGCAATCTCTATGGTAGGCCGGTAGAGAGGATATTGAACATGTCCCAGGAGGAGTTAAAAAATGCCAATACAGAGATTTTAGAAAATTTACTTGGCCAGGAGCAAGTATTTAATGGTGTTGTAAATAAAGGATATAGGGACTTAGAATTTTCAGTTAAGGGCCTAATGGAGTTTAACTTAGATAAGGAAATTGAGTTTTTGAAGGATATTTAATAAATAATAAAATAAATTAAATAATATTATTTTTTCTTTTAATTATTTTTTATTTTTATAAATCATGGTGAAAGGGTGAATTATAAATTCATAGTATTTGAGGGCATAGATGGTAGTGGAAAGACCACACAATCTAAAATGCTATCCAATAAAATAAAGGGAGTATATACCTACGAGCCCACTGAAGGAGATATTGGAAAAGTTATTCGAGGGGCCCTTAGTGGCAAAAGAGCCTATAGGAAGGAAACACTGGCATTATTATTTGCAGCCGATAGAATGGAGCATGTACCCATTATTAAGGAAATGTTAAAAAATAAACATGTTGTTTGTGATAGGTATCTATATTCCTCAATGGTTTATCAATCAATCCAAGGGGTTGAGTTGGATTTTATAATAAATATTAATAAATTTTCAATTAGGCCTGATGTTTTAATATTCTTAGATGTGGATATTGAAGAATCCATAAATAGAATGGGAAAAAGAGATAAAGAGATATTTGAAAATAGAGAGATGTTGGAATTAGTAAGTAAAAAATATTATGAAATTATAAAAAATAAAGTATTTGAGCCAAAATACGGCTATATTATTATAGATACCTCTAAGAAAACTATTGAAGATGTGCATAATGAAATTATAGAAAACCTTAGGGATAAGGGAATATTATAAATATACTTCCCATCCTCATTAAGGATGGAAATTAAAACTGACAGACTAAGAATGATCCTAACAGTTCCTTTTTCACTTATGATTCTTATATCTCCCAATCAAAGTTATTTAAAAAAGAAAAGTGTTTCAATTCTCTTTCTATTAATAGTAAAAATTAAATAAATATAGTCAAGAACATAATTTTCTAAACTATATCCCAATATAATAATAAATAAAAAATAATTTAAAAAAAATTAAAAATTAAAAAAATAAAATAATAAAAAATATAAGATAGTAAAATAATCTAAATCTTAATACACCCCTAAACACTGAAAGTGTAGAGAAAATTCTTTAAGTATTATAATTACTATATTTATATAAGTTTAAAATATTACGTAGTTTACTATAATAATATATATTATAAAAGTAATAAGTAATATTTATATGTTATAAAAGTGATAAGTAATATTTATTTATACTTATTCAGACAGATTTGAATTAAAAAAGAAAGAAAAGGAGGCGATAGAGAATGTCTCAGTGGAGGATAAAGACCTTTACTAGTGGTCATACGGGCCTAAATTCGGCGGTAAGAGAAGCCAATGAATTCCTTAAGAAACATCCTAATATAGAAGTCAAGAACATGAGTATCTACAGCGATGGGTATAGGCTCTACTTGGTATTATTGTATAAAGAAAAAGACTAAAACTTCCTCAATGGAATAATAAGTAATACAAACCTCCTTTAGTTATTGACTCTTATGTAATAATTATCTAAATTTTAACTCTGTCAGAAGTAGCAATTACGGACGTAACTTATTTAAGCACATTTCACGATAATTATTATAGAGTTCAAAAAAGTGATTATTATGTATGCCCAAGGGTTGAAATATTACCCCTTTTTACAAAAGTTTCTCCAAGAGATATCATTCTCACCCTTTAATGATATCACATCCTTATTTAAGGACTTTAAAAAGCCAAAATCCCTGTTAGAAGAGAAAGAAGAAAAATTGTTACCAAATCTTATCCAAATCGCTCCAGAAAAAGTTACTGAGGAATCTTATGAAAAAGCAATAAAAAAATTAGATGAATATCTCACCTCAGAAATTCCCCCAACAGTTGAGGGCACAACAGAAATTGCGGAGAAGGAGTATTTAACTCCTGAAGAACTAGAAGAAGAGGTACTCAATATTTTAACTCCTAAGGTTTTAGAACTCAAAAAACAAACTGATGAAATGAATAAAAGTCTGTGGGAAAAAGCACTAAGTGAAGAACTAACGGAAGAAGAAATAAAACAATTTGAGTTTCTTGACAAACTTCTCTTTTTAGAGTCCAATATTCTTGGGATAATAGTTGAAAGTAGGGATATTGAAGTGGTGGAGGAACTAATTGGATATTATCTCATACTATTGCTAAGGGTAATAAAAATTATTGAAAAGAACAGGAATATATCAGAACTTAAAGATGATTTCAAAGTTGTAGATGGAAAAATAAAATCTATAATTCAAGAAATAAAAGCATTAGATGATTACTTTATTGATGAACTTTTAGAAGAATAGTGTGAATTTACAGGGGGAAAGTTTAATGGCAAAACAAGGAGAAATATGGACGGCCCCTTTTCCATATTATGATGACAGAGAAAAATTACAAGTTAAAAGAAGACCCGTTATAATTGTCTCAAAAAACGAAATAAATGATAAAAACTTTGATATCATAATTTGTCAGATCTCAAGGCACGAACAAAACCGAATACTAAAACTCCCACAGGAGCTTAAAAATAAAGTATTAATAATTACTTCATCTAACTTGTTACCTGGTGTTGGAAAAGGGCTAAGAAACATCAGCATAATCAAGCCATTCAAACTATTCACAATTCCCAAAGATATTCTACTAAGTGGAGAACCTATAGGAAAACTCAATCAACAAACACTTCAAAATTTATTAAACAAAATCCATGACTTATTTTGAATTATTTCATCCATATAACTTCTTATTAAATCATATTATATATAATATTTTATTCTTCTTAATATTTAAAATCTAATTTTTTATTATTTTTTTAATTTATATAGTCAAGAACATAAAAAATATTTAAACTATAAATCTTCAAAAAATTAGAAATCTATATAGCATTTAAAAGATTATTATAAAATAATTTAAATCTTTTTATTATTTTTTAGTATCTTATTTTAATTATTTAATTTATAACTTTTATTATAACTTACTTTATAAAGGTATTATGAAGGATTTGAAGGCAACTTTCCAATTCCTCCTCTCCAATTACAAAGGAAATATTTACCTCTGAGGAACCCTGTGCAATCATCCTTATATTTGCCCCACTTTTTGCAACGGCTTCAAAGAGTTTTCCTGCAATACCTTTGGATCCCTTCATACCTGCCCCTACAGCCGAAACCACACATACCTTCTCATCAATGGATATATCTTTTATTAAGGAACTGCCCTTGAATTCCTTTTTAAGTTCCCTTATGCAATTCTCAGCCTCCTGGCTACCTCCATATACAACAATGGATATATTTGTCTCAGAGGAACCCTGGGTTATGAGAATCACATTTCCATCGGCCCTTCCAAGTGCCGAGAATATTCTGGCAGCAGTGCCACTTACTCCCACCATACCTGTTCCAAAAATGTTTATTAAAAATACATCCCTTATGGAAGTTATTGCCTTTATTATATTGTTAGTCATTTCCCTATCATTTGTGATTAAAGTCCCTTCGCTTTCAGGCTCAAAGGTATTTTTAATTCTTAAAGGTATGTTTTTTTCCATAAGGGGCTCAACAGTCCTTGGATGGAGAACTTTGGCACCAAAGTAGGCTAACTCCATGGCCTCTATATAGGACATCTTAGGTATTCTTTTAACATTTTTAACAATCCTTGGATCTGAGGTTAATATTCCACTAACATCAGTCCATATTTCAACCATATTGGCCTCTATGCCTGCACCTACCAATGCTGCTGAATAATCACTGCCCCCCCTTCCAAAGGTAGTTATATTTCCATTTTCTGTTCCCCCAATAAATCCTGTAATAACAGGGATAATTCCTTCCTTTAAAGGAGGGAGTACTCTTTCCTTAACTAATAATTTAATGGGCCTGGCACATCCATAATTCTCGTCAGTTACTATGCCTGCTTCACCCCCTGTAAGGTATATGGAGTGATGGCCTAAATCCCTAATTGCACCACTTAGAATAGGGGCTGATAACCTCTCACCAAAGGACAATATATAATCCTTAGACTTTGGAGTTAATTCTCCAAGATAGGCTACCCCTGTAAGCACCTTTTCTAATTCATCTATTGAATTATATATTATTTTTTTTACATCATTTTTTATATTCTCCTTTTCAATGGCATCCTCTATTGCTTCCTCATGTTTCTCCCTTATTTCACTTATAAAGTTGTTTATTTTATCAATATCCCTAACATCCAGTGCATCTTTGGAAATATTTACAAGGGAATTTGTTATCTGAGTCATTGCAGAGGTTACAGCAATAATGTCCTTATCCTCTTTTTTCTTGTTGGTTATTATTTTTGCCACATTTCTAATTTTTTTTCCATCTCCTATGGAGGTACCTCCAAACTTCATTACTATAACCATAAAATCACCTATAATAAAAAAATAAAAAATAATTTATTCAAATATATAATATCTTAAACTTATCTATAGGATTTAAAACACTAAAATGATTAATTTTTTAAAATAATTATTTTTTTATTATTTTATTTTTATTTATTTATTTTTAATTAACCATCTGTTAATATAATAAAAGGGATTATTTTATCCTATCAAAAACATTAAAATAAATGTTAATAACATATTAATATAAAAAAGTTTTTATAATTTATTTTATACTATCTATAAAAGAGAGATATTAAAGAAATTATTGGTATTAAATTATCTAAGGTATTATTTATTTTATAAAATAATAAAGATTAAAAATTTAAAATAAGTGATCTTATGGTTAAAATATTGGATACTACATTAAGGGATGGAGAACAAACCCCTGGAGTTTCTCTAACGCCCCATGAAAAACTTGAAATAGCCCTAAAATTGGATGATTTAGGTGTGGATATAATAGAGGCAGGAAGTGCCATAACTTCCAAGGGAGAAAGGGAAGGAATAAACTCCATAACCTCCCAGGGATTAAATGCCGAGATATGCTCCTTTGCCAGGGCTATGACTATTGATATAGATTATGCTTTGGAATGCAATGTAGATAGTGTTCATCTTGTAACTCCTACCTCAGATTTGCATATGAAATACAAACTTAGGAAAAGTAGGGAGGAAACCCTTAAATGTGCATTGGATGCTACTGAATATGCTAAGGATCATGGTTTGATTGTGGAACTTTCCGCTGAAGATGCCACAAGAAGTGATATAAACTTTTTAATGGAGTTATTTATTAAGGGCGTGGAGATAGGGGCAGATAGAATATGTATATGTGATACTGTAGGAATATTAACCCCAGAGAGATCCTATGATTTATTTAAAAAAATAAGTGAAAAAATCACTGTCCCGGTGTCAGCCCACTGCCACAATGATTTTGGCATGGCCACGGCAAACACAATTTCTGCAATAAGGGGGGGAGCCCAGGAGTGCCATCTTACCATAAACGGCATAGGGGAAAGAGCAGGTAATACTTCCCTCGAGGAGGTTGTAATGGCTCTCTATACCCTATATGATATAAAAACCAACATAAAAACTGAAAAATTATATGAAGTATCCAGGGTAGTATCAAGGCTTATGAAATTACCAGTGCCTCCCAATAAGGCTATAGTAGGAGATAACGCCTTTGCCCATGAGGCAGGAATACATGTGGATGGACTTGTTAAAAACACCCAGACCTATGAGCCAATATCTCCAGAGATTGTTGGAAATAAGAGAAGGATAATACTTGGAAAACATAGTGGTAAGGCAGCCTTAAAATATAAATTGGAACTTATGGAAATATCTCTAAGTAGGGAGGAATTTGAAAGGGTTTATGAAAGAATAAAAAATCTTGGAGATTTAGGTAAGTATATCTCTGATGTGGATTTAAAGGCAATAATAAAGGAGATAAAGGGAGAAGTCATTGAGAGGAAAATATATTTAGAGGAACTTACTGTAGTATCAGGTAATAAAATAACCCCTGTGGCCTCAATTAGATTGAATTTTTCAGATGATTGTAAGAGGGAACAACTTATAGAAACCTCATTTGGTGTGGGCCCAGTGGATGCAGCCATAAATGCCATGAGAAAGGCCCTAAGTAGTGTTGCAGATATAACCTTAGAGGGTTATCATGTAAGATCCATAGACAGTGGGACTGATGCCTTTGTTGAGGTAACTGTTAAACTTAGAAGGGGCCATGAGGTAGTTGAGGTTAAAAATTCCCAAGAGGATATAATAAGGGCCTCTGTTGAGGCAGTAATGGAAGGAATAAACATGTTAATTTAACTCTCAGAGTTATTAAAAAAATAATATAATTTAAAAAATTAATAAAAAATAATAAAATAATTTAAAAAAAATATAATTAAAGAATAATAAAAATAAAAATTAACATAGAAAAATAAAATATAATGAATAACTAATAAAAAAAATAAAATTAATATAAACTTTATTTTTCAAAAATTTTTAAAAGGATGACTATTACTTAATAGAAGGCATTGCCACATAGGGTTAAAGCAAGATAAAGTTCTACTCTCCCTTCAAATGTAAAAGATTAAAAAAATTTTAACTTTCAAAAGATTAATAAAGCCCATATATCATTTTTTAAATTTTGGGAAATAAGTTAAGATATTATGTACTTGACTATAAAAAATTAAAATATTAAAGTAATAAAATAATTAGAAAATTAAAAATAAATTAATTATTTTTTATTATAAATTTTTTTATTAAATATTTTAATAATTTATTTAAAAAAATTATTTTAATATATTATATGGTGATGATAATGGATGAAAACATCTCTATGAAGTGTGGTTTGGAGATTCATGTTCAAGTGGATACAAAATCCAAATTGTTTTGTAGATGTTCTACAAACTATAGCGAGGTGTCCCCCAATACCAATATATGTCCTGTATGCATTGGACATCCAGGAGCAAGGCCCATGCCCCCAAATAAAAAAGCCATAGATATTGCAATCATGGTGGCTAAAATGTTAGGATGCGAGATTGTATTGGATAAAGATATTTATTTTCAAAGAAAGCACTATAGGTATCCAGATTTACCTGGGGGCTATCAGAGAACTACAGTTCCTGTGGGAATTAATGGAAATTTCTTAGATGTGGGTATTACTGAAGTGCATATTGAGGAGGACCCTGGACAGTATAAACCAGATTTAGGTGTTGTTGATTACAATAGAAGTGGTACCCCCCTTATTGAAATAGTTACTGAGCCAGATATGAAAACCCCTGAAAAGGCCAGGGAATTTTTAAAACAACTAATGAGGTTATTTAAGTATATTGGGCATCTTAGGGGAGAGGGCACAATGAGGGCTGATGTTAATATATCTGTTAATTACAAGGGTATTCAGGGAAATAGGGTTGAAGTAAAAAATGTTAATTCCATTAAAGGGGCCTATAAGGTCTTAAAATATGAGTATATACGACAGAAAAACATTTTACGAAGGGGAGGGGAAATTAAGAGGGAAACACGAGCATACATGGAATCTCAGATGATTACAAAGGCCATGAGATCAAAGGAAACTGCAGATGACTATAGATATATACCAGATCCAGATATTCAGCCCATAGTATTGGATAACAATTGGGTAAGAGAAGTGGAATCCAAAATGCCTGAAACTCCCATGGAGAAGGAAAAGAGATTTATGAAAGAATATAATATAAAAGAGGAGGATGCAAAGGTTCTTGTTTCTGATTTGGCCCTTGCTGAGGTTTTTGAAGAGGTTGTACATAATTTAGGAATAAATGATAAAAATGTAAGTCTTGCAGTAATTTGGATAAGAAATGAGTTAAAAAGGGTTTTAGCCTACAATAAAATAGATTTTTTTGAGAGTAATCTAAAATCTGAACATTTAACAGAACTTATAAAGTTAATAATAGATAATACCATAAGCCAGAAAATAGGTAAAAGAGTTATTGAAATAATGGTGGAAAATAGGGGAAAAAAGGCCCCAAAGGAGATAATAGAAGAATTGGGATTAACAGTAATCACCAATGATGATGTACTTATAAATGCCTGTGAAGAGGCCATAAAAAATAATCCCAAGGCTGTTGAAGATTACCTAAATGGGAATAAAGTAGCCTTAAACTTCTTAATGGGTCAAGTTATGAAACTAACAAGAGGGCGAGCAGAGCCTAAGAGGGTTGTAGATATTTTAAAGGAAAAATTAAAGAATTAAAATCAAATACATAGTATTAACTTATAATCTATAATAAATAATTTATAATAAATAATAAAGAGAATAAAATATTAATAAAGAGAAATACTTTAAGCCCCTACCTTAGCCGAGTATAACTTTCATAATATATCCTTTTAAAGGATTTCCCTGCCCTCCCAGTGCTCAGAGCATTAATGAGAATAATATAGGATTTCTAATTTTTTTAATGTATTTATTTTTTATTAAGTATTTTAAAATCTTAGATTATTATTTTATTTTATTTTTTTAATTATATTTTTAATTTTATTTATAGTCAAGAACATAATTTCCTAAACTCATAATTTATAATATAAGTGTATAGTAAAAGGATACTATAATAAAGAGAATTTTACATTAAATATATATCTACCTTACCTTAAACTAAGGTTCATAATGCCAGTCTTGTAAGAAATCCACCCTTTCTCTAGTGCTTAGGAGAATACATGGAGTATAAATGGCAGGATTTTTACTTTTACGTTTTTACTTATTTTTATTAGTTTAAAATCTATTATTTTTTATTTTTATCTTAATTATCCTTTATTTTTTTATTTTTTATTTTATTTTTAACTATTTTATAATATTCTTTTATTTTTATAATATTCTTTTATTGGATTTTTTAAGAATTATGGTTTTTTTATTTTAATATAAATAAATTTTTTTAAGACTATAATTATTCTTTATTCTACTCTATTCTCCAATCTATTCCAAGTAAATTACTATACTCATCCATTACCCTTCTTAAATATTCTTTAAGTTTATTTTCTCCCTCCTCTTCAAAGTAAAGTGCCCATTCATCATTTCCAAATTCCTCTGCACCTGCCACTATTAAATCCTTAACTCTATGGCTTTCAATATAGGGAGGATAACCCCCTAATTTTTTATCATAGGTAGTTATGTCCTTTATTAATTTATAGGCCATAGAATCCAGATCTATATCCTCTAATGTAACTTCCCTTACAAGGGATTTTATTATTGGATAAATCCATTTTCTATGGAATCTACATATTCCTAAGTTTTCTATTGTTATCTCTTCTATGGCCCTTTCTACACTTAATTTTGCCAATTCCTCAGGCTCTAAAAATACGCCACATTGGTAGTAGGTTAAATATTTTCCCTGTATAATGTAAGGCATAAAATTACCAATGGCCCAGTACATTGTTGGAGATATTGCACCCTGTTCTCCAAAGGGTACATATACCCCATAGTCGTTAAATTTATTAAAGGGTAGGTTACTATCCTTTAACCTTTCCTTGAATTTTTCATTTAATATCATTGAGGCCTTTCTTATTCCCTTTGATAATATTTTTCCCATTTCATTTTTATTGAAGGCTATTATCTCTGCAAGTTCCATAACAAGTTTTCCATTGTACTCAGAATTTTTTAATATATCATCATCTGTTTCATAATCCAATATATCAAAAATGGGTTTATCTATACCTACTTCCTCTGGTTTTAAAAGTCCCACATCTAAAAGTTCAAAGACCCAAGAGGCCAAATTTCCAAATTCTATGGCATCAAAACCAAGGGCATCTACCTTATGAACAATCCTATCTGTGGCATATAAATCAAAAACACCCAAGAGAGGTCCATTAGCTTCATAAGGCTCGTAATCTACTTTTAAACCCTTCATAGCACTGGACAGGGCTCTCCACAGTTGGTCCAATTCTTAGGTTCAATGGCTTCCTTATTAAATTTATCCACAAAGTACTTCATTATTTTTTTATGCAACTCTATTCTAACATGCTTTGGTATGTAGGGCATTTTCCAATTAAATATTGGAGTAATCTCCAAAGTGTAATGATAATTATTCCCAAAGGTCCCTCCAGTTTTTGTTTCTTCGTTGTACCTATATTTTTTAGTATGTTCAAGAATGGCCTTAGTATAAGGTTTATTATAATGGTCCTCCACTATTTTTCTAAGTTTCTTTTCCAATTCCTTTTGTTTTTTTAATTCCTCCTTGGAAGATCCCTTTCCTCCATAATATACTACCCCCAAGATATTATGGGCCCTATACAATACAGAACCTACGCCCCCTCTTGCAGCCCAGTCCTCAGCTCCTTCCACAAATTTTCCATTTTTTACAGTATGGGAAAGTATTGCCCCCATGTCAGTATTTAAGGATGCAGGCCCAACTATAAAGGCTCGATAGTTCTTTTCTTTAAATTTTTCCAATATGTATTGATTTAAGTCATATATGTTTTTATATTCCTTTAAATAGGATTCCTCTATCTCCATAAACTCAATTTTTAAATTCTCTCCCTCTCCATCTATTATTAATAAACTTGGACTATCACATCTCCCAATGATTGCAACATTTTTTAGTCCAGTATTTTTAAATACATAACCTGCTCCACCCATTGCCGAAAAGTGAAACCCATCCCAAAGGGGAGATCTAAATGAGAATATTAATCTATTTCCACCTATGATAGGTAAAACCCCCCTTCCAAAACAGAAAATATTTTTCTCGTGATATGCATCATATTTCCAAGTTTCATATTTATGATGAAGATATACACCCCAACTTATTGGAAAAAACTCTCCCTCTATACTTTCATATTTTTTATTTTTAACATCTATTATTATATTGTCCATAATACACCCTTTTGTCTATTATTTTTTATTTTTATTATTTTTTAATTATTTTAATTATTTTATTATTTTTTAACTATTTTATTTATTTTATTTATTATTGGTTACCTATATAAAAATTATAGTTCTAAACTTGACTATAATAATAATTTTTTTATTTTAATTAATTTTTTTTAACTTTGCAATAAAAAATGGTTCATTTGGAGGTAATATTCTTAAAGTACCTTTTAACTCTCCTTCCATTACATTTATTCCCTTTAACTTTTCCTTGATATCACAGAGGGATACTAATTCAATATCCTCCCTTGTATCCAAGATATATTGAATTACCTCTTCGTTTTCCTCAATTTCTGGTGAGCATGTGCTATAAACTATTTCACCCTCTCCCTTTAAAATATCTATTCCCACATTTAACATATTTTTCTGCCTAATTGAGCAGTATTTTATATCCCTCTTAGTAGGGGCTCTATTTTTATCCTTTATTGGATTTCCAGTACAGGGGGCATCTAAGAGTATTTTATCATAGTATATATTGAACCTACCCAATCTTAATGCATCCATGTTTAATAGTATTGTATTTTTAATGCCCATTCTATAAATATTGGATTTTAAACTACCCATTCGTTTTCTGTTTAATTCATTTGCCACTACAACTCCATTATTGTTCATTAATTGGGATATATGGGTAGTTTTCCCTCCTGGTGCTGAGCACATATCCAAGACAACATCTTCACTTGAGGGGTTAAGTACTATAGGAGGTACTGTGGAGGATATACTTTGTAGATAGTAGTATCCAATTAAATATTCTGGTGTCGAGCCTATTGAAAATGGAGTTTCTATTACTTTAAATACGTAATCTAAGTAAGTGTCTTCCAGTCTTACTCCCTTACTTTCCAATCTGTTTTTTAATTCCTTGGGATTTATTTTTAATGTGTTAGTTCTAATATACTGGGTTTCCATGTTTTACCTTATTTATTTTTTCTTTATGTTATAATTAAATACTTTTATAAAATTTATTAAAATTATAAAATTCTATAAAAATAAAAAATAAAATTATTAAAAATTTATTAATATATTTAACAGGAAAAATAAAGATTATTTAGATAGATGCAATACTAAAGTATTATAGAATGATAGGATGGGATTATTTATTACTGGAATAAGAGATATTTGAAATATATAGGTTTATTTTAGTACTTAATTTTACCTAGGGACAGGTTTAAATTTATCTTTAACTTTTTATAATTTAATAAACTCTATCCTATCACCACATACAACTAAATTGCCCTTTAAATCCTCTCTCATCTTAGGATAATCTGATCTATAATGGGCTCCTCTACTTTCTTTTCTCTCCAATGTACATTTTATAATAATCTCTGCCACAGTTAGCATATTTTTGAATTCAAAGTATTTTTGTATTTGAACTATTCCATTTAATTTGATATTCTTTAAATCCTTTTTTAATCTATTTACTTCTAAAAGGGCATTTTTTAGTCCTTTTTCATTTCTGATTATTGAGACATTATCCCACATTATTCCCTTAAAATCATTTATTAATTTAAATATATTATAGGAATAATTTTTATTATAATTATTATCATTATTATAATTATTATTTTTATCATCCCTATACATTTTATCCCCAATATCCCTTTTAATATCTCTAATAATTCTATTTGTGTATTCCTTAACCTCTCCAATATTAATTTTATTTACCTCTGCGAACTCCATAGCACTTCTACCAGCAATTGCTCCAAAGACCTGAGTATCTGCAAGGGCATTTCCCCCCAACCTATTGGCTCCATGAATACCTCCTGTAACCTCTCCACAGGCAAAGAGGCCCTCTATATTACACTGACATTCTTCGTTTATTCTAATGCCTCCCATAAAATGATGGGCTGTAGGTGCTACAACCATAGGTTCCCTTCTTATATCTATGCCAATATCCAGAAACTGTTTAAATGTTGTTTCCAATCTTTCCTCAATAACATCCCTTTCTAAATGGGATACATCTAAATATACCCCTCCATTTAGGCCCCTTCCCATTTTAACTTCATTGTAAATTGCCCTTGCAACTACATCCCTTGTGGATAACTCCCTCCTCTCCCTATCATAGTTTATCATAAATCTCTCTTTATTTTTGTTATAGAGTATGCCCCCCTCTCCTCTTACAGCCTCAGTAACAAGTATTCCAGAGTTAGCCATCCCTGTTGGATGGAATTGCACCATCTCCATATCTATTAATTCCACCCCTTCATTATAGGCCATTGCAAAGCCGTCTCCTACCTTCTGAGTTGGATTTGAGGTTATAGGGTAGATCTGCCCAGCCCCTCCAGTTGCAAGAACTGTGGATGTTGCATATATTGGAAAAATATCTCCCTTTATTAAATTTAAAAATAAGGCTCCATAGCATCTATTATTCCTAACTATTAATTTTAAGGCCATTAAATCTTCCAAGATCCTAACATTTCCTAATTTACTAATATACTCCATTAAACCTGCCATAAGTTCATGCCCTGTTCTATCTCCACTGTAGCAGGTTCTATTGAAACTTTGACCTCCAAAGGGCCTTTGGGCAATGGTTCCATTCTGATTTCTATCAAATAGGGCTCCAAATCTCTCTAAGTTTTTTAATTCCTTAGGGGCATTCTTTACAAGTATTTCAACTAATTTAGGGTTATTTATATAACCCCCTCCCTTTAATGTGTCTTTGTAGTGCTTTTGAAAGTTATCCTCGGGATTTATTACTGCATTGTAGCCACCTTCGGCCATTACAGTGCATCCACTTTTACCAAAGAGGCCTTTAACAGCCATTATTACATTTTTGCCATCACATTCTATTGCACATCTTGCTGCAGCCCCTCCTCCTCCTATGATCAATATATCTGTAATCATAAAATCACCAATTTATTTTATAAAAAAATTAAAAAATTTTATAAAAGAATGTTCTATAAGTAAAGTCTTTTAAGAACTCTTTATCTTCTTGCTCTCTGATCTTTCCATCATTTCTTTTTAGATACTTTATTATTTTATAGATTCCTTTTTTTTCCTAATATTTAATTATTTATTTTTAGTATAATACTTTTTTTTTTAAAATAATAAATTTTGTATTAATATTATTTTATTTTTTTAAATTATTTTTATCGTATTTATCATTATTATTAATATTTTTAATATAATTATCATTATTTTTATTATATTTTTAATATCTCTACTTTCAACATATATATTTTTTAATAAATAGTATCACAATAACCACCATGAAAATAAAATACCCACCATGAATAATAGGTAATATATATAATATATAGTGCTTTAACATTTAATCCAAGGAGGTGCTAACTTGGAGGAAAAAGAGGATAAAGTAGTAGTAACTATAACAGAATTAAAAAAAATGATAAGGAATAATGAAACAGATAAAATAGATGAAATAGATATTGTAACAACTGCAACATGTGGAATAATGTCTGGAACTATGGCAATATTTCATATTCCAATTACAGAGCCAGGAGTTTTCAAGAGAGGGGAAAAAATATATTTAAATGGTATAGAGGGACATATTGGCCCCTGTCCAAATGAATATCTTGGTACCATAGATGCTGTGTTTTATGGCACCACCTATGTTGGAGAGTATGGGGGAGGTTTTTTATTTAAGGATTTAGTGGCAGGTAAGGAGGTAGAGGTTATATTGGAGTGCAATGGAAGGAAATATCATAGGAATATATCCCTTGAGGATCTTCCAAGTGCAAGGATGATAGGAACAAGAATGGCATTTAAAAACTATGTTGCAATTACTAACCTGGGAGATGAGCCCATAAATACCATCTTCCATAGAAAAATGTTAAAAAAGGGCCAGGCCTCATTTTCAGGTTGTGGGGAAATTAATCCCCTTCAAAATATGTGCCATAATGAAAGGGAGTTAATGGGAAAAAGGGTTTTATTAAATGGAGCCGAGGGCGTAATCTTAGGTTATGGAACAAGATATTCTCAGGAAAAGCCCAATATAATGATATCTGCCAATATGCATAATATGGATGCCTACTATTTGGGAGGTTTTATTACCTCAGGAGGTGTGGAAATATTCAATACCATATCAATACCTGTTGAGGTAAATATGGAAAACAAGGAATATTTAAAGACACTTGATGAGGATATTCCCCTACCCCTGACCAATATTGTTGGGAGAACCGTGATTGATATGGGAAATTACTCTGAAGTATGGAAGGATGCAGATTTAAGGCCAAAAATTAACATATATAGATGTAGAAATTGTGATGCATGTGCTGTTGAGAGATTATGCCCAACAAAGGCCATAATAAAAGTACCCCATCTGGGAAATAGGCCCCTTCCAAATGAGGATTGCTTTGGTTGTGGAGTATGTGTGGATGCCTGCCCCTATGGAATATATTCCATGAATAGAAATAGTATATTAAATATACCTATAACCTGTAGGCAATCTGATAGGGAGAGAGCCATAAAGTTATCCCAAGAACTTAAAAAAAGAATAGAAAAGGGAGAGTTTAAGTTATAGGATATTTATTATTATATAATAAAATTTTTAAAGTTTTTAATAATTCTTTAATGATTTTTTAAATTATTTACAATATTTTTTAATTTAACAAGCACTGGCATAGGATTATGAAATGCTCGAGCAGTAAAGGTTATTACACCCTCCTCCTCTAAATTCCTTACAAATTCCTGATTAATATCTTTATTAAATACCAAGGCAAAAGTTTTTTCATTATATACTGCCTTATAGGTTATAATATAATTAATAGCAGGGTCATTATGGGCAAATCCAATTATCCCATCAACATCAAATTTATTTTTTAACCCCTCATCTATATTTTGGAATCCTACACCTTTAAGGTAATATTTTTCTGGATCAGATGCCTCAATTAATTTTAATGCAGCAGGATTTGCAGAAATTATTACCTCATGCCTGTTATTTTTTAACATATTTAATAAATATATAAAGGATGGAATTAAAAGAGGAGGCTCAGGACATCCTAAGATAACCAATATTCTCAAAATACCACCTTACCAGAATTTTAATTTTGAAAGTATATTTTTAACACTACCACTATCACTATTGCTCTTTTTATCTTTTTTATCATCTTTTTTATTATTTTCTTCTTTATGGGACTTTATATATTCCTTTAATGGTACCCTTAGAACATAGGTCCCATAACAGGGTTTTGTATAGGGAAATATGATGTAATCATCATGATAGGCCACAGGTATAGGTGGTTTTCCTATTAACATAACTCCTTCTATAACCTCATCCCCAGCCTTTAGGTCCCTTATGTTTTTATAATTGTTTTTAATATATTGGGCACATTCTTTAAATGATCCTTTGTATATTATATCATAATGATAATTATCTATGCATGACATAAATATTCCCATTTAATTTTATAATTTTTTTATTGTAGAGTTATATTTATATTGTATTTACTTCGGTTTATATTTTGATTATCATATATTAAATCCCTAATAAATGATAGGGTAGAATTATCCAAAGGACTTTGGTTTTGTAAGTATATGGAAATATTGGTTTTACTTGAATCATAGGCCATACCCACATATATGATTGGATAATCCAAATTTGTTCCATTATATCCTGAATTTATTAAGGAAACTGCAGTTTTAGCTCCAGTTTCTATTTTATCTAAGGTTCTATCCTCTTCATTTATGTTATCTGTTAAGAAATGATATATTGATGCAGTTGATATTAATAGAAGTGCCATCATTAATACTGAAAATTCAAGAGATAATTGGCCCCTATTTGATATTAATGGTTTCATATTTTCACACCATTTAATATAAAAACCCTATGATAATTAAAAAATATATTATTAAAAATATTATATAAAGGTATATTATTAAAAAAAATTATTATTAATTATTTATTAATATATCTTTATTAGTATATCTAAATAGTTTATTTATACCTTAATACAATTTAAAAATTATTTAAAAATTTAATTATTTTAATATTATTTTTATAAATTTTTTTAAAATTATAACATTATTTATTTATAATCCAGGGATTAAAATATACATGTAAAAAATAAATAATACTTGCAAAATAGTAATCTTTAAATAGGTTAGTATCCAATATAATTAGGGTTAATTTTATGGAGGTTAATGGATGACATGTACAATAGTAGTTGGTGGCCAGTGGGGCGACGAAGGAAAGGGTAAAATTATTAGTTATGTATGCAATAAGGATAATCCATATATTGTTGCAAGGGGAGGCGTAGGCCCCAATGCAGGACATACTGTTGAAGTTGATGGTAAAAATTACGGTATAAGAATGGTACCTACAGGGTTTCCAAATAGGGACTCCATACTTGCCATTGGAGCAGGAGTATTGGTTGATCCAGAGATACTTTTAAAAGAAATAGAAATGCTTAGTGACTTTAATATAAAAAATAGGATAGTGGTGGATTACAACTGTGGAATTATTGAGGAAAAACATAAGGAGATGGATAAATCAAATAGCCATCTATCTAAGGAAATAGGCTCCACTGGAACAGGATGTGGTCCAGCAAATGTTGATAGAGCCATGAGAACATTAAAACTTGCCAAGGATATTGATGTATTAAAGGAATATTTAGGAGATGTATCTAACATAGTGAATGAGGCCTTAGAGGAGGGCAATAAAAATATTGTAATTGAAGGAACCCAAGGTACCTTACTATCCCTATACTATGGAAGTTATCCATATGTTACCTCAAAGGATACAACAGCCTCATCATTTGCAGCCGATGTTGGAGTGGGACCTACAAAGATTGATGAGGTTATAGTGGTATTTAAGTCATATCCTACGAGAGTAGGAGAGGGGCCCTTCCCAACTGAAATGTCCCTTGAGGGGGCTGAAAGATTAAATCTTGTAGAGTATGGAACAGTTACTGGGCGAAGGAGAAGAATAGGTTATTTTGATTATAATTTGGCAAAGAGGGCCTGTAGATTAAATGGTGCTACTCAGATAGCCCTAACCTGCTTAGATAAGTATGATAGTGAATGTTATGGTATTACTAATTATGAGGACTTAAGTGAAAAAGGGAAGAAATTTATCAAAGAAATTGAAGAGAAGGTTGGAGTGCCTGTTACCCTTATATCCACAGGTCCAGAGTTATATCAAACTATTGATTTACGGAAGAAATAGGATTATTAGGATAATGGCAAAAATAATAAAATAAATATTAAAAATAAAATAAAAAATAAGAATATAAAGTTATAGAATAATAAAATAATATAATATTTTTTCTATTTTTTCCTTTTTTAATTTTTTATATTCCATTAATAACATTTTTTACTTTTTTATATTAAATTTAATAGAAATAATTAAAATAATAATTAAAAAAATATAATAAAAAATAAAGATAATAAGAAATAATAAAAAATAAGAAAAGGAGGGGATTATTTGCACTGGACTGATGCAATGGCCAAAAAAATAATTAAAAAAAGAGAAAACCAAAATCCTGAAAAATATCTCGTAGCCTGTGGAATTACTCCTTCAGGACATATCCATATAGGAAATGCAAGGGAAACCCTTACTGCAGATGGACTTTACAAAGGCCTTTTAAATTGCAATGTTAATTCTGAACTCATATTTATAGCAGATACCTATGATCCTCTTAGAAAGGTTTATCCCTTTTTACCTGAAAGTTATGAAAAGTATGTTGGTATGCCTTTAAGTGAAATCCCATGCCCTGAAGGATGCTGTAAAAACTATTCTGATCATTTTTTAAATCCCTTTTTAAATAGTTTAAAGGATTTAGGTATTGAATTAACCCTTTATAAGGCCGATGAATGCTATAAAGATGGACTCTATGATGAGGCTATAGTAATTGCACTGGAAAACAGGGACAAAATAAGGGATATATTAAATAAATACAGGAAGGGTTTAAAAGTAGATTACGAGCCTTATGAAGCTAATGGACCTCTCTTGGGTGTTTTTGATTTATATGCCACAGATAGGATTGTTCATAAGGTAGATGCCCTTGGTTTTGATGCCATAGAATTTGGAAATTTGGCCTCTTGGGTCTTTGAACTTTTAGATGTGGGACTTTTAAAACCAGAGGAAGTAGGTATAGATAAACCCATTTTTGATATATTGGATTATGAAACAGATGATGATATATTAAAAAATTCTGAGTACAATGGAAAACTTGTTATGGAACTTGCAGAGATAATAGCCTTCAATAAAAATGAAATGGGAAAAATATTATCAAAGGGAATAAGAAAGGCCTCAATGATATTAAATGAAAAATTCAAGGAAAGGTTAAAGGATAGTAACCTACCCTTTAATAAATTTAACGACTATGGGGTATATGTACCCTTTGGAGAACAGGGTGCAATATCTCCAACAATGTACTGGGCCATTGGTAATTTTATGCCTTACATTATACAGGGAAAATATTTAACCTACTACCAATGTGGCGTATTTTTAGAGCCTGAGGAATTGGCAAAATTAAGTGTAGAAAGGGCCATAGAAGAGATAACAATAGAAAACTTAGGAATATGTAGATTCCATAGAAAATGGATTTATCCAATAATAAAATCCCTTGTAAGGGAAGTTACATTAGAGGATATAGATCTGGATTCTATGGCCTATAAATTAATAAAGGACATAACTACCTATGATAAAAAATTAGGGGGTTATCCTCCCTATATTGAAAGCCATAGAGTTAAGGATTTAATAGTGGCAGGTGCAGAGGAATTTGGAAATGATGAATGGGCACTTTACTTTGAAGAGGAGGGAGAAAATAAACTTAAAGAATATTTAAGAAGGGTAATGGATGAGTATAGTAATTTACTTGGAATAGATTGGAGAATAGAGTAGAATAAAGAATAATTATAGTCTTAAAAAAATTTATTTATATTAAAATAAAAAAACCATAATTCTTAAAAAATCCAATAAAAGAATATTATAAAAATAAAAGAATATTATAAAATAGTTAAAAATAAAATAAAAAATAAAAAAATAAAGGATAATTAAGATAAAAATAAAAAATAATAGATTTTAAACTAATAAAAATAAGTAAA
>JAHEPY010000046.1 GCA_019561565.1 Methanothermococcus sp. SCGC AD-155-M21
AAGGATAAGGAGATATATACTTTAACCTTTGATTATGGGCAAAGGGCAGTATTAAGGGAGATAAACTCTGCAAAGAGGATATCTAATATATTGGGGGCAAAGCATAATGTTATTAAACTTGAGTTTTTAAAGGAATTTAGTGGAAGTGCCCTAACCAATAGAGGTAAAAATGTTCCCAAATTAAAAGAGGAGGATTTAAATAATTTTGAAAGAACCATAGAGACCATGAAATCTGTATGGGTTCCAGGGCGTAATATGGTTCTATTTTCAATAGCCTCAAGTTTTGCAGAATCCATTGGGGCAAATGAAAAAAATGGGAAAAAAACCAGAGTTTATCCATGGTTTAAGAGTTACAGATGAGGAAACCTTAGATATAGTTAAGATGATATTGGCTGGGAAAATTAATGGAGATATTGTCTCCAAACTTGGAAAATATGGGGGAAAGGCCATAGGGCTCTCTGGAAAATCAGGGTATTTAATTGAGGCCAGGAAAAAAATACAATATATTATAAAGGACAATGAAAAAATTGAGGTTGATTTAGGAAGGGTTGGAGAAGTGGAAAGAATAAACACGGAATTAATAGATATACTATTGGAAAAAAAATACATGCCTGTAATATCCCCCATTGGAATAAATAGTAAGGGGGAGGCATTTAATTTAAATGCAGATATAGTTGCAGGAGATATTGCTGGAGCCATTAATGCAAAGAAATTGATAATGATCACAGATGTTAATGGTATTATGGAGGATGTAAAGGATCCCTCCACCCTCTTTAAAAAACTTACAATATCTGAGATAGGAGAGTTGATTAATGAGGGGGTAATATCTCGGGGAATGATACCAAAGGTTGAGGCCTGTATAAATGCCCTAAACAAAGGAGTGGAAAGTGTTCATATAATAAATAGAAAGATACCCCATTCTATTCTCTTAGAGGTATTTACAGAGAAGGGAATTGGAACCATGGTTGTTAGGGATTAGGATTTTAATATTTTAGTTTTATCCTTTAATGAACTATAGGCCACACTTATAAACATAGGTAATATATAAAATAAGGCTACGAATCCCCCTAAGAATCCAGTTATAATCCTTAATTCATTAAAACTCTCCCTTAAACCTATTAATTGGGTAGTGCCATCTATCCCCATAGGGATTAATGCCACAATTAGATACCATCTATTTGGAGTCTTGAAGTTATTTAATCTCCAAACAATTGGATAAATTAGCATCCCAAATAAAATCCCTGTATAGATTCCAAAACATCGGGCACATACTGCCATTTTATGGTTGAATATATAAAAACTTCTCTCAGGCATTTGATGGCAGATATGTGAGTATATACTGTATATAAGAAGAGAGAGTAATCTATCTATATCGTACAGATAGGGGGCCAAAAAAATACCCATATAAAAAATAAAAAATAAAATTAAAATAGTTAAATATATATAAATTATCTTTTTTTCCATGCTATCTTTTTTTATTTATTCTTTAATTTCTCGTAGAGTATTCCTCCAATGGATCCAAAGACAGCACCTATCAGTACATATAGTGGAATATAAAGTATATTAACTATCATAGATGAACCCATCATCTCCATATATAAGTCATTGGGATAATAATCTCCCATGAACGGAATCATTGCTCCGTAAATAATAACGCCAAATAAAGTACCTAACAGCCAACTTACAAGTCCTGCAACACCTCCACTCAGTGCCCCAGATATCATATAATCCCTATCGCTTGGAATGTACTCCTTAGTTATTAAGTGGGCGGTGATAGCACCAGATAGAACATACAGAAGGCAACAACAGTTTAAGCATGATATTATAGGAATAGATGATAATACTCCACCAATAACTCCTCCAATGAGTATAGGTTTAATCATTTCCTCTTTTATATATTCCATGATCCCACCTTTTTA
>JAHEPY010000047.1 GCA_019561565.1 Methanothermococcus sp. SCGC AD-155-M21
TTTGGAGGCCCTACTTATTTAGATGGATTTGGAGGCCCTACTTATTTAGATGGAAAGTTATTGGTATATGCACCGGGACAGGATGGTGCAGAGGTTACTTTTTATTTAAATGGTAATACCCTACTTAACCCTTCTGATACTATATATTATAATGCAGGAAACATTAGAAGTGTTACCTTATCAAGTAGCACATCCTCAGGAGGAGGTAGCAGATCATCCGGAGGAGGCGGATCCTCAATATTTAAAGATCCCTACCTAGATGTATCCTCAGGTATTAAATCAGAGAAAATAAGGGAAATAGTACATAAATCAAAAATAATAGTAGGTTCTGAGATAGATGGTGATCTCTCAGCAAAGGACTTAAAAACAACATTGGATTTAACAAATAAACCCCTTGAAATAAAAGAGGATTGTATCCTTGTAGGGGGACCAGTGGCAAACCCAACTGTAAAAAAATATCTCTGGGCATTCTCAGTTAAGGTAACTAATGAATACCCAGGAAAGCATAAGGGAGTAATTCAAAAACAGATAATCAATGGACATACAGTTATCCTCTTAGCAGGCTCTGATAGATGGGGTACTAAGGCTGCTGTGGAGTACTTCAAAACCCTTGAAGATATTCCTGAAGAGCCAATCTATTTAGAGTGGAAAGATGGAAAAGCCTTTAAGATAAATAAACCTTAATTAATATTTTCTTTTTTANAATTTATAAAGGAAATTTTTATATAATTTTTTTCTATTTTTTTAAATTTAAAATTTATATAGGATTAAATTTATTATTTATTGAACTTTTAAAACAATAAGATTATACGTGAAAGTAATGTACTTTAAAATAAGGGGAATGAAGGATAAGGATATAAATAGGATAATAGATATAGAAAGGGAATCCTTTGAATATAGTTATCCTCCATCATTAATTATGCAAGTATATACCTCATTTCCAGAGGGGTTTTTGGTGGTGGAAGAGGCAAATAGTAAAAAATTAATTGGGTATATTATGGGCATTATAGAATGGGGAAATGGTCATATAATATCTATTGCCGTGGATAGAGAATATAAGAATAAAGGAATTGGAACCATGTTGTTAAATGCCTTGGAACACATTTTATTTAAGAGATATAATATAAATAACATGGTACTTGAAGTAAAATTTGATAATAAAATAGCAAGGAAATTCTATTACAGTAAAGGGTATAATGATAAAAGATTATTAAAAAACTATTATGATGATGGTTCAGATGCCATATTGATGGTTAAGAAAAACCCTTATATACCATCTAAAAATAGTCCAATTATAGTTAATATGTGGTAAAAATGAAGAGGATAACTATATTTTCTCCTAATTACTATACCTACGGTGCCATGATTGTGGGAGGAGTATTAAAGGAAAAATTTAAAAATAAATATAATATTAACCTTGTTAGATTATTAAATAGTAATACAATCAATCTCTTTTTAAAATCTGAAGTTGTTATTTTAAGTTTATACTCTACATTGCATATTTTAGATAATAATTTAAAAAAAGCCATTGAAATCATAAGGAACTCTACTAAAAATAATAAAAAAATTAAAGTTTATGTTGGGGGCCCTGTATCCTCCTATCCTGAAATTATTCTTAATGAAATGAATGTGGATGGAGTAATATTGGAAGAGGGGGAGATTACAGTTCCAAATATAATAGATGGCCATGATGAGGGCTTAGCATATTTAGAAAATGGAGAGATAGTAATAAACCAACCAAAGGAAAAACCTGAATTATTATCAAAACCACTTATACCAAAGGACATAGGTAATCAAAGTATAAGGGGAGCAAATGTATATATCGAGACCCATAGGGGATGTTTGGGGAATTGCACCTTTTGTCAGGTTCCAAAGTTTTTTGGAAAGAGGGTAAGAAGTAAGCCATTGGATCTTATATTGGAAGAAATAATGGAGTTTAAAAAAAAGGGAGTTAAAAGAATAGCCATAAGTGGAGGTACAGGAAACCTCTATAACTTCAAAAAGGATGTAAATAAATCTGCATTTATAGAGATGTTAGAAAAGATAGGGAGAATAATTGGGAGTAAAAACCTCTCTGTGCCTGATATGAGGGTGGATTATGTTGATGAGGATACTCTAAGGGCCATAAAAAAATACACCATTGGCTGGGTATTTTATGGCTTGGAGAGTGGGAGCGATAGAATATTAAAATCCATGAAAAAGGGCGTAAATAAGGAAAAGAATCTTAATGGAATATATTTAGCAAAGGAGTATAATGTAAAAGTAGGGGGAAGTTTTATAGTTGGTTATCCTGGAGAAAGGGATCTTGATTATTTACTTACCAAGGACTTTATTGTGGATGCTGAGTTAGATGATATTTTTATATCCATTGCCGAGCCAATACCCAAAACTGAACTATGTAATCTAACTCTTAATACTCCAATTGAGGATAATTTAACATTTAAAGTTCATTTAAAGAAGTATAGAACTCTTAATTTAACAGAAAGTGAGGCAAGATGTTTTGATCTAATGCTCCATGGTGAAAATTGGAAATCCAACCCATCTATAATTACAAAAGAGAGATACTTAGCCTATCTAAATGAGGCTAAAAAACAGGGAGAGGATATAAGAAATATTACAAGGCTAATATTTAAATATAAGAAGTATTTATTATGAGTAAATGATATTAATAGGAATTTATAGTATTAAAAAAATAAAATAAATAATTATAAAAATTATTAATAAATAAAAAAAATAATAATGATAATGAGACTAAAAAATAAAGAATAATTAAAATTAAAATAAAAATCTAAATTTTAAAATACTTAAAAGGAATAAAAACATAAAAAGTAAAAATCCTATTATTATTCTCATTAATGCTCTGAGCACAGAGAGAAAGGTAATCCTTTACAGGATTAATTATAACGTTATATTAATCTAAGGTAGGGAATTAAATTATTTCTTTATTTATCTTCTTTATTAATATTTTATCCTTATTATGACTGTAATTATTTTATATTTAAATATTTTATATATTTTTAATTATATTATATATTTTAATTATTTATTATTTTAAATATTATTATTTTATAAACTTCATTTAATAAAATATATAAATAACTTTTTTTATAGTATTATGACCTACAAAATGGAGGAGTACCATGTGTGGAATTATTGGATTTATAAGTAAAAAGAAAAGACCAATAAGTGGAGATAAAATTGCCATAGCATTGGATAGTTTAAAGGAAAGAGGAAATGGGCAAGGCTCTGGATATGTTGGTTATGGAATATATCCAAAATACAAAGATAGTTATGCCCTACATGTTTTTTTAAATAATACGCCAGATCACTATGAAATAATTAGTAAGGTAAAGGACACATTGGAAAAGTATGGAAAGGTCATTAAGGATGAAGAGATTCCTACAAATGGAGAGATTTTAAAAAAGGAGTTTATTCCATGGAGATTTTTTTATGATTTCCATACTTCATATAAAGACATTGAAAATGATTTAATGGTAAATATGGTTATGGAGATAAATGATAAAATTGATGGAGCCTTTGTATTTTCAAGTGGTAAAAACTTAGGAGTATTTAAGGCATCAGGATGGCCCATGGAAGTGGCAGAGTTTTATAAATTGGATCAATATAAGGGCTATATGTGGTTATCCCATGCCAGGTATCCTACCAATACAAAGGGTTGGTGGGGAGGAGCCCATCCCTTTAATATATTAAATTGGTCTGTTGTGCATAATGGAGAGATTACAAGTTATGGTACAAACAAAAGATACGTGGAAAGTTTTGGGTATAAATGTAGAATGCTAACAGATACTGAGGTTGTGGCTTATATCTTTGACCTCCTCATTAGAAAACATGAATTGCCTGTGGAGTATGCCCTAAGTGCCATTGCTCCAAAGTTCTGGAAGGAGATAGATCTTATGGAGAAGGATGAGAGAAAAACATATGAAAGTATAAGAATGACCTATGGGGGCGCTGTTTTAAATGGTCCCTTTGCCATAATAGTGGGTACCCATGAGGGTATGGTATTTATGAATGGAGATGTGGAAAAAAACAATAGCATGATAGGGATTACAGATAGAATAAAACTTAGGCCCCTTGTTGTTGCTGAAAAGGATGATTTAGTATTTGTATCAAGTGAAGAGGCTGCCATAAGAAGAATCTCTCCTGAGTTGGACAAGGTTGAGATGCCTGATGCAGGAATGCCTGTGATTGTTAAAATGGAAAAATAATAAAAAAATATTAATTATTAGGAGGAATAAAAATGATACCTTCAACAGTTCCGCCAAAATATAAAGTGGAAATTAATAGTAATAGATGTATGCTCTGTGAGAGATGTGTAAGAGAATGCTCTTGGGGAGTATATAGAAGGGACAGAAACAAAATAGTTACCTACTCCAACAGATGTGGAGCCTGTCAAAGATGTGTGGCCATGTGCCCAAGGGATGCCATTACTGTAAATAAAAATGCAACATGCTGGAGAGACCATCCCTTATGGACAAGAGAGGTAAGGGAAGATATAATAAACCAATCCAGGACAGGCTGTATATTATTAAGTGGTATGGGAAATGCCAAAGAACTTCCAACCTACTTTGATAATATAGTGTTGGATGCCTGTCAGGTAACAAACCCATCCATAGATCCATTAAGGGAACCTATGGAATTAAGAACATACATTGGAAAAAAACCAAAAAAATTGGAATTTGAATACATCGAAGAGGAAATAGAGGGCAAAAAAATTAAAAAAGCAAAATTAAAAACCAATATAGCCCCTAATTTAAAATTGGAAACTCCAATTATGATAGCCCATATGTCCTATGGAGCCCTATCTTTAAATTCACACTTGGCAATGGCAAAGGCTGTTAAGGAATGTGGAACATTTATGGGTACTGGAGAAGGAGGATTGCACAGGGCTCTTTATCCCTATGCTAATCATACCATTACACAAATAGCCAGTGGTAGATTTGGAGTTAATGAGGATTACCTAATGAGAGGGGCTGCAATTGAAATAAAAATAGGACAAGGATCAAAACCAGGAATAGGAGGGCATTTACCTGGAGAAAAGGTATCTGCTGAGGTTTCCATGACAAGAATGATACCTGAGGGAAGTGATGCCATATCTCCCGCACCTCATCATGATATTTATTCCATAGAGGACTTAGCACAGTTGGTGAGGAGTTTAAAGGAGGCTACAAGATGGAAGATACCAGTATTTGTGAAAATAGCAGCAGTGCATAATGTAGCAGCCATTGCAAATGGTATTGCCACCTCAGATGCAGATGCTGTAGTAATTGATGGATTTAAAGGAGGTACAGGAGCCGCTCCAAAGGTATTCCGAGATAATGTTGGAATACCTATAGAATTGGCTATTGCAGCAGTTGATCAGAGATTAAGGGAAGAGGGAGTAAGAAATGAAGTAAGTATTATTGCCAGTGGAGGTATTAGAAACTCTGCTGATGTGTTTAAATCCATAGCCCTTGGAGCAGATGCTGTATATATTGGAACTGCCATAATGGTAGCAATGGGTTGTAGGGTTTGTGGTAGATGTTATACAGGCCAATGTGCCTGGGGTATTGCAACCCAAAAACCTGAGTTAGTAAATAGATTGGATGTTGAAGAGGGAACTAATAGGGTTGCTAATCTTATCAAGGCCTGGACCCTTGAAATTAAGGAATTACTTGGAGCAGCAGGAATTAACTCCATTGAAAGTTTAAGGGGCAATAGGGATAGATTAAGGGGTATTGGATTAAGCAGTGTTGAACTGGAGGCGCTGGGTATTAAACATGCAGGGTTTTAATTTATTGAAAATAAAATAATTAAAAAATAAAAATATAAAAAAATTTTAAAATAATTAAAAAAATAGTTTATAGTCAAAATAATTTATTATATTCATATATATAATATAAAAAAATAAAATAAATAAAAAATATAATTTAAAAAAATTAAAAATTAAAAAAATAAATTAAAATAATTTAAATCTTAAAATATAAGAGAAAAAATACTTAAAGACATAAGGGGAAGTAAATACTTAAAGAAATAAAAAAATAAACATTAATAAGTAGAAATTCCTTACACTATCCTCCTTCCTCTCACACCCCTAAGCACTGAAAATGCAGAGGAAGTACTTTAAGTATGGATTATTATATTCATAACATGTTTAAAAGTTGTATGTAGTACTATAAAAAATAATTAAAGGAAAAAAGAAAATAGATTTAATATTTTATTATTTAATATTTATATCCATATTTAAATTTAATTTATTATTTATTATTTATTTTTTTATTATTCATTATTTTAATTATATTTCATTTAAAAAAGGTGAAATTATGAATAAAAATGGAGAAGAGGAAAAAAGGGAGGTAATAATAGATGCCAAGGATATGGAATATAGGGAGTTAAATGAAAAAATCCATGAGGTAATTAATAAAAACCCTAAATTAAAGAAGATTATTTTAAAAAATGTATTGGGCCAAAGATTTATTGGAAATGGTATTGAAAAAAAGGATTTAACAATAGAAATCCATGGCGTCCCAGGAGGAGACCTTGGAATGTTTATGAGCGGCCCAACTATTATAGTATATGGAAATACAGACCATGCTCCAGGAAATACCATGGATGATGGCACTATTATTATTCATGGAAATGGTGGAGATGTAACTGGCCATTCAATGAGAGGAGGCAAAATATTTGTAAGAGACAATGTAGGCTATAGAAGTGGTATCCATATGAAGGAATATATGGATAAATTCCCAGTATTGGTTATAGGGGGCACAGCCAAAGATTTTTTAGGGGAATATATGGCAGGTATCATTCTTGTCATGGAAACCTCAGCAGATACCTTTTCTCCAGGTAAATGCCCTCCTATTCCTGGTTTTGATCCTTGTCCTATTTTTATTTCAATTGCAG
>JAHEPY010000048.1 GCA_019561565.1 Methanothermococcus sp. SCGC AD-155-M21
GCGATCTCCTCATACATCCAGTCCTCGATGATGTTGGAGGTACAGTCCCAGGCAAATATATGATCAACATACTTTGAGAAGTCTCCCCCTCCCTTGTATCCATGTTTCTTCATACCCTCTATCCACTTTGGGTTCAATATCTTACTTCTATACCTTGCAAGTACCTTTGGAGACACTTCCATAAAATACGAAGAACCAAAACCCATGCCCTGGCAGGGGATATACTATAAGGGTAGATATTTTGAGGACTTAGAGGAATATCTATCTTTTTTAAACATATCCAAGGAGGAGATAGAGAAGAAGCCCACTGTTGGAATATTATTCTATAGAAATTGGTTTATAGCAAACAACATCGATTATGTGGATGATCTTATAAATATTGTTGAGAGGAAGGGGGGTATTCCCATAGCAGTATTTTCCTCCCACTTAAAAAATGACTTAGGAGCCCTTGGTACCTTGGAGACATTTAGAAGGTTCTTCTATATGGATGGAAAGCCCATAATAGACTCTCTAATAAACACTACCATGTTTACCCTCTCCATGGGTATAAGAGAGGATTACTTAGAGGAACCTCAATTCCTAAAGGAACTTAACATTCCAATACTTCAGGGTATAGTATCCACAGGATACATCGAGGAGTGGGAGAACTCTGTGAGGGGCCTTAACCCAATAGATCTCGTTATTGGTATGGCCATGCCAGAGTTTGATGGGGCAATAATACACTTCCCAATAGGGGGAAAAAAGAAAATTAAGGAGGGTAGAGTTGGGGTTCCCATTGTAAAGTATAAATCCATTAGAGATAGATGTGAGAAGATAGTGGATTTAGCCTTAAAGTATGGGGATCTGAAGTTAAAAGAGAATAGAGATAAAAAGATAGGTATAATATTCCACAACTACCCTCCAAGAAATGATAAAATTGCCTGTGCCTTTGGGTTGGATAGTCCAGAGAGTGTGGTGAATATATTAAGGGAGTTAAAGAGAAGGAACTTTCTTTTAGAGAAAATGTACGAAAATGGAAATGAACTTATGGAGGAGATATTAAATAATGTTACCAATGATAAAAGGTTCCTAAGTGAGGAGATTGTGAAGAAAACTGTGGGAAATATAGATAAAAAGACCTATGAGGGATGGTTTAACAGCCTATCTGAGAAGGTAAGAAATGAGTTAATAAAACATTGGGGATCTATCCCTGGAGAGGTTATGAACTTCAATGGAAAAATTATAGTTCCAGGTATTATAAATGGAAATGTATTTATATCCCTTCAGCCTCCAAGGGGCTTTGGAGAGGATCCCTCAAAGATATACCACTGCCCAGATATGCCTCCCTCCCACTACTACATTGCATACTATAGGTGGATAAAGGAGGTTTTTAAGGCAGATGCCATTGTACATGTGGGAAAACATGGTAATTTAGAGTGGTTGCCTGGAAAGTGCGTAGGGCTCTCTAAGGATTGTTATCCTGATATAAATATGGAACTTCCAAATATATATCCTTATATTGTAAATAACCCTGGAGAGGGCACCCGGGCTAAGAGAAGATCCTACGCTACAATAATATCCCATCTAATACCTCCTATGACCATCTCAGATCTCTATGGAGAACTCTCTGAATTAGAGGGATATATAGGGGATTATTATGAGGTAGAAACCCAGGAGAAGAAAGAGTTTTTAAAGGAGAGCATATTGAATAAAATCAAGGAGTTGAGACTTCAGGAAGACCTCATGGATGGAAAGATTATAGAGAAAGTGGTGGATACCTTAGAGGATAAAGAATTTGAGGATCTACTAAGTAAAGTTCATGATTACTTAGAGGAGTTAAAGTATAGGCAGATAAACGAGGGACTTCATATTATGGGGATACCCTTAGAGGGGGAGGGATTGATAAACATGATATTTATGATAGTGAGGTATCAGTTTGACTACTTAAAGGGGATCTCAAAGGTACTGAACTATAATTGGGAGGAGTTGAATAAACATCCTGGTAGATATCAGAAGATTATAGATGAGATATACGGGTATGGTATATCTCTTCTTCAGGAGTACAGTGAGTACAACTTCCAGGAGGAATACATAGGGGATTTAAAAACCCTTCCTATAAATAGTAACTTAAGGGACCTTTTAAAGGTTGTATCTAAGATATATAGAAACTTGATAAAAGTGGAAGAGGAGATAAAGCATACTGTAGATGCCCTTGAAGGATGTTATGTACCTCCAAGGGTGGCAGGATCTCCCACTAAGGATATAAACTCCCTTCCAACTGGAAGAAACTTCTACTCCTGTAATCCCCAGGAGATACCTACAAAATCAGCCTATGAGATGGGGAAAAAACTTGCAGATGATCTTATAAATAAGTACTTAGGAGAGGAGGGAAAGTATCCTGAGTACTTAGGGGTAATAATATGGGGATCTCCTACCATGAGAACAAGGGGGGATGATATTGGAGAGGTTCTATACCTCTTAGGGGTTAGACCTGTATGGAACAAGATGGGAAGGGTAGTAGATACTGAGGTGGTTCCCTTAGAGGAGTTAAAGAGACCAAGGATAGATGTTACACTGAGGATAAGTGGGTTATTCAGAGATACCTTCCCACAGGTTATTGAACTTATAGACGATGCCATAAAAAAGGTTGCCAACCTCCCTGAGCCTGAGGAGATGAATTTTGTTAAGAAACACTACAGGGAGGAGATTGAAGAGAAGATAAAGAAGGGAATAGATGAGAAGAATGCAAGAGAAACTAGTCTCTATAGGATATTCAGTGATAAGCCAGGTACCTATGGAGCAGGAGTTGCCAATTTAATAGATGAAAAGAACTGGGAGTCTGTAAAGGATTTGGCCCAAGTATATGTCCAATGGGGAGGATATGCCTATGGCAAGGATATTTACGGTATAGATGCCAAGGAGGAGTTTATAAATCGTTTATCCAAAGTAGAGTTAACTGTAAAAAACGAGGATTCCCAAGAGTGGGATATCTTTGAGGGAGATGACTTCAACAGTTATCACGGGGGATTAATTGCAGCAGTTACCCACTACTCTGGAAAACAGCCTAAGAGTTATATTGGAGATACCTCCAACAAAAATAGGATAAAAACGAAACACCTGAAGGAAGAGGGAAAGAAGTAAGATATTGAACCCAAAGTGGATAGAGGGTATGAAGAAACATGGATACAAGGGAGGGGGAGACTTCTCAAAGTATGTTGATCATATATTTGCCTGGGACTGTACCTCCAACATCATCGAGGACTGGATGTATGAGGAGATCGCTAAGAAGTATGTATTTGATAAAGATATGGAGGACTTCCTTAGGGAAAATAACCCCTATGCCCTTATGAATATTGCAGAACGACTTTTAGAGGCTATAGGAAGAGGTAAATGGAACGCCAATGAAGAAATGGAAGAAAAATTAAGAAAAAAATACTTAGATATTGAAGGAATGATAGAGGAAAAACTCTAAATTAATAATTTTTGTTTATTTATTTTAATTATTATTTTTATTTATTATTATTTTTATTTATTATTATTTTTTTTTAAATTTATGGATCTAAACAAAACCATTTATACTAAAACACAAAATGCCTTAATTTTCATTAAGTAATAAAAACAAAAAAATTAAAATAAAATAGATAATATTAATGTTTTGTACTCTATATCATTTTTATATTATTTTTATTATATTATTTTATTTATGAAGTATAAGTTTAAGAGGATATAATTAATAATTTTTTAATAAATATCGTAAATTATAAATATAATTAATTAATGAATTATTATTATTTCACTACTAATATTAAATAAATTATTACTAAGAATTTTAAAACTCCTTAGGTGAATATTATGAGATATAAATCCTACTATATCCTTATATCTTTAATGGCACTAATAGTGGTTCCAACGTCCTTTGGACTTCAGATGGGAGATATAAATAACGATGAAGATGTAAACATTGCAGATGTGGTATACCTATTTAAAAATAGGGACGTATCTATTGGGGAGGGGGACTTAAATTGTGACGACACCATAAACATTGCAGATGTGGTATACCTATTTAAAAACTACAACAAATTTAGAAGTCCCTTAGTATTCGCTGAGAAATTTACCTTAGAACCAGAGTGGGATACGGGATACTGCTACTTAGTAGATTCCAATGGAAATAAATTTGTATTGGTTGTAAATGGGAGTACAGCACCAGACATTCCAGGTGCAACAGAGATGACAGTTCCAGTACAGAAAATAGTTGTTGCATACTACTCCCCCGTAATTTCGACTGCAGATATACTGAACAATGAGGAATATTACAACACCATGAAGGGAGTCCCTGAATATGCTATACGTAGATCTCCTAAACTTACAGAACTCCATAACGAAGGTAAGGTAGTAAGTATTGGTAAGAGTATGATTAAGAGTATGAACTACGAGTTAGTACTTAACATATCTCCAGAGGTAGTATTCTTAGGAGATATGGCTGCCCATGACGAGATAGAGGCAAAGTTAAAGGAGTTAAATATACCTGTAGCAAGGAGTTTCACCTACGACGAACCTACATTCCTTGGTAGACTAGAATGGGCAAAATTCGTCGCAGCCTTCTGGGGCAAGGATGCATATAACGAGGCAAATGAATATTTTCAGAAGGCCTGGTACGATAGGAACAACCTACTGAGAATTGTAAGGAAATCAGACACCTATCCAACTGTAGTTAACTTCTTCAAATTTAGTGACACAAGCACCCCCTCTGTTTTAGAGGCTCAGAACTTCCGTGCAAAGTTAATAGAACAATTCCATGGTAGATATGTATTCAATGATATACCTGGAACAGGCTCTAAAAAGATGGATACTGAAACCTTTATGGAAAGGGCAAAAAATACCGACGTAGTTATACTAAGAATGCGTAAAGACATCACAAGTAAGGAGGATCTATTGGAGGCATATCCTACCTCAGGATTTGAGAACTTCAAGGCCTTTAAAGAAAGTAGATTCTATGTATCAACACCAGATTACTACATATGGGAGGCAAGGGATCCTATTGGATACATGGAGGATTACGCTAAAATGATACATCCTGAATTGTTCCCTGATGGAGATAATAATTTAAAATACCATATAAAAATTACTTAATTTAAAAATAATTTTTTTATTTATTTTAACCATTATTTTAATTATTATTTTTATTTATTATTTTTTTATTAAAATAATTATTTATAGATTACAATGAAGAATACATAGTTGTAAAAACATTTAAAAAAAAGATTTAATATTTAATAATTTAAAAATTTAATATATTATTTAATTATTCCTCTTCTTTACATTTTCTATAATTCAATCCCAAATTTATCATCTCATCAAATAGATGCCTTGCATCATGGGGTCCTGGACAGGCTTCTGGATGGTATTGGACACAGAATATATTCTTATTTTTGGATATTAATCCCTCAACTGTGTTATCATTTAGGTTGATATTACATACGGTGGTTTCCCCTGTTAGGGAGTTATCCCTTGTGGCATAACCATGGTTTTGGGGAGTAATATATACTATATCCCTATTTAGATCCTTAACAGGTTGGTTTCCTCCCCTATGTCCAAATTTCATCTTATAAGTTTCTCCTCCAAGGGCTAAGGTAATTATCTGATGGCCTAAGCATATCCCTGTAAGTGGAACTTTACCTATAAGTGATTTTACAGTTTCTATGGTTTCTTTAACTGATATGGGATCCCCAGGACCATTGGATACTAATATAAAATCTGGATTATAATCCAATATCTCCTCAGGTGTGGCATTGTAGGGTACTTGAATAACTGTACAATTTCTATCAAGTATGCATTTAATAATACTCTTTTTAACCCCACAATCTATTAAAACACATTTTGCAACTTCATTCTCTGATTTATGAATAATTACTTTCTCTGTGGAAACCATTGGCACAAGGTCAATCTCAGAGAGATCCCTATGATTCTTAGTTCTCTCTACATACTCCTTAATTTTTGAATCCTCTATGGGCTCAGAGGAGGTTTTTAAAAGGGCCTTTACAACCCCCTTTGACCTAATTTTTTTGGTTATGAACCTAGTATCTATGTTGTATATCCCTGGAACATCGTATTTTTTTAGAAATTCATCTAATTCCTTTCCAGTTAAGTCCTTTATGACAAAACCCTCCACTTTAATACCCTCTGACTCATACCAACTTTCATCCACTCCATAATTTCCCACCAATGGGTAGGTCATGGTAACTATCTGTCCCTTATAGGAGGGATCTGTTAGTACCTCAACATACCCTGTCATACTTGTATTAAATACAAGTTCTCCCAAGATTTCTTTCTCAGCACCAAATCCCTTTCCTTTTAATACTGTTCCATCCTCTAAAACTAATATTCCATACAAAATCTCACCAAATAATTTTATATTTTTTTAAATTTTTATTATTTTTATTTATAATTTTTTTAATTATTTTTTTATTATTATTTTTCATTGTTTTATTAAAATTTATTATATATTTATTTATAATTTAAGTTATACTTATATTTTTTTAATACTAAATTAAAACTAAAAATATAATAATATATACATTTTATTATATATTTATAGCCTAAAAAAATTAACGGTGTATTTTATGAACATACTTTTATTTGAGTATGCCATGGGATGTAATGGGGAAGTAGAGCCCCATATACTACAGGAAGGAAAATTAATGTTTGAGAGATTACTAAGGGATTTTTTAAAGAGTGGATTCTCCATTACAACCCTTTTAAATAAAAAATATAAAAATATTTATAAATCATATAAAAATTTAAACATATACTTCCCAGAAAATGACCCTATAATGGCATTAAAAGAAATAATTGACAATGAAAATGGAAACATTGATGGAGTTCTTATAATAGCACCTGAAAGTGATGGAATACTTTATAATTTAACAAGATTAATAGAAAAGGAAAATATCTTAAATTTAGGCTCCCATAGTTATGGCATTAAGGTAGCAGGTAATAAATATAGTACCTATCAAAAAATTAAGGATACTGTTAAGGTTCCTAAAACATTGCCTTTAAAAAAATACATAATAAAGGAAATTGATGGTTGTGGTGGCTCCAATCAATTGGTATTTAATGAAAATTACATAATCCAAGAGTATATAGAGGGAGATCCCTATTCCTTAAGTTTCATAGTTCAGAAGAATAGAATATATCCACTATCCCTAAATAGACAATGCTATAAAGAGGGCAGATACTTAGGGGGAGATATAAATATAGACCATCCCCTTAAAGATAAAATAATAGTGGAATCCATAAAGGCACTAAAAAGAATAGAGGGTTTAAATGGATATGTTGGCGTGGATATTATGTTAGATAACGAAAAAAATATATATATTCTTGAAGTAAATCCAAGAATAACAACATCCATAGTTGGTTTGGATATTACTCCTTCCCTATCCAATCTATTGGTGGATAATGCCCATAAAAAAGATTTAAATTATAGATTAAATGGATCTATAAAACTTATAGGGGATTTAAATAATGGTGAATTCATTATCCAACATCTAAATCCCCTATAAATTAAAGTTATGCACTATTTACACTATCATATTTATTTATGATATGCCTAATAAGTATTGGGGCCACAATGGAGGTTATAAGTATCAAAACAATCACAGTTACATAAAACTTATGGGGCAATATACCTAAATCCCTTCCAATTGAGACCACAACAAGGGGGGCTGAAACTTGAGGTATGGTTAATAATCCCCCATATAGACTTTTTAATTTATCATATCCCACTAATTTAAAGGATATATACCCAGATATTGTTTTTAATATCATTAAACCTCCTACTGTGGCTATTAATGCCTCTAAATTACTTAAATTCATCAACATTCTAACATCTGTATTCATGCCCAATGTTAGGAAGAAGATAGGTATAAATAACCCATAGCCTATTGCATTTAAATTATCATTTAGTAAATTATCATGCTCCTCCTTTGTTAATGCCTCTGATACTGCTACTCCTGTAATAAATGCTCCTATCATTGGATGGAGTCCAACATATTCCCCAATTAATATAGAAATTAATATTATTAATAATATAAAGTGTATTTTTCTAAAATGTAATTTTTCACATCTTTTAAACATTGCCTTGGCTATATATGGAACTATTAATAACAACCCTACAATATACAACATTACCTCCATAATAAATAAAGTAGACTCTCCAAACCCTTGACTTAAATTAACCTTTGAGAATATTGCCAATAGTATTAACCCAATTAACTCAGATATTACAGCAGCCCCTAGAAGTACTGTTCCAAATTTTGATTTTATTATGTCCAGTTCATTCAATAGTGCATAGACTATTCCCACAGAATTTGATGCAAAGAGGGCACCATAAAGTAGGGAACCCATATGACTAAGGCCTAAAAAGTTTCCAATATAATACCCTCCAATACCACATACCGCTGCAGAAAATAGGGATATAAATAGAGACTTTTTAAATCCCTTTAAAAGGGTTTCATTATCCACTTCCATCCCGGCTAAAAACATTAAAAATATTGCTCCAAACACTGAAAAGGTTTCAAGGGATTCATCCATAACTACAATTCCAAGACCATAGGGTCCAATAATTATACCTGCCAACATTATGGCAGTAATTCCTGGTATATTGAATCTTTTTAAAATAAGGGGCACTAAAAATATGGAGGCTATTATTATAAAGAATGTTATATAGAGATCCACAATTTCACCAAATAAGGCATGATGTTTTTACAATTTGGTTTTTTAAATGTATGGTAAAATAGAATAAAATTTTTATGGAGTATATAATATGATATTTACTAAGAATATATATGATGATACATTTGAATAATTATAATATAAAATATTATGTGTATAATAAATTAATTAATATAATTTTTTTATTTTTATTTTAATTATTCTTTATATTAATTTTATTTTTTTATTTTTATTTATTATTTTCTACCTTTTAACTCCTATGGATATTTTTATATTATAAATTTTTTTATCAGGAGTTTTTATTTCCCAATTTTGAGTATAATCTGGAGTTATTTCTTCAACAAACTTGCCCCTTACCTCCCTTTCTATATTCCTTAGCATATCTTTATCAAAGGATATTCCTTCCATCTTAATATTAATTTTTTCCTCAATATCCAAATCCATATCCTTTCTCATGGATTGTATTCTTCTAATAACCTCCCTCATAAGGCCTTCTTTAATAATATCCTCAGTTAATTTAATATCCATATATACACTACCTTTGGAAAATTCCACTCCTATTATATTATCAGGAATTTCCATTTTAAATTGCACATACTCTGGTTTTATTTCATAGTTTTGTATTTTAATGGAACCCTCCCTTTCTAATTCATCCAAGAGGACCTTTGGATCTACGGAGTTAATGGCCTTTACTACCTTTGGAACCTCACTTTTGAATACTCTTCCCAACTCCCTATAATTTGGTTTTATAGATATGTTTCCCTTAAACTCTGCAACTTCTATTTCCTTAACATTCCCCTGTTCCTTTATTATATAGCCATATTTATTTACTATTTCCTCCATGGTTTTTGGTAAGGTTATCTTGGATATTGGATATCTAAGGGTATATTTTACCCTATCCCTTCCCCTTAATATGGCATCCACTATTTCCCTTATTAGCCCAATGTTCTCCTCTAAGGTGCTATCAATATATTTCTCATCTACAGTTAATTTATTCATAAATATACTATCCAACATATCCTCAGTTTTTATGTTTTGATATATCTTTTCACTTATATGGGGAGATACAGGAGAGAGTACCAGTATTAATTTCATAAGTACATAGTAAAGGGTTTGATAGGCTGAGAGTTTTTCAGGATCATCCTTCTCTCTCCAGGTTCTACTTCTAATAAGTTTAATATACCATCTACTTAAGTCATTTAATATAAAATCCTTTAATTTCCATGTATAGGAATGGAGATGGGGTATCTCTAATTCTTCAATTATTTCCTTTGTTAAGGTATTTACCCTACTGATTATCCATCTATCCTCATCTTTAAGGTACTCCATATATTCCTCATTGGGCACAAAGTTGTCAAGTACCATATAATTAATGGCAAAGGCATAGGAGTTCCAAAGGGTATTAAAGAGACTTCTCACATCATTTAACTCATTATAGGAAAACTTTATATCCTCCCAGGCCTTATTTGCACTCAATAGATAGTACCTCAATATATCTGCCCCATACTCCTCCACAACATCATCAGGATTTACTACATTTCCTAAACTTTTACTCATTTTATTTCCCTTCTCATCAAGGGCAAAACCATGCATCATACATTTTTTATAGGGCACATCCTCAAAAACAATTGCACTCAATGCATGCTGGGAATAAAACCACTTTGTAACCTGATCATGCCCCTCCACTATAAAGTCTGCCTTTTTAAGTTCTTTACTGTATATGGAGGCATAGGGAGCCAATCCTGAATCATACCACACATCAAGAACATCAGGTACCCTTCTCATAATACCTCCACAGGGGCATTTTAAAAGAACCCTATCTACTGTAGGTTTATGGAGATCCTCTAAATCTACATCTACATCATTCGTCATCCTCTCCTTTAACTCCTCAACACTACCTATTACCTCATAGGAATTGCATCTTTCACAGGTCCATATTGGAATGGGTATGCCCCAGTACCTCTGCCTACTTATATTCCAATCTCCCACAAATTTAACTCCATTTATATATCTTGTTTCCACCCAACTTGGTACCCAATAGACTCCCTTTGCATGATTTATTATATCCTCCTTTATCTTGGATATTTTTAAAAACCACTGCTCTGTGGCTCTAAATAGAAGGGGGGTTTTACATCTCCAACAGTGGGGATAGGTGTGTTTTATTTTCCCACTATATAGAAGTAGGTTCTTTTCCTTTAATCTTTCTATTATAGAGTCATCTGCATCCTTTACAAAAATTCCCTTCCATTCTCCTTCAATATACCTTCCATTATCATCTATTGGAGAGTATATTGGTACTCCATACCTTTTACCCACTTCAAAGTCCTCCTCTCCAAAACCTGTTGCAGTATGCACTAAACCAGAACCTCCATCTAAGGTAACATGCTCTCCCAATACCACTTTATGGAGATTTTCCATTTTTGAAAATTCCAATTGTTTTTTATTCTCTTCCAACAGGGGATGAATATATTTTAATCCCTCTAATTCTTCTCCCTTAACAATCTTTACTATTTTATAATCCTTTATTTTATGGTTCTTTTTTGCTCTCTTTATTACTTCTTCAACTAAGGACTCCCCAATTATCCAGTACTCCTCAGTTTCTCCATCTTCATTATCCAAAATTACTATAACATAGGCATAATTAAATTTTGGATGAACAGAAACTAACATATTGGCCACTAAAGTCCAGGGAGTAGTTGTCCAAATTATAAGATAAGTATTTTCTTTATCATCCTTTAATTTAAATTTAACATAGATTGATGGATCTATTACCTCTTTATATTCTCCCCTTACCTCATGCTCTGCAAGGGAGGTTTCACATCTGGGACACCAATATCCAACCCTTAGATCCTTTAATAAAAGGTCCTTTTCATAAGCCTTTTTTAAAGTC
>JAHEPY010000049.1 GCA_019561565.1 Methanothermococcus sp. SCGC AD-155-M21
GAAGATGTAGAAAAATCATATTTTAAAAATAAAGAGAAATATGAAGAATTACTCCCAAATAAAAGGTTGATATTAATAAAAAATAATGATAATTACGGTTTTGCAGGAGGAAACAACATCGGTATTAGATTCGCTTTGAATGTTCTTAATTCTAAATACATCTGTCTGTTGAATAACGATACCGTTGTTGATAAGAATTATCTAATAGAACTTGTTAAAGTTGCTGAGAGTGATGGGAATACAGGAATAGTTGGAAGCAAGATATACTATTATGATTACAATGGAAGGGATGATGTTATTTGGGCATTAGGTGGTGGCGGGGTTGATGTAAGATTTGGGAAAGGCAGTATATATATGATGAATCAAATAGATGGTAAAAAATATAGTGATATCTTTGAATTTAAGGGATATATTATTGGATGTTCTATGTTACTTAGAAAGGAAGTGTTGGATAAATTAAAAGGATTCGATGAAAAATATTTTTGTTGTTGGGAAGAAATAGATCTATCAATAAGGTGTAAAAATTTAGGCTACAAATTATTCTGTTCTCCAAAATCTATTCTTTGGCATAAAGTTGCTGTAAGTTCTGGAGGGGATGATTCTCCAATAAAGATATATTATAACACTAGAAATTGGATTTATTTTGTTAAAAAACATAATAATTTCTTCAATTATTTAATATTTTTGATATTATGGTTTTTAGGTTATATTCATATTAAAAGGATTGTTTATTTCGTTTTTTTAAAAAATGAAGGTTTATTTGTTGAAGTACTTCTATATGGGTATATGGGACGGTATTGTTGGAAAGTATCATAAGAAAGATTTATCTTAAGAAACCCATAAAACCTGACTACCTCCATTAGTATAAATTTTATTGCTAGAGTTGGTAATAAATGGGTATATTCTAGATCTATTGAACTCACACCAATCAAATACACGTACTCCAGGTAAAACATCAAATCCAATATTTTCTTTTATATTAGCATACAACAACCAAACATAAGAATCTTTTGGAAGAGATTTAGAATCTTTGTTTATACCCCTATATTCTAAATAAATACTGCCATAGTTGTGTGGTAAAGATGCTATTGAAGTGTATCCTCCAGTATAATACACTTTTTCATCTTTTTTACAATAGGACGATAACCACTTAATAGAATATACATCGTATTCCATAATATACTTAGAATAAAATTTTGCTTTATCTTGAAGGGTGCCACATGTATTTATGGAATTTTTACTTAGTGTTATTGAATAAGGGCTATTGTGTGTAATCTCTCCGATAAAACATGTATTAAATAGTATAAGGGTTGATATATATATTGACAAAAATTTTAGAGTATCCTTTTCAATATTATCTCCTTTAATTTTTAATATATCATATATAATTTGTAATAAATTAATTACTCCTATAACACAAAATAATGACAATGTAATTAATCCCAATATATATAACCGTCCTGGGCTCATTACAGCAAAGTATGGTAAGATAACTGAGAGTACAAGAATCCATAAGAAATATAGGGATAAACTAATATACATCATATCATTTATTAATTTTTTATGTTCTTTTATATATTTTAATATCCCTAAAATAATGAGAAAAATTACACTTAGATTTATATATTTTAAAAGTACATACAATCCAGTCTCGTTTTTAGTCAGCATATATGCTCCTCTGGATGATTGAGGGCTTAGGAACTCGTCCCAAATGGAGTTAAATACGGTAATTCCAATATTGAGTATCGATGCCACTACTGAAGCACCTGAAATGTAAATATACCATGATATGGCAAGTAGGACATACAGTAACGTAATGATGAAAATTTTTCTGAATTCTCCAGTATTTTTTCCGCCTATCTGCATTAGTTTTGGAACAATACTCAATACTACTGTTGCAACTACTAATCCAAATAAAACTAAATATGTAGTGCCATAATGGGAAAAAATTATCCCTAATCCAAATATTGTAGATAATATTAATTTAATATTGTACAATAATTTTTTATTTATGACAGCATTAATCATTAAACTTACAAACAAAGTAGCCATGGCTTGTTTAGTGATTACCGTAAATGCTGAAACATATGCTGCCCCTCCAGAAATTATAAAAATTAAAGCAGAAAAAAAAGATTTTTTATAGTCGAGATACTTATTCGATATTGAGTATATAATAATAGGTATTATGGAAAATAATATTGGGAATAGTATTTTATAAACCCATGTTAATGATATATTACATATAAAGTAAATCATAGGAGTAAATATTTTAGTAATTATTATGGAGTTATAATTACCATACAATTGAGGGTTCCAGAATCCATCTTCTACTGTAACTTTTGCACCAACCATCTCTCCATCATGATTTACAACATAGGGAGTTATTAATGTTATATGACATAGTAAACTAATAGCCATAATCCATATAACATAAGGATAATATTTTTCATTAATCCAATTAGTAAATCCAACGATTAAAGAAACTAAAGCAATGATAACAATCATTACCATTAATAAAATATTGTTATTATAGTAGTTAACTAAGTATGTTCCAAATATGGCCATAAAAGGGATTAAACTTAAAAATAACACCTGTGGGTTTATTATATCTACAATTGGGAGATAATCTGGATCTTCATAATCTCTATCTCTTATATATGCAACAATGGATAAGGTCCCTACAACTAAGGCCATAGTTAAAATTATGGGTATTTCTGCTATTGGTTTATCTGTTATTCCTAAAAGGGGATAGAATATATTAATTAAAAATCCAGCAAACATATTTAAAAATAAACTTAACCCTATTGCATACAGAAAACTTTCTATATTATTTAAATTATGCAATTTTAAAATTCTTAGCAGTAGATATCCCGGTATAATCATTAAATAGATAAACCCCACCAGTGGTCTTATGATAGGGGTATCTACTCCTAAATTGTTAAGGGCGAATAATCCTAACAATGATATTTGAAAAAAGAGTATGACTATCAAAAATTTTTTAAATTTCCAATTTTGTAATTTAAATGGGTTTGGTATCTTCACTCTCTCCCTCACTTTATATATCGTGAACCGTTATCAAGTTGTTTAGAATTTATTAAGTATAGATCAAGTCACTTTTGTAGTTTGACAGTTCTTCTGTCACAAATGATAAACTACATTACCAATATCTATTAAAGGCCATTAATCTTTCTGTTAACATTCCAATTATCATTTATATACTCCCTCTTTAAAATTATGGTCGTTATTACATTATCTGATTTAATATCTTAAGTTCCTCTTTAGAGATTTTTTCCCAATCGTACTTCTCTTCAACTAATTTTCTCCCGCTAATAATTAATTTTTTTTGAAGATCTTCATCTGATAAAAGTTCTAATATTCCCTCTGGAAAATCTTCGATATCCTTTACCATAGCATGTTTATTGGGTTTTATATCAATACCTCTCGCTCCAAATGGTGTAGTTATAGTAGGTACTCCTGATGCTAAATATTCAAATAGTTTTATATTGGTACCACTTCCAGAGATTATGGGATTTATTGCAATATCTGCTATTTTAAAATATGGTATGATATCATCTACCATTCCTGTTATAACTATATTATTACTTAAATTTATACTTTTAAAGTA
>JAHEPY010000050.1 GCA_019561565.1 Methanothermococcus sp. SCGC AD-155-M21
ACCTCAAAAAACCTTTTTAATTTAATAGAACCAGATTTTGAAACCTTTCTAACATCATTCCTTGCCAAATCAACGAGCATCATGTGCTCTGCCCTTTCCTTTTCATCGTTAAGAAGTATTTTTGCCAATCTTTCACTTTCCTCCTCAGTGTTTCCTCTAAGATTCCTATTTCATTATATAAATCAATATATTTTTTTAAATAGTCTCTTAATTTGTCCACTTCTTCATAATTTTTATCCTTTAAAAGTATTAATTCTGCAGCCCTTTTTTTTATGTTATTTATTATCATCACCCCCTTATGCGTATATATATTATATCATGATAAAATTTAATTTTTAATTAATATCTATTATGTTATATATTTAATTATTACAATATTTTAAATATTAATTATTATAATGCCTACATATTAATCATCATAATTGACATGTCTTATATTTGCCAATAAACCATGTTTGGCCTTTTTCATTTCAAATCCACTTAAAATAGCCCTACCTACTCCAACAATTCTATCATCATAAATAATTACCACTTCATCATTTACAGATATATTTTCATCACAATCCTTAAGGCCCGGGGCAAATAATGATCCCTTTTTAACTTCAAAATTAACCTCAACCCAATTTATTTTTCCAAGTAATTTACCCCCTTCATAGGTTAAGACAAAAAGACCATTTTCTGGATTTAATGAGCATATCTGTACTAATTTATTTTCCTTTTTAATAAAGAATTTTTTATGTTTTCCTTTAATTATTACATCCTCTGGAATAAAATTTTTATTAAATTGGAACTTTGCAAGGTCCTTGTAATTATGAATAACTTGCATTTTTCTATTTTTTCTTAATTTTTCTTGGTCTCCAGTGTATTGATTTTTTAAATCTTTCAAAGTATTTTTTAAGTTTTCAAGGGATTCCAAGGATGTAGGATTGCCATTAGATGTTATAATATAATCTCCGTAATTTTTATAAGTATCCTCATCCAATATATCTAAATAATGATCAGGTAAGTGGCATATTATATTTAAATGGCTGTATTTTTTACTTGCATTTTTTAAATAATTATTTAATTGATTATTAATAAACTCTATCTCCTCCAAGGACCATTTACCTGTTACTGGTATATCATAATTTACCACCCCCTCAAGGGCTCTGGGAACTATACCATAGGGGGAGGTAATAATAACCTCTTCAACAGGATAATTATTAGAGTTTATTGCATTTATAAAATACTTATGGGATTTTGAATGAGAATAGGGCTTTTTAGAGGAACAGGGTAATAGAACTATGGTATTTGTAAATACCTCGTAGTTTTTTATTCTCTCAATATATTTTTTTACTTCAGGGATGTTGCTTTCATCAATGGATACTATTATCCTTTTTCCCTTTGATAGTGGAATATTTCTTAAGTCTGGATTGTATCTTTTATAATTTCCCCTAAGGTATGGATCTGATAGGGTAGTTTCCTCCACTATGTTTCTTAAACAACCTTCCTTTATACCATATTTTACTTCGTTTAGTATTAGATTGATTATATTTTGATTATGGTTTAATATGTTGCTATTACCTATAAAATCCATCCCGTCTCCTTCCCTTTCTTTACTATTTATGGGTATTAGCCTATTTTTTGTAAAGTAATATCCAAGGGAGGTATAGTAATGGGCAGAGGAATAATCAAAGTAATCCACTCCTAAATACACCAAAAGGGGAATTTCCCAAGGTAATGCATTGGGAAAGTATATTGCAGTGTTTGGGGAAATTATTTCCCTTAATCCCTTTATTAATTGAATAAGTTCTTTTCTTTTAATTAATACTCTACTATCTCCTATTATTACTAAATCAGGATTTAATTCAATTAAATCATTGATATTAATGGAATCTACATATTTTCCAAAATTAACAATATAATAGGTAATACTCCTATCTTCAAGTTCAAAATTACCAAAGACCTTTTTTTTATTATTTATAGTTAAAGTTTCCATAACTTCCCTTGGACAATCAAAGGGTATCTTTAATAATGGGGGATTTATCCTGTCTAATATGTTACTATCAATAATCTTAGGAGTGTATTCTTTATTTTCAGAGGTTTTATATGTTTCTTTACATATTCTACCAATATCATAAATAATAGGTTCCAACATGATATCACAATAAAATTTTACAAGGCCCTTTCCTTATGTTTAAAATAGAATTAAATTAATATAATAAAAAAAATTTAAAATAAAAAATTATTATAATTATTATTATAATTATTATTATAATTATTATTAAAAAATATTGTTCAGTTATTATTATCTATATTATCTATTTTTTATACTAAAGCAGGGTTTTTATTTTAAAGGTAATAAAACTTTCAATAATGCCTGCAAATATAAATAGAATTGTGGAAATTAACAACATCCTTAAAGAATCTATAAATTGCATATGTGCCAAGTATTTATTTCCCTTCAATCTATATACTATTGAGGTAAATAGGACTATTCCTGCACTACTACATAGTAATAAAGCAGGAATCTCTATAATGCCATGGGGTAATATAAGAAGTATAAATATCAATGGATTACTAATAAATAGAACATAGGCCAAAATAAAGGCATTAAATACCATAAAGGGTATTGAAAAGATGTTTGATAAATATATTAGCGTACTTGTGGATAGATTATGCTTTACTATCATGAAAAATATATCCACCTGAGACAGGTTAGTAATATCCTTTAAATTAAGATAGGCCAAAAACTGAGCAAGTACCATTTTTCCAAAGTTATTAACTAAGGATACATTTAAGACCATTAGTATATAGGAGATTATAAATGACATTAAAAACAAAATACTCATGCCATAGATTATTTTTTTCTGCCTTTTAAGGGCATATATCATTTCCAAAATCTCATAAGTAGTTCGGCTCATTTTTCCACTTAACCTTATAAAATTATTAATTGGGCTAATAAATTAAATTAATACATAGATTAAAATATTATTTATAAATGTTATATTTTATATTTATTTTATTGTTATTATAATTTTTATTATATATTATTATAATATTTTAAATAATTAATTTTATTTATTTTTAATTTAATAATTTTATTTTAAATGGGAGAGATTATGAAAATATATAGGCAAAAATTTGATTACGTGGATCCTTTAAAATTATACAATATTTTGAGGGATGAGGGAGAATATCCATTTATATTGGAATCAAGGGATAAACATCCCTCCAAGGCAAGATATACCTACATCTCAATTAATCCAGAGTTTGTTGTAAGGATAAAGAACAATACAAAGATAGGAAATACTACAGTATCCAAGGAGAGCAATCCCTTTAAAAGTTTAAAGGAAATATATTCCAATGAAATAGATAGCAATGGTCCAATATCCAACATAGATGTAAATGAAAGATTTGTGGGAGGTTTTTTGGGATACATAGCCTATGATACCATACATAACTACATAGGGGGAGATATTGAGGAGGAATCCATCTTTGGATATTACAGGAACGCCTATGTCTATGATCATGTATTGAATAGATATTACTACCTATCTTTAAGTAATTCAAAGGAAGAAATCAATAAGGCTAAGGGAATGATTGAAAGAGCCAGGAATTCAAGTTTTGTTGAGGAGTCTGGGGGTTCAGAGGTAATCAAGTGTGATGCAGAGAGGGAGGAATTTATTGAGATGGTTAAAAGAGCCAAGGAATATATATACAATGGAGATGCCTTTCAGGTAGTTATATCCAGAGAATACAATTTAAAAAGCGATCTTTCGGCCTTTAAAATATATAGGAATTTAAGGGAGTTAAATCCAAGTCCCTATATGTTTCTCTTGGAATTTGGAAAAAGGGTTTTGGGGGCCTCTCCTGAAACTATGGCCTCTGTTGAAAGGAATATATTAAAAATAAATCCCATTGCTGGAACCATAAATGCTGGAAAAACTGAGGAGGAAAGTGAAAGATTGGCAAAAATACTTCTTAACGATGAAAAGGAAAGGGCAGAGCACATGATGCTCGTTGATTTGGCAAGGAATGATGTTAGAAAGGTTTCAAAATCTGGTTCTATTAAATTAAAAAGGTTTTTTGAGGT
>JAHEPY010000051.1 GCA_019561565.1 Methanothermococcus sp. SCGC AD-155-M21
TTCTTCTCTACGTAGTCATATCCATAGTAACTAAAGTCATCCAATATATCATCTGTGTAGGCTGCTGTAGCATACTGGGTGAATCCAACTCCTCCAGACATGTAGGCACCAAGCCATATTTGATCGTAAAGCATGGCTCCAGTGGCAACTACCTCCAAGGATTGCTCAATTGGATCTTCACTTACCCTGGTAGTTTGTACCACATCACATAATATACCAAATGGAATACCTCCTGGCTCGTTGGCTCCTCTTGACCTTCTTGCAGGTAGTGCAGTACCTATTGAAACAACATCGGCGTGCTTTGCTGCATAGGAGAAATCAGCAATTGCAGCCTCTCCTGCACAGAGTTTGTATGCTGTAATAAAGGACATTCCAATCTGCATAGCAGACCATCTTGCTATTGTACCTCCATCACATACTCTACCTACTAAGGTGGGTACTCTTGATACCTGATAGGTCTTTTTACCAATGGTAGCCTTTAATTGTTCAGCCTGTTCTTCTGGGAACAATTTATTAATATCAATTAAAAATACCTTATCAAGTTCATCTGCTAATTCATCATCTCCAGTGAATACCTTAGCATAGGAATCCCAGGCTAATGCAGGATCTACCTCAACCATGTGTTCCTGAACAACGGCACCTCCTGGCAATGCGTGGTTTATTGTTTCCATATATTCGTTAATGGTTTCTGGAGTTACCTCCACACCAAGTCTCTTTTCAAGAACAGTGTGCCCAGTATCCATACCCACAATAACAGTTCTTCTCATGTCGTCCCACATTTGTTGGATGGCTGCATTGTTCATAAAGTGTAAGTCATCACCCTCTACTATATCATCAGTACCTGAAAGTTTATAGGGCATTAATTTTCTCTGCCCTAATGGTACTCCAATATCAGGGTTGTATCCTGGGATACCCCCCCCCTCTTTTCCATAAGTTCATCTGCATGTTCAACAAACTCTTTTTTTCTTTTGGATTGTTTCCATCCACCAAATGTATAAAACTTTGTGTATTTTTCTTTTGGGTCATCTTCAAATTTTTCCTTCAATGCCTTTAAAAATAATTTTTTCTCAGACTTTTGGATTGTTTCCATCCACCAAATGTATAAAACTTTGTGTATTTTTCTTTTGGGTCATCTTCAAATTTTTCCTTCAATGCCTTTAAAAATAATTTTTTCTCAGA
>JAHEPY010000052.1 GCA_019561565.1 Methanothermococcus sp. SCGC AD-155-M21
CTAAATAAGTAGGGCCTCCAAAGGTGTTATTTACTAGAGGTATGGAATCATAAGATTTATTCCCTATTTTTACTTCAATATATCCACTTAAGGGAGTTGGCGAAATAACCTTTCCATAGTATTGGGCAGGTAATTGAGGTGGAGTAGTATCACTGGCTAAACTACAATTTGCTAATAGAAGGCCTAAAGCAAAGATTAATATGTATATTTTTGCAGTGTTTTTCATAAATTCACCGTATAATAGAATTATGAGTAATCATGGGTTATTATTGTAAAAATCTAAAAAAAGTAGAAAAATATTATGCTAATAAATTAATTTAAATTTCTTCCTGGCAATATATCATTTTCTTTATTATACATCCAATATGCATCATAAGAATGAAGTAATATACTGGATATATAGTCATTCTTAGTATAGAGGTTATTATTTTCTGGATCAAGTATCATTATCCATGAATCCTCTACAGGGAGTACGAAGTCTATTAATATTACTCCATCGATATCATATTGTCCAGGGTTTACTCCAACTAGGTTCCAACCTTTGAATACAGGTCTTGCTGGTGGTGCTGTAGGTTCTTCTGAAGTAATATATTTGATATTCATGTAGGTACTGCTGTTACAGTATATGTAGTATCCGTAGAGTGGCTTTATTTCATTTAAGTTAGTTATGTTATCCCAGTCGTCGTTGTAGTAGGTTATTATAGATTCTACTGCTTCTGGATTACTGAAGGTTATGTTTGCCCTGTGGGGTATTGATAGGACATTCCATCCTTTTTTAAGAGTGATAGTTTTGCTATTATTGTTTAATGTTGGGAATACATTTTCAAATTCATATATTTCTACATTTGATAAGGTGTAGTTGTTATCATTTTCATTTGACTCATTTATAATGTTGTTTGAATCTACAAATGCTGTGATACTGTAGTTTCCAGTGTTGTTAGGAGTCCAGTTGAAGGTTACGATCTTATTTTCACTTATATTTAATCCGTTTATATTTGCCATATTAGTATATACCACATCTCCTGAGGCATTTTTAATTGTTAAATTCACTGGGAATGTGGTGGTTATGTTTTCATTACCGTTGTTGATTATAGATATATTTATCTCAGTCTGAGTTCCAGTGTATATTGGAGTGTTTGTGATAATATTTTCTATTAATAGATTTGGCTTTGTTATAGGCCCTGGTACAGATTCCACTAAAACATTTGATAATGTGATAGTATTATCACTTTCATTTGACTCATTTATAATGTTGTTTGGATCTACGAATGCTATAATTCTATAGGTTCCAGTATTGTTAGGAGTCCAATTGAAGGTTATGTTTTTCATTGCCACTGCATTTAATCCGTTTATATTTGCCACATTGGTATATACCACATCTCCTGAGGCATTTTTAATTGTTATTTCCACTGGGAATGTGGTGTTTATGTTTTCATTACCATTGTTGATTATTGTTAGGTTTATCTCAGTCTGAATTCCATTGTATATTGGAGTGTTTGTGATAATATTTTTTATTTTTAGATTAGGTTTTAACTCTTCCAATATTAAAGGATAGTGATCAATATTATTCCCATCTATTTGATAAGGTGTATCTCCAATTCCATCCCCATCTGTATCGTTACCATTGTAATTATCCCAGTAGTTTCCTAAATAGTTTGTATATTGAGTGCCGTTGTAGATGTATATAATTTCCTCAGGCGAGTTCCAGGTGTTGTTTCTTGAGTTGTAAGAACGAGCGTTTTGACTGTTGTTGAAATTGTTTAGATAGATTCTATTATTGCTCGAATAAATTAAGTAGATACCATCATCCCCGTTGTTCGATATATTATTATCAATAATACTGTTATTGCTCGAACTACTTAAGTAGATACCATCCCTTTTGTTGTTTGATATATTATTACCAATAATGCTACTATTACTCGAACTCCATAAGCGGATACCATCATCCCTGTTGTTCGATAATACATTATTTTTCACAGCAATATTGGATGAGTAAGCAATATCAATTCCCATTGATATATTACTTATTTTCAGGTTTTCAACTATCATATCACTACAATTTACAAGAATTACCTGACCTGCATTCTCTGATACATTACCTCCTACTTTATTTTTAAAGTAACAAAGTGGTTTCCCATTAATTGTGTTGTTCTCTATTGTATGTGTCCAGTATTCTAGTCTATCTCCCCCAATTAAAATGCCATCATCAATAAAGGTATTATCTTTAATAGTGTTGCTGCTCGAATACCACAAGTTGATACCATCATCCCCGTTGTTCGATATATTATTATCAATAATGTTATTATTCTTTAGTCTAACTATGGAGATACCATCATCCCCGTTGTTTGATATGTTATTACTAATAATGTTATTATTTCTCGAATCAAGCAAGTGGATACCATCATCCCCGTTGTTCGATATATTATTATCAGCAATACTATTATTTTTCGAATCATACAAGTAGATACCATCGTTGTTCGATGTTATGCTATTATCATTAATGATGTTATTGCCCGAAATATCCAAGTAGATACCATCCCCACTGTTCGATGTTATGCTATTATCATTAATGAAATTACTGACCGAAATATCCAAGTAGATACCATCCCCACTGTTCGATGTTATGGCATTATCATTAATGATATTATTATTGCTTGAATACCACAAGCGGATACCACCATACATATTGTTCGATATACTATTATCAATAATATTATTATTGCTCGAACTCCTCCTCAAGTGGATACCATAATCCCCGTTGTTCAATATACTATTATCAATAATATTATTATTACTTGAAGACCACAAGCGGATACCATCATCCCCGTTGTTCAATATACTATTATTAATGATACTATTATTGCTCGAACCACTTAAGTAGATACCATAATCGTTGTTCGATAATAATACATTATTTTTCACAGTAATATTGGATGAGTAGGCAATAGTAATTCCAACATCTGTATTATTTATTTTCAGATTTTCAACTATCATATCACTACAATTTACAAGAATTACCTGACCTGCATCTGAGATATTACCTCCTACTTTATTCCTAAAGTAATAAAGTGGTTTTCCATTAATTGTGTTGTTCTCTATTGTATGTGTCCAGTATTCTAGTCCACCCTCTTCAATTAAAATGCCATTATCAATAAAGGTATTATCTTTAATGGTGTTGCTGTTCGAAGAAAGTAAATAGATGCCCCCCCAGTTGTTCGATGTTATATTATTATCATTAATGCTATTATTGCTCGAATAACGTGAGTGGATGCCCCTCCAGTTGTTCGATGTTATATTATTATCATTAATGCTATTATTGCTCGAATAAATTAAGTAGATACCATCACCCCCGTTGTTCGATATATTATTCCCAATAATGCTGTTATTATTGCTCGAACTATGTAAATAGATGCCATACCAGTTGTTTAATATCTTGTTATTCTTAATAGTATTGTTATTAGAGTACACTTCAATACCTACACGCTGGTAACCAGAATTCCTAATTGTAAATCCTTCAATTATAACCCCATTAGATCTAATATTTATTACACCTCCAGAATTACCCCCATTAATAATACAATTTTCCGGCCCATTTTCAGATTTTAAGGTTATACTCTTATTTACAACTAACCTCTCATAATATATATTATCTCCAACTATTATTACATCTCCAGAAGTGGCAGCATCTATTGCCCCCTGAATTGTTGAATAGTTACCTGGGACATATATTGTATCCCCGTACACTGAAACAGTGCCTACAAATAGAGTCAGTAGAAATAATAAAAAATATGTTTTTTTCATAGATTTCACTTCTTACTATTTTATGAGTATTTAAAATACCCCTATATGTCCCTATTTTCTGATTATATATATACCTATTGGTTATATAATGGCAATATTTACATAAATAATGGTTATATAATATTTATTTATAGGTTATAAGTTTAATTAATAAATTATAGTATTAAAGACTTTAAAAAAATAGATATGCCAATCCTGAAGGGGATGAGTTTCTTAAAATATTAAAAAAAATATTAATTTTTAAAAATTATATTAAAAGAAAAATTTATATTAAAAAAAATGAAAAAAGAGAATATTAATTAAGGTTTATTTACCTTAAAAGCCCTTTCATCCTTACAATCTGTTTCTGTATTACCCCTACCCCTTTATTTCATATCATACCATCGTTAATATAAGTTCCCTTATGATCTTTGCAGCAGATATAGATGTTATATTATTTACATCACAGGGAGGGGACACCTCTACAACATCAAAGCCTATTATTTTATCCTTTAAGTCCCTAAATAAATATAAGGAGTTTATCAATTCCTTTGTGGAGTACCCACAGGGTTCAGGGGTGCCTGTTCCAGGGGCATAGGCAGGATCCAAAACATCAATATCGATAGTTATGTATATAGGTTTATTCAGTGATTCTATATTCTCAATATCCTTTTTTGTTGGTAGATCTGTGAATATCTTAGTATTTTCCCATGCAAATTCCCATTCCTCTTTATCTCCACTTCTAATTCCAAATTGATATATATCCTTTGTGATAGAGTAGCATCTCCTAATAACTGAGGCATGGGAGTATTTATTCCCTAAGTACTCATTCCTTAAATCACAGTGGGCATCAAATTGTATTAATGCTATATCTCCATATATTTTCCTTGCAGATTTCACTAAGGGATAGGTAGTAGAATGATCTCCTCCAATCATAATGGGTATTTTTCCCTTTTTCATAATTTCAATGGTTCCACTGTAGATTCTATTTAAAATATCCCTTTGATTCCCTTCTATGATTATATTATTTAAATCACATATGCTTAAATCTATTAAATCCCTCTTTAAAGTAGGACTGTAGGTTTCCAATCCCCAGGAGGATCTTCTTACCTCATCTGGTCCAAATCTTGCCCCAGGTTTATATGTAGTTGTGCCATCATAGGGAACCCCAAATATTGCAAAATCACTCTCCTCAAAATCTGAATAGGCACATAGGTATTTATAATATTCCTCAAAATAGATAATTTCACCTTATTTTATAGGTTTATTTATTTTTTTAATATTTCTATATATGATGCTACATTGCTATTAGTCAAGCATAATATTTTAAATGTATATATCTATAAAATAAAATAATGATAGTAAAAATAATAAAAAATAAAACGTTATTTAAAATATAAAGAGAAATACTTTAAGTCTCTCTATCTTAGATTANTATAATTTTCATAATATCATCCTGTCAAAGAATTGCCTACCTTCCCAGTGCTTAGGAGCACCTAAGGAGAATAATGATGGGATTTTTACTTTTTATTATTTATTCCTTCTTAAATATTTTTTTAAATCTTTTATTTTTTATTTTTATCTTAATAATTTTTTAATAATTATTATTTTATTTTTATAATGTTCTTTTGAAATTAAAGTTTTTTATTACTATAAACAATCATGTTTAAGTCTATATTCGTCATCATTTAGGAAATATAGGCCCTAACTTATGTTTATTTGATTCTATTCTCTTTAATATTCCCTCCACTTTTGATATTGGAACACTTAGATCCTTTGATATTTTTTCTTTACTCTCTCCTTTCTCTATTCTTTTAAGTATTTTATCCAATAGTTGATATGATATTCCCAACTCCTCTTCATCCATCTGGCCTTCCCAAAGCCCTGCTGAGGGAGGTTTGTTTATTATCTCCTCAGGTATCTCTAAATACCTTGCCAAATCTCTAACTTCGCTTTTAAATAGGTTGCCTATAACTAAAAAATCACTGCCTAAGTCTCCATATTTTGTCCCATATCCCATATATAATTCTGATTTATTGGATGTGCCTGCAACGAGAAGGTTATTTTTATTTGCAAAGTAGTATAGAATACACATCCTTATCCTGGCCTTAAGATTTCCATCGGACATTCTATCAAATTCCCTTGTTGGAACATAGCCCCCTGCCCCAAAGGCCTTTAATATCTCTGTAATATCTGAGATTATATATTTTATATTAAGTTTTTTTGCAATGAGCAGGGCATGCTCTTTATCCAATGGATTTGAATTTTTTTCAGGCATTATAATTCCCAATACCCGTTCCCTTCCAAGGGCCTTTGAGCACAATGTGGCCACTAAGGAACTATCTATGCCCCCACTTAATCCAACAACCACTCCATTGGCATTGGCTTCTCTTACCATATTCATTATAAAGTCAATTAGTTTATTGATTAATTTTTCTTTATCCATATTATTATCCATTTTTTCACCTTTGGGGTACTGTATGGTTAAAGTAATAATAATTTTATACATTGTTAAAATTTATTTTTTTTATATTCTTATTATTTTTTATTTATTTTATAAATTAATATTTTTTTTATTTTATTTAACATTTTTATTATATAACAAAAGTAATCCATATAGAACTTATTATAAAACTATAAAAAATATTATAAACATTAAAGATATATCAATAAAAATAACTATAAAAATATAAAAGAGGTAATATTATGCTATACATTGTAGGCCATAAAAACCCAGATACTGATAGTATATGCTCATCAATAGTTTTATCTCATTTTTTAGATGCCATTCCTGCAAGATTGGGCGATTTAAACCCTGAAAGTGAATTTATATTAAAAAGATTTGGAGTTATGGAGCCAGAATTGATAACCTCTGCAGAGGGCAAGGAGTTAATATTAGTTGATCATTCAGAGAAAAGTCAGAGTTTAGAGGATATAGATAAGGGAAGGATTATTGGTATTATAGATCACCATAAGGTGGGAATAACTACCTCAGAGCCTATAATCTATATTGCAAAGCCCCTTGGCTCCACTGCCACAATAGTAGGGGAACTTTACTTTAAGGGAATGATGGAATTTATAGGTGGAAAAAATAGAGAATTAAAAGGGGATTTAGCAGGATTATTGCTATCTGCCATAATATCTGATACAGTATTATTTAAATCTCCAACAACTACCAATACTGATAAGGATATTGCAGAGAGACTTGCAAAGATTGCAGGAATAGAGGATATTAATGCCTATGGTATGGAAATACTTAAAGCAAAATCTACCGTAGGAAGTATGAAACCTGAAGAGATTGTTAATTTAGATTACAAGGAATTTAATTTCAATGGCAAAAAAATAGGAATTGGACAGGTCGAAGTAATTGATATTAATGAAATAGAGTCCAAAAAGGAAGAAATATACAGTGTTCTCGAAGAAAAAATTAATAAGGGTTATGATTTAATATTATTCTTAATAACTGATATAATGAAAGAGGGCAGCGAAGTATTGGTTTTAGGCAATAGGGAGGCATTTGAAAGGACATTCAATGTTGAGTTGAAGGATAAAAGTATATTTTTAGAGGGAGTTATGTCAAGAAAAAAGCAGGTTGTTCCCCCTTTGGAGAGATATTATAAAAATAAATAAGTGATAAAGAATAATAAAATAAAATAATAAAATAAATAAAATAATAAAATGAATAATATAATAATTTTTTATATATTCTCTATCTATCCTATATATCTCAAATCATCATCCCTTGGCATTGCCTGTTTTTGTTCCTGGCTTTTTTCGAAACTTTTAATTTTTTCCAAAAACATCTCCATTTCTTTGGCCCTTTTTTCAATTTCATCCATGTTAATTTCAATTCCAAGGATCTTTGATAGTACTTCCAATACTCTTCCTGCTGATTTTGGATCTATTAAATATCCTGGGGTTTCTCCCATAATACAGGCTCCATCAATACCATTTAATTTTGAAAAGGTTAGCATCAAACCAGCGGCACCTAAGATGCCCCCTCCATCTCCCCTAAATACAGCACCATGCCCCTTTATTTTATTGGCAAGTTCCTTTGATGTAGCAGCCACATAAACAGCAGGATTTTCTTTTAAATTACCTATACCAAACCCTCCAATGGTATATACTACTTTTGCACCATATTTAATTCCCAGTTCAGTTAATCTCTTAGAGGTTTGATATTGGCCCATAGGAGTTAGGGCCTGAGTATTCCCTGTAACAACTATTATTGGAATGGGTTCCTTTATTATATATATGGAGTTATTCATAAATTCAACAGTTCCATCTTCATTTACCAATACTTGGGGGGGAAAATCATCACAATAAAGTTCTAAAACCTTCTCTCCATTAAATTCATGTATTATATGTTCTGCCACTATTCTACCAACATGGCCTATTCCTGGAAGGCCCTCTATTAACACAGCATCCTCTAATGGCTCAACTTCCTTTATTACTTTCTCTACAATATTTACCATATTAAACTCACCCTATACTTTTTTTATGCCTGTATTATATGCTTAGCATATTATACTATTAATTTATAATATCTTATTATTTTTAATAGATCAATATTATAGTTAAGTACATTATCTAAAATTATCCCTAGAACTTTAAAACACCCCTTACAAATATGTAGGCTTTATTAACCTTTAAAGTTAATTTTTTATATATTCTATATTTTTTAATTATAATTTTTTATTAATTTTTTTTAATTATTTTATTTTTATTACAATATCCTATAATTAAAATTATTTATAATTTTTTAATATTTATTTTTAATATTAAATTTTCATTGCATAATTTACATCATATAAATAATTCCCTATCTCTACTACTGTATAAACCCAATAATTTAGCACAATGGGACATATCATTATCCTTTATTTTAACCTCTTCATGGGATTTTTTTAGAATATAAGGATAATTACCTACGGATATCTCTTTTAAATTTGAAAAGAATTCCCCATCTAAGTTTTTAAAGGATGTAATATTTAAAACTCCCTCATTCTTATCAAGTTTTGCAAATTGATAGTATAATTCATCAATATCCTGTCCAAATTTTTTTAAATACTTTATATTATTGTATATCCCCTGATTTATTTCCACCATTTCCCAGTTTGCCAAATTTAATGGCTTAGAATATCCCAATGTTTTAATCTTATTAAAAACTGCCATATCTGGAATATATCCCTCTTTAAAGTATATGTTCATTTTTGAGGTCTTGGATATGCCCACTAACTTATCCCTGTATTTTTTTAATATTTCTATTAGTAATACAATATATTCAATCTGTTCAAGTATGATTTTATGGTATTCCCCTTCCTCTTCACATTCTTTAACATCAATGGATACAGTTGGGGCNAGTATTCCATTGTCAAGTTCTTCTATAATTTTATTCCTTATATCTTTGCCATATTTTTTATAATAATCCACTATTTCATTACTTCCCTCTCTATGTCCCATATAGGTATGGGTCTTAATTATAAGAGAATATAAANAGCCATCCAATAAATAATAATCAATGTCCTTACTTTTAAAATTCCAAAGTGCAGTTTTTAATTCCATATTTAACATATAAAGTGTAAGTCTATTTGAAATATAGGTATAGGGAATAATAATATCTGTATCCCAATAGGATATGGATTTTTCTATTTTTTCNCCAACTTTATTTATGTAGGAAACTATACCTACAGAGTAGAGACAAAAATCAACGTAATCAATTTTATTAAAACTACCATCTCCCCCGGCAAATGTATAGGCATTTGTAGGGGAATTATCCTCAAAGTTATAGTTTATCCAATAGTTTTCCATATTAAACTTTTTATTTATTGAGTTTATTGTTTTATTAATACTGTGTTTTTTATTGAGAATATGTGAGTAATCCAAGGAAAACACCTATACCTTTTATTTTTTATTTTAGATATAAAATGGAGTTATAGTCAATCACATAATATTTTAAACTTATATCTTAAAAACTTATAATCTAATTCCCTGCAAATAATGTAGATTCTGTAATTTTTTTAAAGATTTAGTAATTTTTTATTTATTCAATAGAGATTTCTCGGAAACCTATCTTTCAACACCCTTAAATTAAAATTCTTATCTTGGGATTAGTTCTCTTATCTTCCAAGAAGGAACTACACCACACCCCTCCTTAAAGAGTAAAACCCTTAACTTTACTTTACATTCCCCTAACTGCCACCTCATTAATGAATAATTATTATCCTATTATTTTCACTTTATCTAATTTTTTTTAAAATCTCTTAGTATTATCTATTTCATGTAGTCCTTCTATAGGTTTTAGCCTATTTCATGCCAAATGATTTTAGAATTCTTCTTACGTGGTAAGATGAGTACTCCACTCCAAATTTTTTCTCAATCAACTTCTGCACTTCTTTCGTTGTCCATGAATCTTTTTCTTTTAGAATATTCTTAAGTTTCTCTTTATCCTCTTCAGTTAGTTTAGGTGGCCTTCCTCCTCCAAATTCTGGAATTAAGCCCCTATAGCCTTTTGAGTTCCATCGTTTTAACCATGAGTAGCCTGTAGCCTTGGTAACTCCTATTAGGTCTGCTGCTTTTTTAACACTCATCCCACTATAGAGATGTCTTACGAAGCAAAGCCTTTTAAGGACTCTTGCGTCTTTTTGCTCTCTGATCTTTCTATCTAATTCTTCTTCAGATAGATGTTTTATGAGTTCATAAGTTCCTTTTCCTAACATGTATTATATTATTGTATTCATAATATAAATAGTTTTGTTTAGGGATATAAAAAAATATTTTAATTATTATTAATTCTTAATTTAATTATTTTTTAATTTAATTATTATTTTTCATAGCCCCTGCCCTACAGTAGATAGTATATCTTTTAATTTATCCAGCCCTACTCCATTTAACCCAGAACCTTCTATAATATAATGATAATCATTATAATTTTCTTTGATTTCATCTAATAACTTGTTAAGTTTTTCCCTATTTACCATATCTATTTTATTTATGAATATTAAATAAGGTATTTTCATACTATTTAAAGCATTAATTATTTTTTTGTCTAAGTCCATTATTCCCCTACTGCTGTCTAATACCACTATTGCAAAATCAACACCTTTAAGGGTTAATTCCCTCATAAAATGAAATCGTTCCTGTCCGGGAGTGCCAAAAACATGTATTTTCTTTCCATTCAATATTAGGTTTCCATAATCTATGGCCACAGTACTTCCACTGTACTCTACTTTACCAATATTGCCAAGTAAATTTTCCATTAATGTAGTTTTTCCAGCATCCTCTGAACCTAATACCACAACTTTAATTTTTTCCATACTTTCACTATATTATTTCATAAATAATCTTTTCATACTTCTTTCAATAGCACCCTCTGCTGCCCTACCTCCAATTAGGGTCCTAAGTTCATTTACAAGTGCCTGGGATGCCATAAGTGTTGTTGGATTTACCTTAGCATTTTTAGATTTTTCAACTATTTTATCATCTAAGTTATTTAAAATATCCAGGGCTGAATCCAATCCCTTTTGATCCTCCATTAGATGCATAGAGGAGGCACTCTTTGTAACTACTTCCACATTAAGAGCCTTTAAAAGGCCTTCAACACCTGAAGTTTCCACAATTGAAGACATAGTTTGAAGGGTCATAACTATCTGCTGCTCCATCATTTTTTTAGGTGCCCCCATAAC
>JAHEPY010000053.1:0-788 GCA_019561565.1 Methanothermococcus sp. SCGC AD-155-M21
ACAATTATTATTGTATTATAAATATGGGCCTCATATAAATACCCCTCTTTAATAGATTTTCTGCAACCCTATAGGCTACCTTTTCCCTGAATGGATAGGGTTCCTTATTATTTTTATCCTTTACCAATTCTATGCCTATCATAAAACCCCTTTTTCTAATATCTCCTACATGTTCCAATTCCTTTAATCTATCAAGGGACCTATGGAGTAATTCTATTTTTTTACCTATTTTTTTAAAGACCTCATCCCCTTCAAGTATATCTAAGGTAGCAATTGCTGAAGTACATAGTAATTGATTCCCTGTATAGGTATGTCCATGGAAAAACTGCCTATGCTCTTCAAAATCCCCTAAGAATTGGCTGTATATCTCCTCCCTTGTCATAGTAAGGGCAAGGGGTAAATATCCTCCAGTTATTCCCTTTCCAATAGTAATTATATCTGGTTTAGATATTTTCTTTAATTTTTCATTATCTGAAAATAAATATTTTCCAAGTCTTGCAAAGGTTGCAACTTCATCGAGTATAATTAAAATACCTTCCTCCTTAGATTTTCTCGCCACTTCCTCTATGTAATTATTAGGATAGGGTATCATCCCTGCAGAGCCCATTACTCCTCCCTCCAATATTATACAGAATAACTCCTCCTTATGCTCCTCTATGAGATTCAACATATCCTCTAAGCAATCCATACTACAGCCCCTTTCCATTCTTTCGTCACTATCTTTAAAATCATGACCATATTTACATCTATAGCAGTAGGGGGCATTTCCATAGTATCCCTTAAAGAGC
>JAHEPY010000053.1:798-9294 GCA_019561565.1 Methanothermococcus sp. SCGC AD-155-M21
AGGGGTTTTATGATAGGCATAGAATTGGTAAAGGATAAAAATAATAAGGAACCCTATCCATTCAGGGAAAAGGTAGCCTATAGGGTTGCAGAAAATCTATTAAAGAGGGGTATTTATATGAGGCCCATATTTAATACAATAATAATTGTCCCTCCCCTGACTATTACTGAGGATGAAATTGAATTTTTATGTTATAATCTATATGAGGCCATTAAAGAAACCCTAAGGATAAAATAATAAAATAATAACTTAAAAAAAATAAAAAAATAAAATTTTTAATGATAAAGGGATAATTATAACATCCTATAAAAATTATTTTAAGGTGCAAAAATGCATGAATTATCCTATGCCACATCAATGCTAAATACAATATTGGATACTGTAAATAACTATGATGATTTTAAAGACAAAAGTATTAAAAAAGTAAGTAAAATAAACTTGGAGATTGGTGAATTAACATTTATAAATATTGAGCAACTTAAATTTGCCTTTGAAGTGGTTTCCCAATCCACATTATGTGAAGGGGCAGAGATAGAGGTAGAGCATATAAAACCAAAGGTATTATGCAATAACTGTGGTTATGAAGGAGATTTGAATGCAAAGGATGAATTTGATATAGCCTGTCCAAGATGCCAAAGTTTATCTTTAAAAATAAAGGGAGGTAAGGAATTCAATATTAAAAATATAACATTGGAGTTTGATGAAGTGGATAAAGATTAATAAAATTTAATTAAATTAATTATTTATTATATTTTGATTATACCCTATTATTTTTATAACTATTAATTAATAACTTCCAATACCTCTCCAGTTAGGGACCTCCTTCCATAATCTATTACTTTAACATCTACAAAGGATTTAAGATTTAGATTCTCTCCTTTTATACCTACAAGTATTGGATAGGTACCAAATTGTCTCCCAAAGTATAAATTTTTTTTCCTTAACTCAATAAAAACCTCCTTTAAGATAGTACCCTTTGGAATCACCCTCTTTAACATGGGATTATCTATCTCTCTTCTAACCTTCTCTTTAAAACTTAAAAATAGTTTTTTCCGTTTATTTGCCCTTTCAATATCCTTAATATTTATATCAGTACCATGGAATGGAACAACCTGTCTAATATTTATCCTCCGTAACATAAAACCCCTATCATATATTTCCCTTAGATAATGGTAGTTTATTTTAAAGGTTTTCTTGGACTCCCCTCTCAATCCAAATAGTAGATTTATACCGGGAAGTAGGTATGGAAGACCACTTGGACCCCTTTTGCCCCCAATCTCGTTGAGTATTTTTATGGCCTTTAAAACATCCTCTGGGGTGGATAATAGGTTGTTCATTTTAATTACCTTTTCATCAAAACTTTCAACCCCAAAGGCTGCTACATTCCCACTTGTACAGTATTTAACAAGTATCTTTGCAATTTTTTTACTTTCCTCCTCATGATTGGCAATTACTGCAGGGTTAGCATTGTCTATATGAAGTACCTTTGGACTTATTTTATTCCATATGCCCTTGAATAACTTTTCAATGGATTCAACATTGGGTTTTGGAACCTCTTCTTTTTCGCTATTTAAAGATTTATAGGAAAATATACATGGCTGCCTCCCTATCCTTAGGTATTTTATTCCATTTAGGTATAATTCATTTATTTCATCTATTATATCCTTCTCATCCCTAAATTTTGGAATACCAAAGCGCTTAGGTTCTGTGCAGAAGGAGCAGCCTCCACTTAGATATCTTGAACAGCCCCTATAGGTTTCTATCTCTGCAATAATATGGGGATAATTAGGATGTTCCCTTACGATCCTTGCCCCCCTTATTGCAAACTCCCTTATAGTATGATAATCCCTCACTTGGCAGTATTCCCTATCTACCCTCTCAACCTTAAAGTTATTCTCTATAAGATCCAATAAAAGCATTTCAAGGTCTCCCTCTGCCACAATATGAAAGAAGGATTTATATTTTTCTTCATCCTTTAATATGCCCCCTTCCATTGATGAACCAAACTTCGTTGCTACAGGTCCCCCTAATATCTTTAAACCTTCATAGTTGTAAAGTATGGAAACTACTTCCTTCAATGATGCTGGTTTAGCATTTAAATACTTCCCAGGTGTGTGGAATCCACAGATGGTTATTATTGCCTCAAATTTATTTAAATCATACCCTTTTTTTAACTCTTCCCTTAATTTATCAATGGTAATATAATGTACATCCCTACATCCATGAAGATATAATACTCCAGCAGCATACCTTGGATAGGTCCCTATATAGGGAGGTACTCCAAGTCCCGCTGGTTCATCAGTATATCCATCAAGTATTAAAAATTTCATAGCATCACCAGATGGTAAAAAAAATATTAATTATGATGTGAGGGTTTAATAAAATAATTAATAAAATAATAAAAAAACATTAGATTAATAATAAAGTAATAAAATAAATTATAAATTATATTTAAGTGCATAACATCTAAACTAATCTCCTAAGAACTTTAAAAAAATAATATACGGTATTAACCTTTTAAAGTTAATTTTTTTAATCTTTTACATTCAAAAGGAAAAGTAGAATCCTTATTATAATATATTATGGGGGAATGCTCCTCTGTTAGTTAGGGTCTTCCTCCTTTAAATTTTGAGAAATAAAATTTATATTAATTTTTTATTTTATTATATTAGTTTTTATTCCTTTATAGTTTATTATTTTTTAAATTATTTTTTTATTGCAATATTCTATATTATTTAAAATAAGATATAAATAAAATAATAAAATAAATCTATATATTATCTTTTTATAGTTAATTTATTACATACTGTATGAATATTAAAAATTATAAAACATATAGGGAAAAAATGATTTTAGAATTAAAGGGATTATATGCTGGATTAAGATTTTCATCTGCCCATGTGGTATTTGGACATGATTCCTGTGGGGTTATTCATGGCCATACCTACTATGTGGATGTTAAACTATATGGAGAACCATCTGGTGATTTTGGGTTTATTTTGGACTTTAAAATATTAAAAAAAATAGTAAAGAAAATATGTAAAACCTTGGATCATAAATTGTTGATACCCAAAAATCATCCTAATTTAAATTATAGTATTACAGACAACCATATAATTTATACTTTCTGTAATAAAGATAGTAAAAGGGAATATAAAATCCCACTGGAGGATATATTACTTTTGCCATTAAGGGGAACCACTGCAGAGGAACTTTCCATATATATTGCAGAACTTATAAAGAAGGAGTTATTTAATTTAAATATGGATTATAATATTTATTGTATGGAGATTACACTTTATGAAGGTTTAGGACAAGGGGCAACCTATCGTATTTCCTTCGAAAATGAAAATTAAATGAAAATAAATAAATATATAAAATAGATAATTATTAATAATTATAATTTTGATTAAATATTTAATTTAAAATATAATAAAATTTAATTTAATATTTTATATTACCCTAATTTTTGGTGATACTATGGAATTTAATATTGGCGTAAGTGAGGTTATGAGTACCCCTGTGGAAATGGTAAAGTTGAATACCACTGCATATGATGCTGCAAATATATTAAAAACAAAAAAAATAGGCTGCGTAGTGGTTGTGGCAGATGATTCAATGAAACCTGTGGGAGTAATCACTGAAAAGGATCTTGTTTTAAAGATTGTTGCAAGGAATTTAAAATCAAAAGAAGTTTTAATTAAGGATATAGTATCCCCTAAACTTATATCAATATCCCCAAAGGCCACAATTATGGATGCTGCAAAGTTAATGGCCAAAAAAAATATTAAGAGACTTCCAGTGATTGAAAATGATGAAATATTGGGTATAATCACAGTTAGTGATATAGTTACCATATCCCCTAAATTATTTGATATAATGATGGAGGCCTCCAGTATTAGAGAGGAAGGGGATTATCAGGATTATCCTATGGATTATGAATATTTATATGGAATATGTGAGACCTGTGGAAGTCAAGGGAGGGTTAGGTACTTAGATGGAAAATACATATGTGATAATTGCATAGATGAAGATGACATTTAATTATGCCAAACACCTACTAAATACAAATAAATTATACATTAATGGGAATTTAAATATAAAAATTTAAAGAGGGATACCTTTGAAGATACACAACATATTAAAGGAAAAAGAAGAGATAGAGGTTGTTAAGATATATCCCACCACAACCATTAGAGATGCCTTAATTACAATGAACAACAGTAAAACAAGAAGGATTCCTGTGGTGGATGCAGGTACAAATAAGGTTGTGGGTGTTGTGACCTCTATGGACATTATAGATTTTATAGGAGGGGGACCAAAGTATAACCTTGTAAAATCCAAACATAATCACAATCTCTTAGCAGCAATAAATGAGCCAGTGAAGGAAATAATGGCCAATAACCCAATATGTGTAAGTGAAAATATCTCATTAAATGAGTTAATTAATATATTTTTAGAAAAGAATATTGGAGGGGCACCTGTTGTAGATAAAGAGTATGTATTATTGTCCATGATAACTGAAAGGAATGTTATATCCCATTTAAAAGAGGGTATAGAGGAATCTGAGACTGTTGAAAAGTATATGACTCAGGACCCTATTGTGGCTACACCTGGAGAAAGATTAAAGGATGTTGCAAGAACCATGCTTAGAAATGGATTTAGAAGACTCCCTGTATTGTCCGAAGGTAAATTAGTAGGTATGGTGACCTCCACAGACTTTATAAGAATATTGGGTAGTGATTGGGCATTTAACCATATGACCACTGGCAATGTTAGGGAAATAACAAATGTTAGAGTTAGCGATATTATGAAAAAAGATATATTAGTGGTTAATCCCAATGATTCACTTCGTAGCACTGCAGAGATAATGATTAAGAATGATATTGGGGCCCTTCCAGTTGTAGGAGAGGATAATAAACTAAAGGGTGTAATAACTGAGAAGGATATAGTCTCCTATTTTAATAAAGGCAATAATAAAAGGTAAATAATTTATGCAGTGGATATAATCAATAGACCATATGATATTTTTTTATTTTCTTTGAATTTTTACCTTAAAATAAAAGTTTTATGGAATATAATTATTATTTATTATAATTTTTTGTTCTTAATATTATTTTTATTTTTTTTAGGTGGTATTGTGGGTAATGAAAAAAAGAAAAAAAACAAAAGCATTGGAGGTATTCCAAATATCATCGTAGAGTTATTTAAAGAGGCTGTGATAATCCTACCTGAGGATGTTAAAAGGGCCCTTATTGAATCCATCGAAAAGGAAGAAAATGAGAATTCAAGAAATACTTTAAAGGCCATTGTAGAGAATTTAGAGATTGCCGAGGAAAAATCAATACCCATGTGTCAAGATACTGGAGTTCCCATAATTTTTCTTAAAGTGGGTAAAAACATAGATTCCTCTGAAATAAGCGAAATAATAGATAAAATAAAGGAAGGAGTAATAAAAGCAACAGAAGAGGTTCCATTACGGCCCAATGTGGTTAATCCCTTTACAAGGGAGAATTTAAAAACAAATACAGGCCTTGGGGCTCCATTTATAAACATAGAATTTGATGAAGATTTAAATAGGGAGATAGAAATTACCATATTCCCTAAAGGAGCAGGAAGCGAAAACATGAGTGCCTTAAAAATGCTAACCCCTGCTGAGGGAATAAAGGGAATAAAAAAATTCATACTTGAAACCGTAGTTAAATCTGGAGGAAAACCCTGCCCTCCAATAATCCTTGGCATTGGTATTGGAGGTACTGCAGATTTATCCCTAAAACTTGCAAAAAAGGCACTATTAAGAAAGGTTGGAGAGAGACATCCTGAGGAGAGAATCTCAAACTTGGAGAGGGAACTTTTGGAGGATATAAATAAATTGGGTATTGGAGCCATGGGACTTGGGGGAAATATTACAGTACTTGATATATTTATAGAGTATATGGGTTGCCATACAGCCTCTCTCCCTGTTGGGATATGTATTCAATGCTGGGCAAATAGATGGGCCAGAAGGACTTTAAGGATTTAATGGCAAAGGGTATTAAGGCTTTAAATAAAATAGATGGCTTTTGCAATTACAATCTGAACTTCCAAATCCATCTATGCTTTTAAGGAAGTTTAATTCCTTGGATACCTTACACTCCACAGCATTCTTTGAAATATATATTTTATTAATACTTCCATGCTCCAAAAGATAGTCAATATGCCAGTGGAATTTTTTATCCTTTCTTAGATGCCTTTCTATTCTTCTTTTTAGATTGTTGGTATTTCCTAAGGCAGAGCCCACATAGAAGTAATACCCCCTTTCAAATCTTTCCAATTTATTTTTTCCATAAACTATATTTTTTGAATTATTTAATTTTATTTTTAAAACATAGGTTCCCCTTTCATCTGGAATATTATTTTTTGGAATACTTTTAAATCCATATTTATCTAAAATTTGATTAATACAGGATAATTTATCATAGTAGGGGCATGATTTTTTTATTTCTTCAATACATTTATGGCATTTTGCAATTGGAGAACAGATTTCTTTACCATAACTTACCAACAAAGTGTTTATAATCTTCCAGTATTTCTTTGGAAGTTTTTTTCTTAATTCCATTTCACTTTCCTCAGGGGTTTTAGTGTCTATGTATTCCCATCTATTACATATCCTATGAACATGAGTATCCACACATATACCATAATCATCAAATGCCAATGTAATTACTAAGTTTCCAGTTTTTCTCCCTACACCAGGTAGTTTTATAAGATCCTCCAATTTTCTAGGCACCTTTCCATTAAATTCCTCTTTTAATATTTCTCCAAGTTTTTTTAAATGCTTTGCTTTATTTTTATAAAATCCAACAGGATAAATAAGTTTTTCCAATTCCTCTTCCTTAATATTTATTAGATCCTCAGGGGTTTTTATTCTTTTAAATAATCTCTTTGATACCTCCCTGGTGGTCTCATCCTTTGTTCTGGCACTTAATATTGTGGATATAAGTACTTTAAATGCCCTTGTTTCAATATCCTTATTTTCCATAGATATTCTTTCAACAGTGGGCATGTGGTTTAAGTTTTTTTGCAATATTTCTAATAGGTTGTGAAAGTTTGCATCTGTTTTATTGCTTTCCATATTATTACTATTTTTTTTATTTCCATCCATATTTTCCCTAATTAATGATTTAATAATCCTTTAAACTATTCTATATATATCCACAGGTATTTCAATATACCTTTTACTATGGAAGTTGTAAATCTTTGGAATCCTAAATCTACTTTCAAAGATATTACTAATCCTTCTATTTTTTTTACTAATATAATTTATTATAAAATCCCTTGTTGAGGAATTATGTATTGTATATACTATATCCCCTATTTCTAAGGATCTATCTAAGAATATTCTATCGGCATACTTTTTTTGAGAACCAAATGGGGGATTTTGAATAACTATCCTTTTTATGTTTTTATTATTACTATTTATGTAATTATCAATACAATTCTTATCAATATATTTAACATCCTTACATATAAAACATACTTCTTTAATAATATTATTGGGATCTAAATTAAGATTAAATACCGTGGGTATCTCCTTTAACTTTTCTAAGTTATTTTTTGCAGATTCTATGGTTTCATTATCTATATCTATTCCCAATACCCTATTGGCTCCAATAAGTTTTGCTCCTATGGATAATCTCCCAGTTCCACAACCTAAATCAATTACAAAATTATCTTTAATATCCTCCATGGCAAAGAATAGCAACTCACTGGCAAGTTTTCCCTCTATGGTATATTGTTCTAAATAGGATTTTGGCTTGGGATGGGGTTTTAAATTATCCAATATCATTTCCAGGTGTTTCTTTTTCATAATTCCACAGTTATATCTTATTATAAATATTTTTAAAAAGTTATAGGATGTTAAGATGTTAATTACTGTAAAAAAATAAAAAAATAATAATTAAAAAAATTAATAAAAATATAAAATAATAATATTATAAAAAAATAAAATTAATACTTAAAAAAAGAAAAATTGTATTAAAAATAAAATAAATAAGTAGAATATAAGTTATTAATTTATCCTCTGGACTCCTTGGCCTTAGGTCTTAATTTTGAATATCCACATTTTCTGCATCTTTTACTTCTCCATGGGTTTCTTGCATTACATCTCATACAAATCTTCTTTTTAAATATTCTATTCATTGCTTCCTCAAATGCCATTTTTTTCACCTTATTTTAAAATTTTAAATAATTATTTAATTTAAATATTTAATTGTACATAACACTTAACTATTTTTAATGCCCTTTGATAAAAAATCATTTTGTATTTGGATTATTTCTTTTGATTTTTTACCAGAGTACTCTTCAAGTAAATCTCTGTTTAAATCTATAAATGTTTTTGCCCATTTGAAACCATTTATTAAAGAGAGGGCATCATTTTTATAGTTTGCGATATATAGTGTTGCAATACATGCCTCCAGTGTTGAAAGTTTAAAGGGTTTTCCGTAATTTATAGGA
>JAHEPY010000054.1 GCA_019561565.1 Methanothermococcus sp. SCGC AD-155-M21
TTATTATTATGGAGTTAAATCTAATAATTGTTCCAAATTAATATAAATTAATAAGGAGAGTATATTATGAAAAAATACGACTTCAAAATAGAGTACAATCCAGCCTATTCTCTATTAAAAGTAAATTTAAAGTATCAAAGTATACTGGCTGAAACTGGGGCAATGGTTTATATGTCTAAGGGTATTCAGATAGATACGAATATGAAAGGGGGCCTAATGGGGGCATTAAAAAGAATGGCAGTTGGAGAAGGTTTGTTTGTAAATGAATTCCAGGGAACTGGAACATTGGCATTATCTCCAAGCTATGTGGGGGACATTACCCATCATAACTTAGATGGCACCCTATATGTTCAGAGTGGGGCCTACTTGGCCTCTTCACCAGATATAGATATAGATACCAAACTTGGAAACTTGGATATGATATATGGAGGAATGGGATTATTCCTAATGAAACTTGAAGGAAGAGGGGATGTATTTTTATCCTCACTTGGAGCCCTTGAGACCTTGGAGTTAAATAGCGAAGAGATCATTGTAGATAATGGAAATTTAGTAGGATTTACTGAGGGACTTAAATATTCCTTAAAAAGAATAGGGGGGTTAAAAACATCAGTTTTCAGTGGAGAGGGGAGAGCATATGAATTCAGTGGAACTGGTAAAATATATATCCAAACTAGGAACTTAGTAGAATTTGGAAAGTTTTTATCGAATATCGTCCAAGAGGCAGTCGATATAATAGGTCAAGATATAAAGACAGGGAATAAAACCATAAAAATTAAAAATCCATATACTTTCATACCCTCTGAGCCCTGAAGAAAGGTAATCCTTCATAGAATAGCATTATGGAGTTATATTGGGCAATTAGAGGTACTTAAAGTATATTTCATTATTAATATTCTATTTTTTTTATTATTTATTTTATAATTATAAGTTAATGTTATTTTATGTGATTGAATATAAATTTTTTTAAACTATTTATTTTTTTAAATCCTTTTATTATATTTATTTATATTAATTATTACATTTATTTTTTATTCTTTTAATTATGTTTAAATTGTGTTTATTTTAAAAAATTATTTTTATTATTTTAAATATATAATTTTATATAATCCTATAAAAAATCCAAAAGGAGATGATAATTTATGAAAATAACAAGGATGCATGGTGCTGGTGGAAAGATTATGCAGGATCTTATTAAAAACACAATACTAAATAATTTAGAATTGACTGCAGTTAATGGAGGTATAGNGTTAAATGAATTGGATGACGGAGCCACAATACCCTTGGGTAATAGGGAGTTGGTATTTACAATAGATGGGCATACTGTAAAACCAATATTTTTTCCAGGGGGAGATATAGGAAAACTGGCAGTCTGCGGCACTATAAATGATATATCAGTTATGGGAGCAGAGCCTCTTGCATTATCCCTATCTATGATATTACCAGAGGGTTTTTTAATAGAGGACTTAGATAAAATAATAAAATCAATAAATAAAACCTGTAAGGACTCAGGGGTTCCTGTAATTACTGGAGATACTAAGGTATCCAATGTAGATGATATAATAATATCCTCCTCAGGAATAGGCATTGTAGAGAGTGGAAAGGTAATAAGGGATTCAGGAATGAAGGAGGGAGATGCAATCATTGTTTCAGGAAACATTGGGGAACATGGAATGGCCATATTACTATCAAGGGAAGGGTTTGACTTTGAAAGTGATTTAAAATCTGATGTTGCACCAATGAATGGAATTATAAAAAAGGTTATAGATGAAGGTATAGAGATCCATGCCATGAAGGATCCAACAAGGGGGGGCCTTGCTGATGCCCTAAATGAAATGGTTGAGAAAAGTAATTTTGGAATAAACATATATGAGGAAAGGATACCAATAAGTGATGAAGTTCAGGCCATATCTGATGCTCTTGGCATAGATCCATTAACTGTGGCCAATGAGGGAAAGGTTGTAATGGCTGTTAAAAGGGAGGATGCTGAGAAAGTTCTTGAAATACTACACTCCCATCCCCTTGGAAAGAATGCCCAAATAATTGGAGAGGTTGCATCTGATCATAAAAAGGTAATTATGGAAACCCTTGTGGGAAAGAGGATTGTGGATGTTCCTATGGGGGATCCTATACCTAGGGTTTGTTAGCTTTTACTTTTAATATTAATTTTAAACTTTTATTTTTTTATTTTCTTATTATTTTTTATATTTAATTTTTTAATTATAATTTTATTTTTTTTAAATTATTGTATTTTTCATTGCACTGCACTATATTTATATTTTTATAAATAATAATAAAAATAATAATAAAAAATAATAAAAAAAGGTGATTCTGTGATAGAGAATATAGTAAGAGAGAGAGTAAAATCTTTTAAACCATACATGCCTGGGAAATCCAAGGAAGAAATAATGAGAAAATACAATATAAACCCAAAGGATATTATAAAATTAGGCTCAAATGAAAACCCCTGGGGATGTTCAAAAAAGATAAAAGGGGAAATATTAAAGGAAATTAAAAATCTCCATCAATACCCAGAACCAGTAAATCCAGTACTTATGAAGGAATTAAGTGAATTTACCAATATTCCAATGGATAATATAATTGTGGGGGGAGATGGAGCCGATGAAATAATTGATACAATGATGAGAACCTTTATAGAGAAAGGAGATGAAGTAATAATTCCAATACCAACATTTACCCAATATAGAATATCGGCACTAATACATGGGGCCAATATAAAATATGGAAAATATGATAAAAAAAAGGATTTTAAATTGGATGTAGATAGTATTTTAAACAATATATCAGAAAGAACCAAAATAGTATTCTTATGTACCCCAAATAACCCTACAGGAAATATAATAGATAAAAAAGATATTAAAAAAATCTTAGAGGCCACAGAGGCATTGGTGGTGGTGGATCATGCCTATATAGAATACTCTAAGGAGGAATATGATCTAACAGAATGGGCCTTGGAATATGACAATCTTTTAACTTTAAGAACCTTTTCAAAAATATTTGGATTGGCAGGGGTTAGAGTGGGATATGGAATCACCAATAAAAATACAATAGATTATATGATGAGGGTTAAACCTGTATTTAGTTTGACAAGATTGAGCCAGATCTGTGCCATAATGGCATTAAGGGATAGGGAGTTTTTTAAGTATTCAAGGGAGAATGGAATAAAAAGTAGGGAAATACTTTACAATGGATTAAGAAAATTTAAGGAATTAAAGGTATATCCCTCTGAGGCCAACTACCTATTGGTGGAAATTAAAAATGGCATGGCCTCTGGGGAGTTCTGCGAGGAACTTTTAAAAAGAGGGATAATTGTAAGGGATTGTAAATCCTTTGAGGGATTGGAGGGAGAATATATAAGGGTATCAATTGGAACCTTTGAAGAGGATGAGAGATTCTTGGATATACTTAAGGATATAGTTAATTAAATAAATAAAATTAATGGCATAATGGGGAAAGTTATAAATATTAATAAAGACATATAAAATATAGAGTAAAATTTAATTATAGTCATGAACAAAACTATTTATATTAAATAAAAAAAACTTTAATTTCAAAAAAATAATAAAAAAATATAAAATTATAATAAAAAAAATAAAAAATAATTATTTATAAATAATTAAATAAAATATTTAAAAATAGTTTAAATTAAAATTAATAAAAATAAAATAAAAATAAAATTGAAATAATTAATAAAAAATAATAATAAAATAGATAATTTAAGATTTTAAAATATTTAAAAGGGAATATATAATAAAAAGTAAAAATTCTTCTATTACTTCATTAATGCTCCTAAGTACTGGGAGAGCAGGCAGAATTTCTTTAACAAGATAGTAATAAGTCTAAAACATATATATGTTTGACCATATATACTTTAATTAATAAAGAACTTAAATTGAAAGTATGATATATAAAATAAATGGAAAATGGAATGATTGTAATAAATATTTAATTAAGGGGGAAAGGAAAAATATATTAATAGATCCTGGGCTGCCAGATGATTTTGATGCCACTTTGAAGGAAATTAAAGGCATTGTAAAGGATATTGATATTATAATAAATACACACTGCCATTATGATCATTCAGGTAGCGATTACTTATATCAGGAATACTTTGGGGCCACAATAATTATCCATGATAGGGAAGTAAATCACTTAAAAAATGCCAGTGAGGTTACTTTATCTTCGGGATTATTTCATAGGAATATGGTTCCTCCAAAAGAGGTAATTCCCTTAGGGGAGGTTTTGGAAGAATTAAAAAGATATAATATTGAGATTATAGAAACTCCTGGACATACTAAGGGAAGTATATCTATAATTTATAGGGACAGTCTAATAACAGGAGATACCCTATTTTCCAACAGTGTAGGTAGATGGGATTTTCCAACTGGAAGTTTAGAGGATTTAAAGGGTTCAATTTTAAAACTTGAGGATATTATTAATAAAAAAAATATATCAAGTATATTACCTGGACATGGTGAGGATGGTAATAAATATACTCTATCCTATGTAAAAAAATTATTATTTTAAATAAATATTGAAAATATAAATTATATATATCAAAAGAGGGATAGCATGCCAGTTGCAGAAGTTAGTATAGTACCCATAGGAGTTGGTCCAAGTATATCAAAATATGTTAAAAGGGCAATAGAGGTTTTTAAAAAATATGATTTAAAAGTAGAAACCTGTGCAATGGGTACCATACTTGAAGGGGAGTTGGATGAAATAATAAGGGCCTATAAAGAGGCCCATGAGGTTGTACTTAATGATACTATTAGAGTATTAAGTACTTTAAAAATTGATGATAGAACAGATAAAGAACATACCATAGAGAGAAAGTTAAATGCCATTAAATAAAATTTATTTATATCCCTAAAAAAAATTATTTATACTAAAAATAAACCTTAAATTCCCATTAAAAGTCTCGATAAATATAATGTTATTAAAAAAATAAATAATTATTAAAATAATAATTAAAATAAAAATAAAAAATAAAAGATTTTAAAATATTTAAAAGAGAAATCCTATAATACGTAAAACCCTACATTACTCTTCATAGATACTCCTAAGCACTGAGGAAAAGCAATCCTTGATAGGATTGCATTATGAAGGTTCATAATAATAGGACTTAAGTATTTCTCATTATTGATATTTTATTTTCTTAATTATTTTTTATTTTTTTATTTATTTTATTTTTTTATGGATTTTATTAAATGTTTTTTTTAGATATTATAAAACTATAAATTCATATTATGTACTTAACTATATATTATTTATTATCTCTTAATAGTTTTATCATATTTTTTATGGAGTTTTTATCCATATCTCCCTTATTAACAAAATCAACAAAATCATGGAGTATTTTTTTTGCAAATACCTCTGAAAATTTAATTATAACCTCTTCTGGATCTTTTCTATTTTTTATCATTTTTAATGCCTTATGAACTTCCCTCTCCCTTATTTCTTCAATATAATTTTTATAATCTATTATAATATCCTCAAAACTAAGTTTTTCAATCTGCTTCAAAAGAATGGGATATTCTTCCTCTATAATCCTTTCCACAAGGGGTATTTCCCTTTTTCTCTTTTCAATATTTTCCTGAGATACACATTTTAAATCATCAATGGTATATAGTTTTATATTATCCAATTCTCTGACATTATCATCCACATCCCTGGGGTTTGCAATATCCACAATAATCTTTTTTCCCTTAACATTGGCAAGTATGTTCTTATCCAATATTTTATGTGGAGAACCTGTGGCACATATAATAATATCACTGAAATTTAGGGCCTCTTTAAGTTTATCAAAATGAATGGCCATTCCCTTTAACTTCTCTGCAAGTAATTTTGCCCTCTTATATGTTCTATTGGCCACAAGAATTGCCTTAATATTCTTATCAATAAGTACCTTGGCCACAAGGGTACCTATTTCTCCGGCTCCAATAATCAAAATATTTTTGTTATTTAAACCTGTGGTTTTTTCTATAAGTTCTATGGCGGCACTTGCTATGGATACTCCTCCTTTATTTATATTAGTCTCTGATCTGGCCCTTTGGCCCATATGTATTGCCTTTAAAAATATGGTATCTAAGTATTTTGTACTTCTTCCAAATTTTTTTGCAGCATAATAACTTTTTTTTATTTGGCCAATAATCTGATCCTCGCCAACTATCATGGATTCAAGCCCTGAGGCTAATCTTAAAAGATGTATTATGGCCTCTTTATCCGTTATACAATCAAAAGATTTAAAATCATTTTTCAAGTCCTCCAAGTTTTCTATGGAGTTGGAGTCAAAATATATCTCTATTCTATTGCAGGTTTGAAGTAATATGCAATTATCATACTTTTTATAAAATTCCTCTTCATCAAATCTTAATTTTTCCAATTCAGAAACTGAGTGGCCCTTATGATCAACCTTGAATAACAACANAATATCGCCCTCTCTGTAAATAGGTTATTTATAAAAAATACATTTAAAATAATATTTAAATTAGTATAGTTAAGACTATAAAAAAATAAATAATTATTATAAAAATTATTAATAAAAATAAAAAATAAAATTAAAATAAAGAATAATTAAAATTAATATCATTTAATTTAAAATATTTAAGAATCTTCTATATCCATTTTTAAAATACCATATAATACATATCCAATGGCACAAATAAATAAAACCTCAAATACTCCAACTAAGGATAATATTAATGAGATCCCAAAGATTATTAGGGCTATTTTATTGGGATATTTTGGATACTTTATATCACTTATCATAATTAATCCTACTAAAACTGCCAGTAGGGAGAGTATTAAATTATTAACATCCATACCAACAATGTTCCCTAAGTCCTTTGAATACCTTAGGAATAATTGACAAAAAACTGAGAGTATTAGGGCTCCTGCAGGTATTGGAAGGCCTACAAAGTATTTAACATCCAATATACCAAATCTTGCCAATCTCAATGTACCACATATAAGGAATACTAAGGAAGTAATTAATGTTAAGGTATTCTCAAAATAAAAGTATAACAAATAGGCAGGAGCCACCCCAAAACTAACAACATCACAAAGACTATCCAATTGGGCTCCAAAATCTGATACTGTATTGGTTTTTCTGGCAATATATCCATCTAAGGCATCAAAGACTATGGCCACATATATAAATCTAAAATCATGAAAGAGTATGGCAAGCATACCTAAGATAATGTTTATAATTGTTATATAATCTGATATGGTAATAATATTTTTAATCTTAAACATCCTATCATCATTTTATTTATATATAGTCAAATAATTACATCTTAAACTAAAATAAACATAAATAAAGAAATAATAAAAAGATAAAATATTAATAAAGAAAAATACTTTAAGTCCCTACCTTAGCCTGAAGAAGTTAATAATTTTTCCTGTCAAGGGATTGCCTGTTCTCTTAGTGCTCAGAGCATTAAGGAGAATAATGGTAGGATTTATACTTTTTATTTTTTGCTACTTCTTGGATATTTTAAAATTTAAATTATCTATTTTATTTTTTATTTTTATCTTAATTATCCTATTTTTTAATTTTTATAATTATTTTTTTATTATCCCTAATAAGAATTAAGGCTTTTTATTTATTATAAATAATTTTTTTAAGACCATACTTTAGTAAGGTATTTATATTTTTAATTATTTTTTTAATTCCTTCTTTAATTCTATTATTTTATTAAACAACTCCTTTATTTCCCTTCCAACATCTGAATCCAAATCAATAGGTTTTCCCATCATATCNATATATTTAACCTCCTCACTGTAGGGTATATATTTTAATATGGGAATACCTACCTCCTTATCAAATATTTTTTTAAATACCTCTCTTTCATCATTATCCTTTACTTTATTTACTACGGCATAAATATTGGGTATATTTAAATCATTGGCAAGTTTTTTTATTCTTTTTGCTGTTAATATTGATTTCTTAGAGGGCTCCACAATAACCAGCATTAAATCAACATTTTCAGTGGTTTTTCTTCCCAAGTGCTCTATACCTGCCTCCATATCCATTAGTATGACTTCATCCCTTTTTAAAATCAAATGTCTTAAAAGTCTCCTAAGAAGAACTGATGCTGGGCATACACAACCCTCTCCCCCCTGCTCCACAGTACCCATGGTTAGGAGATAGATATTCCCATCTCCTACTTTATAGGAATACTTTTCAACAATATCATCCACTTTAGGATTTATTTTAAATACGCTCCCATACTCTCCAACCTTTGCACCAGTACGTTCTTCTATTAAGTCTCCCATTTTAGATAATGGAGTAATTTCCTCATCTATTCCTAATGCACATGAAAGATTCATANCAGGATCTGCATCTACGGCTATGACTTTATATTTATTTTTTTCAAATAATCTTGCTAAGGTAGAGGCAATAAATGTCTTTCCAACTCCTCCCTTTCCTGCAATTGCTATTTTCAAGTTATCACCTATATATAGGGATTTTTTTATAAAAAATAAAATATAATATTAATTGAGTAGTAGTTAATAACAATTAAATAAATAATTAAATAACATTAATTAATAATTAAATAATAATGCTAAATATAATATTAAATTAAACAAAGCATTGTATTTTATTATATTATTATACTTCACAATATTAATTTTATTATTATATTTCATATTTTTTATAGTCCATATTTACCATTGCACTTATATTATAATAATGATTATAAAAATTAAATTTTTAAACACTATACCCAATATAAGAAAATAAGTGAAATTATGTTTAAAATGAATATAACTGGAATGATTCCTAAGAACATGGAAGATAGGGGGCTATTAATATTAAAGGATAATTTTGAATATATTGAGGAAATTCTAAACCATAGAAAAATGCCAAAAAAAGGTATATCCGATGATAAAATAAAAATGTTTTTAAAGTTTCTTTCACTTATGGATACTGATAAGGACCCTAAGGTTATAAGAATTGGAGAAAGAGAAGGGCGATATGCCTCAAAAATTCAAGAGGAATTGGTTTCTGGTTTTTGCCATGGAGTTGGGAGAAGTGGCAATTTAATAGATCCACAACCTAAGGCCCCTGGAGCAAGTGTTATGTATAATTTAACAAATAACCTACTAACAAGTTTTTTGAATGGTTTAGGTTTAAAGGTTTATTCGATTGCTGCCCCTGTGGCAACGGGAATGTCCCTATCCTTATGTTTAAATGCCATAAGAAAGAAATATCAATCCAATGTAGTTATATATCCCTATGCAGCCCATAAAAGTCCGATAAAAGCCGTATTTTTTTCAGGATTTAAAATGAGACTGGTTGAAACTAAGTTATATGGGGATGCCCTTAAAGTAGATGTGGAGGATATAGAGGATGCCATAGTTCATGAGATAGAGTGTAAAAATAACCCCTGTATTTTGAGTACTCTTACATTTTTCCCTCCAAGAGAAAGTGATGATATTGAAAGAATAGCAAAGATATGTAAGGAGTACAATGTGCCCCATATTATAAATGGAGCCTATGCTCTGCAAAATAAATACTATATCAATAAATTAAATAGGGCATTTAAATATAGGGTTGATGCCATTGTAAGTTCCTCAGATAAAACATTATTAACTCCAATAGGAGGTAGTATTATATATTCCAAGGACAAAGAATTCCTAAAAGAAATATCCCTTAGTTATCCTGGAAGGGCCTGTGCAACACCTATTGTAAATATATTGATATCCCTACTATCCCTGGGAATGGATAAGTATTTAAAACTTATGGATCAACAGATAGAATGTAGAAATCTTTTAGATGAACTTCTCACTAACTTGGCAGAAAAAATAGAAGGTAAGGTTTTAAAGATTAATAACCCCATATCTCTATCCATTGCCATAAATTCAGATCCTGTAAAAATTGCAGGAAAATTATATAGNTTAAGAATTACTGGACCAAGGGGGGTGAGATCCTCTGATAAATTCTCCACCTGTTACTTAGGAGAATATCCCTATAATTATATTGTTATAAATGCTGCAATAGGTGTTAAGAGAAAAGATATTGTTACTGCTATTGAAAAATTAGAAAATGTTTTATTAAA
>JAHEPY010000055.1 GCA_019561565.1 Methanothermococcus sp. SCGC AD-155-M21
GACATACCTGAGAAGGACGATATAGTGGATCTATATTATAAAAATAAATTTGTAGCACAGGCCATATATGTTAAAGGGAGTTCCTGTATAAAGATATTAACTTTAAAAAAGGAGGATATTGATAGGGATTTTTTTTACATAAGGATAAAAAGGGCCATTGAGTATAGGGAAAATATTCTCGGTTTTAAAGAGGCCTATAGGATGATATATGCCGAGGGAGACTATCTTCCATCTATAGTATTGGATAAATACAACAATATAGGCTCCATGCAACTATCTTCAAAAATTATGGAGAAATACGCCACTATAATATACGAATGTGTGGAGGAACTTACAGATATAAGTACCCTCTATGTTGAAGGTGCAAATAAGGGAGATTCAATAAAATCAAAGATATATGGAGATAAAAATAACATGGAGACAATTATTAAAGAGGGCAATGGAAAATTTAAGGTAAATTTAAAGGGACATAAAACTGGATTCTTTCTTGATCAAAGGGATAATAGGATGGATATAGAACGATATATTAGAGAGGGAGATAGGGTATTGGATATATGCTGCTATACTGGGGGTTTTTCAGTACACTGTGGAATAAAGGGAGCCGAGGTTTTAGGAGTGGATATATCAAAAAAAGCACTTGGGGTTGCCAAGGAGAATATGGAATTGAATAATATTGAAAACTACCAATTTATAGAGGGAAATGCCTTTGATGTTATGAGGGAATTAATTGAGGAGGGAGAGTCCTTTGATGTTGTAATATTGGATCCTCCTGCATTTACAAAAACCTTTAAGGATGTTAAAAATGCACTAAAAGCCTACAATACAATGAATTATTTGGGATTAAAACTTGCTAAAAGAATGCTAATTACCTGTTCCTGCTCCCATCATGTTGATAGGGAGAGGTTTAAAAATACAGTAATATCCTCTTCTTTAAGGGCCAAAAAAGAAATTAAACAGATTGGAGGCTATAGAACCCAATCTCCTGATCATGTGATTACCATGGCCAATAAAAATTTGGAGTATTTAAAATGTCTATTCTTTGGGATAGAATAAGAATTAATATTTAAAAAAAGAAATTAAACATTAAAATGAAATAACCTTATCACTTTCCTTTACAAAATCCACTAAATCATGCATGGTAGATAACACTACCCCTTCCAATAGATCCTCTTCATTTAAACCTCTGGCTTTACAACATGGGCCACAGACCTTTACAATTGCACCAGATTCAATGCAATTTTTTAAATATTCAAGATAGTTTGGAGCCTGAGAGGGATTTTGGGAATTTTTTGCTAAATAAACTCCATCTTCAATTAGGAATAGGTTTATATCTATACCCTCCAATAGGGATGTTAAGGTAAATCTAAGGGCAGAATAAGCCCTTTCATGACCATAGGGAGGCGTTGTAATTATTACAGTGAATTTCAATTTATCACCTTTTTTATGATTATTTACTTTATTATTTATTTTATTATTTTATTTGTTATTTTATTTATTTCTTTACCACAATTTTAAATCCATCTTCAAATTCCTCAGTTGATATTACCCTATGTCCATGGGTTTTAACAAATCTTTTAATATTATCCAGTGCAGGCTTATAATCTCCTACTATAATTAATGTTTCTCCCTCAGGTAGTTCCTCTATAGCCTTTTTTGTCTTTAATACAGGTATTGGACATATTAAACCACAAACATCTAACTCCACACTTTCCACCCTATTAGAATAATTAATATATGATTTTGATAGGATATTTTTATTTTATAAAATATTAATAGATTATACTTATTATATAAATATTTCCATTAGATAATCTAATATTAAATAATGTTTTAGGTAATTTTTATTATAGTTAAGAACATGATATTAACTTATAGTTTTATATTAATCTTAAAAAAAATAAATATTAAAATAAAATAATAATAAGGTTTTAAAATTATATTAAGAAAGAAAATAAAAATAATAAAGAGAATAAAATGCCAATAAAGTACTTTAAGTTCCATCTCATTTTTTGCGTATGATTCTCATAATAAATTATATAAAGAAATCCTACCTCTCTCCAGTGCTTAGGAGCATTAAAGAGAGCATTGGAGATTTTTAATTTTTATATTTAATTTTCTTTTATATTTTTAAGATCTTTATTTTTTTATTTTATGGTAAAACATAATATTTTAAACTTATTATTATAGTAATCCTATATTTATAGGACTTCCTCTGTACTTTCAGTGCTTGGGAGAGTAGAGAGAGGGAGTATAGCGATGTGGAGTTTTTATTCTTTAAGTATTACATTTCTACTTTATTCCTATTTTTTTGAGTATCAATTTTTCTTTATCTCTTAAATATTGTTTTTCCTCTTATTTTTAAATATTTTTATTTTTTCCATTATATTTTAAAATTTAGATTAATTTTATTATTTTTTTTTAGATTATTTTTATTTTTTTTAGATTATTTTTTTGTTTTATATTAAAATGTAGGTTTAAGAAATTATGTTCTTGATTATAGTAATTATTATTTTATTTTTATTTTTTTAATATTTTTTTATTTTTAAATTATTTTTAATTTTTTATACTATTTTTTTAACTAATGTTTTATTTATATTCTAATATTTCCTTTAATTTTTTCTTTATTGTATCTATATCCTCAGCACATTTGCCCTGGGCCATATTGTTTTTTCCTCCACCCTTTCCAATTTTTTTCAATAGATTACCCATATCAACATCTACGGCGTCCCCTCTCTTGCACAGTATGTATCCATCACTATTTAATAAAACCACTATGGAATTATCCTTTGCCAAGTTATCTGCAATTGCCATTAGCTCCTTTGGATTGCCCTCAATTTTTTCTACAAGTAGATTATACTTTCCTACTCTTTCAAAATTATTTGATATCTGATATTTTTTATATTCTCCTATTTTCCTTTGAAGTTCCTCTATGGTTTTTTTCTGCTCCTTCCATTCGTTGAAGAACCTTTTAACAGTTTTTGGTAGGTTTTCAATAGGTACTCCAAGTATCTCTGAAGAGGCCAATAATATATCTTCCATGGAACTTACCTCCCTAACAGAATTTAGGCCACTGGTATATTCCAATCTCTCAACTCCATCCTGTATCCTCTCAGTTTTTAAAATCTTTATATAACCTACCTCCGATGTATTTTCACAGTGAGTTCCTCCACAGGCCTCCACATCTATGCCCTCTATATCAACTATTCTAAGAATATTCCCTGGAACAACGCCCCCCTGATATATCTTAAAACCATACTTTTGTTCAGCCTCATTTCTATCCATAAAGGTACTTTTTATGGGAATGCCCTCCAAAACAATTTTATTGGCCAACTCCTCTATTTTCTTTAATTCCTCCCTTGATATTCTTTTATAATGAGTAATATCCAACCTTGCCTTATCTGGCTCCACATTGGATCCACTTTGCCAAACATGTTTTCCAAGTATTCTCTGAGCAGATGCATTTATTATATGGGTTGCAGTGTGGTTTCTCATTAAATTAATTCTATGTTCCCAAT
>JAHEPY010000056.1 GCA_019561565.1 Methanothermococcus sp. SCGC AD-155-M21
TCTATCATATTAATATCCAATGCCATTTTAATTTCCCTTGCTATTCTCTGGCCCATACTAAGGGGTTCTCCATGGTATAGATAGGAGTAGGGACTACCATTCATAAAGGAGTTAGTTCCTCCATCTATTCTTGCACTCATTTCAAATACACCTGACTCCTTTGCATTTACAGGACATGCTATTACACAATTTCCACATCCATGGCACCTTTCTGGATATACTTCCAACTTATACATTTAATCACCTTTGTGGCAAGATTTTAATTATTTCTTAATTAATTATTTTAATTAATAACTAATTTTAATTATATTTATTTTATTACTTTATTACCATTATTTTATATTTTTTAATTATAAACCATATATTTTAATTTTAATTTACAAGTTTTTTAAGGGCATTTTCCCAGGATGGAATCTTTGATCCAACTGTATCTATTTTGGTTCTCTTTACCTCCAACACCTTAGCAGGACATGCATTGACACATGCACCACATAGGATACACACTTCTGGATTTACTACCAATCTTGGACCCTTTAATCCCTGTCCCTCTGATTTTGGGAATGTTAATGCATTACATGGACATACTTCAATACAGGCCCGACAACCATTACATTCATCCTTCTTAATGATTAATTCTCCTTCAAATGGTTTTTCCACTACTATTGCATTTACAGGACATATTTTTTCACACCAACTACATGAAACACAGGCATCTTTATCAATGGTTGTTTGACCCTTAATTTCCTTATATAGTTCTGGAATTTTTATTCTCTTTACAAATGGACACTTATAACATACTACCTCTATGGCCTCATGGGGACATGCCTTTTCACATACCTTACAATATACACAGGCATCTGTATCCACCACAATATCTCCGTAGGGATTTAGATTTAATGGATTTAGATCATTTTTTATAAGATCTATGGCATCAGCAGGACAGTATTCTGCACAAATACCACATAATACACAGATATCCTTATTAATATATATCTCCCCTAAAACCAAGGTTTTTCTTTCAGGAAGTTCCCTTTCAACAGATATGGCCTCTTGAGGACATACTATTTCACACTGCTTACATAAAACACAAGTCTCCTGATTTAAGGTTATATCCTTTCTAACTTTTAGATACTGTGGAAGTTCCTTTATAGAATTACCATCTATTTCCAAATCCATGGCATTAAATGGACATGAAGATGCACAGATACCACATAATACACATTTTTTATTGTCTATATCTAACTTTGGAGCTTCAATAAGTCCTTTGAATATGGCTCCCAATGGACCCATTTCAATTGCCTCAACTGGACAGACATCTTTACAAATGCCGCATCCAATACACTGCTCATCCATCCAATTTAAAACTCTCTTTTCAGCGGATCCTTCCCTTATTATTTTAATATTACCATTGCATACTTCTTTTTCTGTATTGATTGCCATCTTATTCCTCCAATTTATTTGGTAAGGCTTTTAATATTAAAGCATCTGTTTGGCAGGTGGATATGCAATTTCCACATAACTTACATTTATCATGCTCTATATTTATTCGATAATTAGAATCTTTATAAATAGCACCATAGGGACATTCTAAACATCCACCACAGAGAATACACCTATCTGGATCAACTTGAATTTTGGCATTGTATAGTTCCTTTATAACCTTGGATGTAATATCCCTGTCATCACTTAATGAGTTTATGATTTTAATAGCATTATTAACTGGCAATTTTATAATTTCTTCTGAAACCCTTATTACCCTTTCTGATGGATGCCTCCCATGTAAATAGTGAGAAACTATTGATCTATCCATATTTAGATACTCTGCTATCTCTTTTTGTAGTTTTCCTTTTTTTCTTAGGTTCACTGCTACTATTGCTTTGATTCCAGATAGGATACGGTCTGGCATAATATCATCATTATATAATGTTAATCAATATCAACTTTCTTTTGATAATATATATGATTTGTCTCTAACAAAAAATCGTAAGGTATATATATTATTGTTAGTATTGCTAACCAATTGAACATTAAAATATATTAATATATGGGATTAGATTCTATCTATTTTTTTTAAATTATTATTAATTAATATAAAATCCATAATTAATATCCAGTAATCCATAGGATCTTAAATGATTATTCATTACAAATTTTGGACAACCATGACCTACCATGGCGAGGAAAATAGCAAATAACATATTGACAGATTCATTAATACATTTTATTAATAATTGACATTTTATTTTAAATCCCAATAAAGCCTTATTCATATACTTTATTTTATTATCATTGAAATTATTGTTAATATACTAATGCCATAGGCCAATATTTTTACCTTATTGTCCATTCTGTAGGGTCTTTTTAAATCATTTGAAAACCCTTCAATTTCCTTTAACTTTTCCCCTTCATTTTTTAATAATGGAATATCCAATTTAATGTTCATAATATCACCTTATTTAACTTTTATTTTATTATGCAAATACATTTTTCTCTAATTATACCGTATAAAAACTACTATATATACCTTTTTGCTCATTATAAATCATGATAATTGTTTTTAATGAAAAATAATGACAGATAGTTTTTTATTATCATTATTAACCATGATAAATTTATTTATGAAAAAATTAATAAATTATAAAAAAATAATTAAATATAAATTTTTAAAGTTTTTATTTATATTATTAAAGTTATATTATACTACAACATAAAATCTATTAAAAGATAATGAGGATATAAATATGAAAGGCATAGAAAATATGGATAAAAATAAAGAAAACAAAAACACTGATGGGAAAATAAAAAATATAATAAAAAATACCTCGGAAATAATATCCATTGAAGAATTAAAGGAACTTCTAAAAAAGGATAAAAAAAGAGCTTATATTGGATTTGAACCAAGTGGTAAAATACATTTGGGGCATTTTCTCCAGATTAGAAAGATGATCGACCTACAGAATGCAGGATTTGATATAGTAATACTCTTGGCAGATCTCCATGCCTATTTAAACCAGAAGGGAAGTATGGAGGAAATACATCAATTAGCTGAACATAACAAAGAAATATTCAATGCAATAGGATTAAAGGCAAAGTATGTTTATGGCAGTGAATTTCAATTGGAAAAGGAATATACTTTGGACCTATATAGAATAGCCCTAAAAACTACATTAAAGAGAGCAAGGCGAAGTATGGAGGTAATTGCACGGGAAGAGGAAAATCCAAAGGTTGCAGAAGTGATATATCCCTTAATGCAGGTAAATGATATAAAGCATTTAAAGGTGGATGTTGCTATTGGGGGAATGGAGCAGAGAAAAATACACATGCTTGCACGGGAATTACTACCAACTATGGGATGGAAACCTCCTATTTGCATACACAATCCTGTACTTACAGGTCTTGATGGAGAGGGCAAAATGTCATCTTCAAAGGGAAATTTTATTGCCATAGATGATGATCCAGATAGTATTAAATCAAAGATAAAAAAAGCCTACTGTCCTATGGGTATAGTTGAGGGAAATCCAATATTTGAAATAGCCAAGTATTACTTGGAATATCCTTTGGTTATAAAAAGACCTGAAAAGTTTGGAGGAGATATTGCAATAAAAAATTGTGAAGAGTTAGAAAAACTTTATTTGGAAAAAAAGATTCATCCTATGGACTTAAAGAAAACTGTTTCAAATGGGATTATTGATATATTATCTCCAATTAGGAAGTCAGTAGAGTCTTATAGGAAGCTATTATTGCTTAATATATTGTGAAATAATTTGATTTATTAAGAATTTATTTAATAAAAACATTTATTTATTTATATTTATTTATTATATTTTATTACATTACAATCAAAACAAGGGAAATTATGAGTATTTTAGAATTATTAAGTATAACTTATTTTGGAAATACACTGTATAATTATATTATGTTTTTATTGTATGTTTTTGTAGGTATTATTCTAACAAAGATATATAGATATATTATCAAGAATCATGTAAAAAAATGGATAAAAAACTCAAAAACTAAGTTCGATGATATATTTTTAGATGCCGCACAATTTCCAGGTATGATACTAATACTTGCTGGATTTATTTATTTTGGATTGAAATTTTTAATTCTTCCATATAATATTGATATCATATTGGATGAGGCCATTAAAGTTATTATTATATTATGTGGTACTTGGTTTGCACTTAATTTTTTGGATGATACAATAGAGCATTACGTAGTACCTATTGTAGAAAAATCAGAAACTAAATTTGATGACCAATTAATATCCCCCTTGAGAAAATTGTTAAAAATACTTATTGTAATATTAGGAATATTAACTGCACTTAATACCATTGGATACAATATAACTGCACTTTTAGCAGGATTGGGTATTGGTGGTTTGGCTGTTGCACTTGCAGCCCAGGATACTGTTAAAAACTTTATTGCAGGCATTTTAATATTTTTAGATAAGCCCTTTAAAATAAATGATTGGATTAAGTTTGATGGTGGAGAGGGAATAGTTGAGGATATAGGTATAAGAAGTACCAAAATAAGAACCTTTGGCGATAGTTTAATAATTGTCCCAAATGCCAATCTTTTAAGTGCAAATATTGAAAATCTTTCTGAGATGAGAAAGAGAAGAGTTTTGATAGATGTGGGATTAACCTATGATACATCTGTGGAAAAGTTAAATAAAGCCAAAGAAATTATTAAAAATATAATAGATAACCACCATAGTACATTGCCTCCAGTTAGGGTTACATTTAATAAATTTGGTAGTTTTTCTTTGGATATTAGGGTAGAGTATTTTATTAGAAATTTTGGATTTGATTACTATTTAAATACCATAGATGAGATAAATCTTAAAATTAAAGAGGAATTTGAAAGGGAGAGTATAGAAATGGCATTTCCAACTCAAACTGTGTATATTAAAAATGATGATGATAATAATTAATAGTAATTAATAATAAATAATAATATTGGTAATAGCGAGCAATAATAATAGTGATAGTTAATAAAATTTAAATTATTAATAAAAAATATTAAGGAAATATAATATAAAATTAAAAATAAAATATAAAAAAGCATAAAAAAATTTATTAAATTTAAAAATAAATTTTAAAAAGGGTGAAAAAATATGAGTATGATTCCTAAGGAAGAAATTTTAGAGATATTCCATAATTACAACAGGGATGAAATAACAATTGTTACATTGGGAAGCCATACTTCCCTGCATATATTAAAGGGGGCAAAGTTGGAGGGATTTTCAACAGGAGTTATTACCACAGGGGACAGGGATGTGCCCTATAAGAGATTCAATGTGGCAGATAAATACCTATATGTGGATAACTTTTCAGATATATCTAAGAATGAAATACAGGAGCAATTAAGGGAAATGAATGCCATAGTAATACCCCATGGCTCTTTTATTGCTTATTGTGGATTGGATAAGGTAGAAAGGGATTTTAAAGTACCAATGTTTGGGAATAGAAAAATATTAAGATGGGAATCTGAAAGGGATTTGGAGGGAAAACTTTTAAGGGAAAGTGGTTTAAGAGTTCCCAAAAAATACAATAGTCCTGAAGAGATTGATGGACCAGTGATTGTTAAATTCCCAGGGGCAAGGGGTGGAAAAGGCTATTTCCCATGTTCCACAACTGAGGAATTTTGGAAAAAAATAGAGATTTTTAAGGATAGGAGTATATTATCAAAAGAGGATGTTAGTAATGCCCATATAGAGGAATATGTTGTAGGGGCAAATTATTGCATACATTATTTTTATTCTCCATTAAAGGATACTGTGGAATTAATGGGAATAGATCGTAGATATGAAAGTAATATTGATGGACTTGTTAGGGTACCAGCAAAGGATCAATTGGGACTTAATGTGGATCCCTCCTATGTAATTACAGGTAATTTTCCAGTGGTTATAAGGGAAAGTCTTCTCCCAAAGGTTTTTGAAATGGGAGATGGATTGGCAGCAAAGGCCAGTGAAATTATCCCTCCTGGAATGATAGGTCCCTTCTGTCTTCAGACTCTATGCAATGAGAATTTAGAGTTGGTAGTATTTGAAATGAGTGCAAGAATAGATGGAGGAACTAACTCCTTTATGAATGGTAGTCCCTACTCCTATCTATACCATGGAGAACCCCTTAGTATGGGCCAGAGAATAGCAAGGGAAATTAAAATGGCATTGGATATTAATATGATAGATAAAAATATTTATTATTAATTTTTATTAGTTAATTTTTCCTTTAATTTATTATTTTCATCCTTTAATATATTGTATATTTTTATATATGACTCAGCATTTAATCCATTTTCCTCAATGGAGGTTATAAGTTCCTCAAAGTGTTCTTCAGTATGCTTTAAGGTATGTAGTAATTTTTTTATTTTTCTTTCCCTTTCATTTATCTCCACAATATCACCTTATGATTTTATTATATTTTATTATTTTTGCTGCATCATATTATGGATTCTATTGTTTATATTAATTTTTATACTATAGTCAAGCATATAACACTTTAAACTTATCTCATAAAACTTTAAAATACTCCTTTCAAATGTTATAAGATAATAAATTCTTTTCCCAGGACTAACCTCCCTTATCTTCCGAGAAAGGAACTCTATCACTCTCTCCTTAAGGAGTAGAATCCTTAACTTTAATTTACATTCCCATTAACTGCCATCTCATTAATGAATAATTATTATCCCATTATTTTCAATTTATCTAATTTTTTTTAAAATCTCTTAGCATTATCTATTTCCTGTAGTCCCCCTATAGGGTTTAGTCTATTTCATGCAAATGATTTTAGAATCCTTCTTACATAGAATGCTGAGTACTTCACTCCAAATTCTCCCTTAATTAACTTTTTTACTTCTTTCGTTGTCCATGAATCTTTTTCTTTTAGAATCTTCTTAAGTTTCTCCTTCTGCTCTTTTGTTAGTTTAGGTGGTCTTTCTCCTCCAAATTCTGGAATTAAGCATTTAATATATAAAAATAAAAAATAATAAGATAATAAATAAGGTATAAAAAATATATTAAAGATTATAAAGATAATTATAAAGACTATTAAAAATTTTAAATTATTGTATTATTAAATATCTAAAATTTTCTTTAAATTTAAATTATCTTCTATAATTTTTGCTAATTTATCCATATTATGTTCAAAGGTATTTTTATAATTATCCTCTCTTATTAATTCAAGGTTTTTTCTCTTTCTAACTATATTAATTAAATAATTTCTAAATTGATAGTTATCAAGTATCCCATGGAAGTAGGTACCAATTATATATGTTTTATTTCTTTTATCCCCATCCAATATCCTTATGGCCCCATCTAATCCATCTCCACAATTTCCAAAACCCTTTATTAATTTTATAAGTGGTTTTTCTGAGGATAAACTAATACCCTCATGAAGTTCATATCCAGATATCTTGAATTTTTTCCCATCTATTTCTAAAATGCCTTCTGATTTTTTTATGGCCTTTTTATTCCCAAAGAATGTTTCAATATTTAATATCCCAAGTCCCTCAATGGTACCCACATCTCCCTCTGTATAATCATCATCCACCAATCTTTTGCCAAGTAATTGATACCCCCCACATATTCCAAGTACTATGCCTCCCTTTTCTATGTATTCCTTAATTTTTTTATCCATTCCATAATCTTTCATTAAACTCATCTCAAGGGTAGAGCATCTTGTACCTGGGATTATTAAAATATCCCCAGTGATTTCATCCTCAAAATCTATAAATCTTATAAGGACATCATTGGATAGGGCATCAATATCTGTAAAATTTGCAATCTTTGATAGTTTTATTACATTTACCTCAATGGGACTTTTTATATTCCCAAAAACCCTTCTACTTTGAATACTTTGACTGTCCTCTTCAGGAAACACTAAATCCTCAGTATAGGGAATAACTCCTAAAACAGGAACCCCTGTAAGTTCCTCAATTTTTTCAAATCCTTTTTTTAATAAATCAGGATTTCCTCTAAATTTATTTATAACAAATCCCTTTATAAGTTTTCTCCATTTATTGGGCAATAGGCACATGGTACCATATAGGGATGCAAAAACCCCTCCCCTATCTATATCCGATACCAATATAGCATCCCCATTGGTAATTTCTGCAATTTTTAAATTGGCAATATCCTCCTCCAATAGGTTAATTTCACAACAACTTCCTGCCCCCTCCATAATAACATAATCGTAATTTTTATCCAAATAATCAATACTCTCCTTTATTTTTTCTAAAAAATAATCCTTATTTTTCCTATATTCATTATAATCCATATCCCTATAGGGTTTTCCATGAACTATAACCTGAGATATAAAATTTCCCTTTGGTTTTAATAGTATAGGATTAAAATGAATGGAAGGCTCTATTTTTGCCGCTAAACTTTGAGTGTATTGGGCAACTGCTATTTCCCCTTCTTCCTTGGCAACCCTTGAATTTAAACTCATATTCTGGGATTTAAATGGAGCAACCCTATATCCCTTATTTGCAAGTATTCTACATAACCCTGAAACCATTACAGTTTTTCCACTATTTGAAGAGGTGCCCACCACCATTATAAACTTTGCCATCATCTCACCAAGTTCTATATTAATATTATTAAAATAATTATTATAACTTATAAAACCCAAGGAATAAAAAAATAAAAACATTGCAAAGGACATAAATAAATAAAAAGATATAAATATATAGTAAGAACAATAATGTATATATTATATTATTTTTAAATATTATTTATTTAAATATTTATTTTAAATTATTTTTACAACAATTAAAAAAATACATTTAAAAAATTACATAAACTGATAAAAATATAATAAAGTGATAATATGGAGAATGAAATTGGACAATTAATAGATACCTTATGTGATAAGGAGTTAATTATAAGAGTAAATTTAAATAAAACTCTTAAACTATCAAAATTTAATATAGGTTCTTTGGAATTAAGTGGGGAGTTTGGCATAAGTTTTAGAACCATAACAGAAGAAGAACCTATCAAAGAAACTGCTAAAAATAAACAGTTAAATGAAGTTAGCAATATTGAGATAGAAAAGAATAATGAAAAGGAAGAAAAAGAGAAAAATAATGAAAAATTAATAGTTAAACAATAAAAAAATTAAAGTATAATGGATAAAACTTAAAAAATTATATCCTTTTATCTATTGTAATTTATTTTATATTTTTTTTAATAATTATTTATTTAATTTTTTTATTTATTTGAAATTAGGGATAGAATATATTCTTTAAATTAAATATAATCCATAAAATTAAATATATGGTTTTATTAATTATGTGTATTTATTCTAATATATATACTTTTTTATTGGATTTAAATATATATTAAATAAATACCTTTCCCCCTAATAATCTCATATAAATTAAAAAAATTTAAGATTAGGGGATATTATGGATAACTGTCTAAATAATGTGTTTATAAAGGATATTATGACAACCAATGTTGTATATGTTAATCCAAAAGAGGGAGTAATTAAAGCCTTTGAGATACTTTTAAAACATAAAATAAGTTGTTTGCCCGTAGTCGATGAGGATAAAGAGATTGTTGGAATAGTTACCACCACAGATATAGGCCATAATTTAATAGAGGATAGATATACTCTTGATACAAAAATTAGCGATGTTATGACAAGGGATGTAATTACCATAGGACCAGATGAGCCTATAATTAATGCCATAAAAAAGATGGATAAGTATGGACCTAAGGGAGAGATTATCAATCAATTACCTGTAGTAGATGATAATAATAGATTGATTGGGATTGTATCCGATGGGGATATAATAAGAATACTATCTAAGTGCTTGAAATAAATAATAGTTAAAAAAAATTAAAAAAATAATTTAATTTTATTCAGCATAGGTAATATTTTCTGATCCAAGGGCACTTTTTATCATTACATACTGTATAGACACAGGTAATGGATGGCCTATTTTTACTACTTTTCCTTCCTTTTGTTGTTCTTTTATCCAAGTTATAAACTCATCCCAGTTGTTTACAGGGATGTCCTTTCTTACAACAACAGCAGATCCTTCATTGTTAAGGGCGCATACTATCTTTCCTTTAGTGCCTTTATCAATAGAGAATACTGCTGGAGGTACTCCGTTGAACCCTACATCTATTTGATTCTGGGCCATTAGAGTCATTATCTTTGCTCCTCCTTCAGAAACCAATACTAATTCAATATCTGCTATTTTCCTACCTTGTTCATATAACTCGTACTTCTTCTTAGGTTCTATCTCTTTAAGGTATAATCCATACTTATTTTTAAATAACTCTGGATTGGTTGCTGCAACAAATAGTGTAGCATGATGATCTGTTGGCAGGTATGCTATCTTTAATGTTGGGATTTCTGAGGGGGCATTCACTGAATTTTTACTATTTAAGTTATTAATTACTTCATTATATGTCTTAAAGTCAAAGAGAGTATTTAATATCTTTTCTTTATCTGTGGTATTTAATTTATTAACGAGAGCATTTTGGGAGTTCATAACCATTACAAAGTCCAATACTCCATCTTCTACAAGTTTAGGATCTGCAGAGTATTTAATATAGGGTATGGATTTCTCCTCTATATCCTTCTCCACTCCCAACCAATGGGCACTTGCATCTACTGCCAAGGTTTTGTTTCTATTTATTTCCTCTGTTGCTAATATTATTAATTTTAAAAATTCTTTAGAAGCATAATTTTTATTTTCAAGGGCATCATCTGAAATTACCATAACACAGCAGGGGTGGTTTTCCCACATTCCCTTTGGAGGAAGATCCTCACTGTAGGTAACTATCTTTCCAATATTGTTATTCTCCAATTCAGCAGGCTTTGGTTGCCATGCTATTACAGCATCAAGTTCTCCAGTACTTAAGAGTTGGGGCATTGAACCCTGTCCCTTACAATTTATAAGTTTTACCGCTGGAGTTGCAGTTTCGGAATTGGTGCTATTACTTCCATCTATACATCCAGATAGCATGACCACTCCAAGAATAACAACTCCTATCATGGACAAAGTAATTAATTTTTTAATGGTATCACCTCTAATAGTCAATATTTAAAGTTTTTTATAATAATATATAAATTTTACGATTTTTTATAATAAAATAGTAATAGAATTTCTTAAAATAAAATTTAAATATAACAGTATATAAATAAAATAAACATAAATTTATTATTATAAAAATAAATCAATAAAGAATTTAAAAAAAATTTAAAATATAAAATAGGCAATTTAAATGTAATATTTATTTACAGTAAATTATTTATTCTTTGCCTTTAACAGTATCAACTTTAATTACGTTAGTTTTGTTTTCACCAGGGGGATGCCCTAAGGTTGTAATGTATATGCCTTCATCAATAAATTCTTCGGCTACATTTTTAGATATTTCCAATATTTCATCTATGCTATCCACAACCTCAGTAAGATGGGGCACTATGCCCCAAAATAGTCTCAATTTTTTAAATGTTCTAATATTTGGAGATATGGCTATTATGGGAACCTTTGGCCTAAATTTGGATATTAAAATGGCACTATTTCCTGACCATGTTGGAGTTATTATTATTTTTGGGTTTAATTTATTATAGAGAGTATATGCTGCATGGGCTATGCCTATAGATATGGAGGATCCCTCCAATTGAACCTCAGTGGCAAATTTATCCATATTGTACTCTGAGATTCTTGCAACTCTATTCATAACTTTTACTGCTTCCACAGGGTACTTTCCTATTGTGGTTTCATTGGACAACATTAAACAATCTGTCCCATCGAATATGGCATTTGCAATGTCTGTTATTTCGGCCCTTGTAGGATATGGATTATTTATCATGGAATCAAGCATCTGTGTAGCAGTTATTGTTAATTTTCCCCATTTATTCCCAGTACTTATTATTTTTTTCTGCTCAATGGGTATGTACTCGATGGGAATCTCCACCCCAAGATCTCCCCTTGCTACCATAACGCCATCTGAATACTGAACTATTTCCTCTATATTATTTAACCCCTCCTTAGTTTCTATCTTGGCAACTATGGAAATATCTCCGTTGTTTTCCTTTATAATCTCTCTTAAATTGATAACATCCTCTTTATTTCTAACAAAGGATAGTGCAATATATTCAAAATCCTTCTCAATGGCAAATTTTATATTGTCAATATCAGCATCGGAGAGTATTGGTGCCTTTAAATAGGTATCTGGAAAATTTACCCCCATCTCATTTTTTACCTCTCCCCCTACCAATACATCGGTATATATTAATTCATTATTTATTTTTTTAATTTTTAATTTTATTTTTCCATCATTTATAAGAATAAAATTATCTTCTTCAACATCCTCTGAAGGATTATAGGATAATATTATATCCTTGCCTATAATTATCTCATCTCCCCCTTTAATGTTATTTATATTGGATTTTATTATTCTTATTTTATTTCCCTTTAAATCCATCAACTTGGCAATCTTATTTTTTTCCAAAATATCAATATGCCTTTCAATATCTTTAGTACTTGCATGGGACATGTTGAATCTAACCCCATCTATAAGATTAATTACTTTTTTAAGATTTTTTTCTAAGGAAGGCCCCATGGTTATTAATATCTTTGTTTTGTTTATTTTTTTCATATTATCCCCCAATTAATTTATTTTTAGAATTTTTTTAATTTTTAAATATTTAATAATTTTAAATAATATATTCCCCCATATCATATTTATAAATGTGCAGTAAAAATGGAGAAATTATTACCATTAAATAAATTAATATTAAAGATTAAGATTATTGATCAGTATTAAAATAGTAAATATTATATAATATAATTTAAAGTTATATTATTGAAGTAATTATTAATAACTATTAAAATATAATTAAAATAAATTAAATAAAATATTATTTGGTGAAACTATGGTGGTAAAAATAGGAATTATTAACTGTGGAAATATAGGAACCTCTCCACTAATTGATTTAATCTTGGATGAAAGGGCCGATAGAAAGGATATTGATGTTAGAGTATTAGGAAGTGGGGCTAAAATGGGAGTAGAGCAGGTAGAGGAAGTTACTAAAAAAATGATTGAGGATATAAAACCTGATTTAATAATATACATTGGACCAAACCCTGCTGCACCAGGTCCAAAAAAAGCCAGGGAATTATTAGGTAATTGTGATATTCCTGGAGTTATTATAGGAGATGCTCCAGGATTAAGGGTAAAGGATGAAATTGCCAAGGAGGGTCTTGGGTACATAATAATAAAATGTGATCCAATGATTGGAGCAAGGAGGGAGTTCTTAGATCCCACTGAAATGGCCCTGTTTAATTCAGATGTTTTAAAGGTTCTTGCTGGGACAGGAGCCCTAAGGGTTGTACAGAATGCAATAGATAGTATTATTGATGCCCTAAAGGAAGGTAAGGAAGTTCAATTACCAAATATAGTTATAAATGAAACAAAGGCTTTAGAGGCTATGGAATATAACAACCCATATGCAAAGGCAAAGGCTATGGCAGCCTTTAAGATTGCAGAAATGGTTGGGGATATAAATGTTAAAGGATGTTTTATGGTAAAGGAAATGGAGAAATATATTCCAGTAGTGGCATCAGCCCATGAAATGATAAGATATGCTGCAAAATTAGTGGATGAAGCAAGGGAAATGGAAAAATCCCAGGATGCAGTAAGTAGAAAACCCCATGCATCAGATGGAAGAATATTATGCAAAAATAAATTAATAGAAAAACCCCAATAAAAAATTAATAGATTTAATTTATTTATTTTTTATTAAATTATTTTTAACTTATCTATTTTTAATTAATTTTTTAAATACTTATTAATTTTTTATAATTTTTTATTCCCTGTTATCCTTACAAAGGGACAGATACTCCTTTAAAATAAATGGAAAGTCCTTGGATTTAACAAATCTCAATCCAAGGCGTTGAGCCCATTTTTCAATACCCTCATCACTGGCTACCACTGCAGCATCCAACTCCTTTGCAAGTAATAATACATCTAAGTCTGGAGCACTGTCGAGAGTTCCAGTTCTAAGGGCGCTCCTATACTTGTTTCTAAAAGTATTCACTGTTTTTGAAAGTACAGAGTTTATTAATTCCCTTTTATTGTTCTTTAAATTATTCTCTGTTGTAAGGGCATGTATTTCATTTGCAGTTTCATATATGGCATTTTCACTTAATCTCATACCTTTATTGATCCTTTCCCTTAAATCCCCTATATATTCATAAAATATTTCTGCAGGTAGTTTTATTTCATATCTATTAGGGGTTTTTTTTACTAACCAAGTATCTACCTTAATAATAATCTCCTCTGGACATCCCTCTCTTTTTAAAAATCCAATTAATTCATCATATACATTGGGATAAGGTATATGGCAGGATATACCCAAATGAACCCTTGATTTTGCAATTAAATCAAGTATTTTTTCACTTGATTCAGTTATTGTGGAGACATTTAGGGCCTTTCTAACTTCACTATCAGTGATAGCCGTAGTATCTAAACAAAATCTCTGTTTTTGCAAAATATTCCCCCTAATATTTTATAAAATATTTTAAATAATATTAAATCTATTTTTTATTATATTTATTATATTTTTTTATTTAATTATTTATTCTATTTTTATTTTATTTTAATTTTTCTTTATTTTTTATAATTATTTTATAACCCTAGTTCCCATCACTCCTTAACCGATAAAAATTAAAAGCTAACAGACTAAGAATAATCTTAACTGCCAGGCCTCTTCTACTTACAGCCCTTATAAATCTCAGTCCAAGGTTATCTACAACTGAGAAAAGTGTTTCAATTTTCTTTCTTAATTTAGAAAGAAATCCATGGTACCCCCGTTCCTCATCACTCTTTATCATATTTTTTCTTTTCATTG
>JAHEPY010000057.1 GCA_019561565.1 Methanothermococcus sp. SCGC AD-155-M21
TTTAGTATAAATAATTTTTTTAGGACTAAATTATAATTAAAATAATACTTTTTTAATTAAAAGTTTTTTGGAATTTATAAAAGAAATAGATGGTTACCATTAATAGTTCTAATAGTAACCATTAAATACTAATAGGGGTATATAATTACATATAATTTAAGTATTATAAAACCATTATCAGGCATTTAAGGTGAAAATATGAAGGTTTCAGTATATGGGGCGGGGAATCAGAACTTATATATTAATAAACTTAAAATCCCAGAACTCTTTGGAGGGGAACCACCCTACGGTGGAAGTAGAATGGCAATGGAATTTGCCGAGGCAGGACATGATGTTATACTTTCAGAACCAGATAGGAATAAATTAACTGACGAAATGTGGGAAAAAGTTGAGAGTTCAGGAGTTAAAGTTACCAACAACGACATGGAATCTGCAAAGCATGGGGAGTTGCATATACTCTTTACACCCTTTGGATGTCCCACTGCAAACATTGCTGAAAATATAATTACACATCTTCCAAAGGATGGGGCTATTTTAACCACCTGCACTGCCTCCCCTAGTGCCATGTACTCTTGTCTTAAATACGAACTTAGAGGGAGGGAAGATGTGGGCCTTTCCTCAATGCACCCTGCTGCAGTGCCTGGTACTCCTCAACATGATCACTATATTATAGGGGGCACTGCCCTCGATGGAAAGGAATATATTACCGAGGAACAAATGAAAAAATGTATTGAATTAGTAGAGAGTGTTAATAAGAAGGCCTATGTAGTTCCTATTGATGTGGTACCTACTGTTTCAGATATGGGATCCCTTGTAACTGCTGTGGCATTAGCAGGTGTTTTAGACTATTATACCATTGGTAGGAAAGTTATAGGAGCACCTAAAAAAATGATGGAGCAGCAGATAGTTATGACCCTTCAAACTATGTCTTCAATTGTGGAAACTTCAGGTGTTGAAGGCCTTTTGAAAGCTATTGATGTGGAACTATTGGTTAATAGTGCCTCCTCCATGCATCTAATGGAGGAACAGAAAGAATTAAAGGCGGCCTTGGATATTTTAAGTGATCTAAATAATAAATTATTGGAAAAATCTAAAAATGCTAAGATAAATCCAACAACACTTGTAGCCCCTCAAGCACTTGTAAATGAACTCAAAACTATAATTGGGAGTAGAGCAGCAGATGGTGCTATTGAAAGAAGTATGAAAAAACTCTTTATGAA
>JAHEPY010000058.1 GCA_019561565.1 Methanothermococcus sp. SCGC AD-155-M21
TAAAAGTTCATCGTTTTTTATGTTCATCTCCTGGGTAAATTCACAATTATTACACCTTAGGGTTATTCTTGACATATTTATATTATCTGTAATAATTAAAGTATCCACTGCTCCCATCTGAAGATACTTCATTACCTCCTTTTCACCATATGCTGCAAGGCCTCCATCTTCCTTTGTAAGTTCTTTAAAAAACCTTTGGATAACTTCCTTTTCCTTCATCATATCTAAATCCCTTAATAGATCTGAGGCCTTGTCCAAAAGTTCCCTTACTCCAAATTCTTCAGTATAGCACAGATCAAAGGTATCTATTATAATTTTCTTTAACTCATGGTGAAAAGGAGGTAATGAAGTATCTTCAGATGGGAGCAGTGGATACTTTAATTATTACAGATAATATAAATATGTCAAGAATAACCCTAAGGTGTAATAATTGTGAATTTACCCAGGAGATGAACATAAAAAACGATGAACTTTTAAAATTCGAAGAAAATTTAAAGACAAAGGCCTGTCCAGAATGTGAGGGTATGTTGTACATAGATAATAAAGAGGATATTATAGAGTACTTTGCCAGATTATGTGAGGAATCTGGAACAGAGTTAAAAATAGTATCTACAGATACAGAGGAAGGTAGCCAAATTTATAAAGCATTTAAGGGCATTGCTGCTATTTTAAGATATAAGTTGGATTAGGGTATTATAGGATTATTAAAATAAAAATAATAAAGATTAAAATAATTAAAAAATAAATAAAATAAAATATAAAAAAAATGAATAATAAATAATGTAATATAAAAAAGAATATAAAATAAAAGAATAAATAAAAGAATATAAAATAATATCCCATATATTCTTTACAGATATTTATTTACACATATATTTTTTAATATTCATAACATTAATATTGGTGAAAAGGTGAGGTTACTTATTACAGGAGGTGCTGGATTTATAGGTAGTCATGTTGTTGATGCCTCCTTGGAAAATAATTATAATATCACTGTTTTAGATAATTTAATCACGGGAAACTTGGAAAATTTAAAAAATAAAAAAGTTAAATTTATAAAGTCAGATATACGTGATAAAAATTTAAATTTTAAAGATATTGATGCCATTATTCATTTAGGTGCCCAAATAAATGTCAGAACCTCATTAGAAAGGCCAATATATGATGGAGATGTAAATATCTTGGGAACTTTAAATATATTGGAAAGTATGAGAAAATATGATGTTGAAAAGATAGTTTTTGCCTCCTCTGCGGCAGTTTATGGAAATCCAAAGTATCTTCCTGTGGATGAGGATCATCCAAAGGAACCTATGAGCCCCTATGGAATGAGCAAGTACTGTGGTGAGAGATATATTAAATTATACAATGAAATATATGGAATTGATTATACCATTTTAAGGTATTCAAATGTTTATGGAGAGAGGCAGGACCCTAAGGGAGAGGCTGGAGTAATTAGTATATTTATTGATAGTATGTTAAGCAATAAGGCACCTGCAATATATGGAGATGGGAAACAAACAAGGGATTTTGTGTATGCGGGGGATGTTGCAAAGGGAACTTTGATGGCTTTAAGATGGAAAAATGAAATTGTAAATATTGGCACAGGAATGGAAACCACAATCAATGAACTCTATGATATAATAGCAAATACCCTAAACTTCAAGGAAAAACCAATATACTCCACCCCAAGAGAGGGGGAAATAAATAGAATGGTGATGAGCATAGATAAGGCTATGAAACTTCAATGGAACCCAACTATTACCTTAAGGGAAGGGATTAAAAGAACTGTAAATTGGATGAAGGAGCTATTTAAAAAATAAAAAAATAATATTATTTAAAAATTTTTTAAATTGTAAAACATTGCAATAAAAAATAAAATAATTAAAAAAATTTAAAAATATAATTATAATAAAAATAATATAAAAAAATATGGAATTAATAAATATATAAAATTAATATTAAAATTTATTTCTAAAAAAATTATTACATAAGAATAAAAATGAATAGAAAGAAAAGGAATTTATAAAGTATGAAACATTTATAGAATAAGAAGGATAGAAAGATCAGAAATAAAAGGTTAATAAAACCCATAATATTTTTTTAAAGTTTTTAGGAGATAAGTTGATGTTATTCACTTGAATATAAATACCATAAAAACAATTGGTGATACTTTGAAAATATCTGTAATTGGAACAGGATATGTTGGTTTAATACAGAGTGTAGGGTTATCTGAATTTGGCTACAATGTTGTAGGTATTGATATAGACGAGAGTAAGGTAAAACAATTAAACAAAGGAGAATGTCCTTTATACGAAGAGGGCGTAGAGGAACTTCTAAAAAAGCATGTTGGTAAAAATTTAAAATTTACAACATCCTATGATGAAATAAAGGATTCAGATGTAATATTTTTATGTGTTGGGACTCCTCAGGATGAGGAGGGAAATGCAGATTTAAGATTTATATACTCTGCCACAGAGTCCATCAGGGAAAAATTGGATGGAAATTACAAGGTAATTGTTGTAAAATCCACAGTTCCAATAGGTACAAATAGAAAAATTAAGGAAATGTTAAGGGACTACAATGTTGATGTAGTTTCAAACCCAGAATTTTTAAGAGAGGGATTGGCCCTTAAAGATTTTTTAAACCCTGATAGAATAGTACTGGGATTTGAGGATTTAGATAATCCTCGTCCCATAGAGATTATGAAGGAAGTATATAATTACTTCTTAGATAAAAATGTCCCATTTATAATTACAGATTGGGAAAGTGCCGAATTGATAAAGTATGCTGCAAATTCATTTTTGGCAACAAAGATATCCTTTATAAATGAACTTTCAAAGTTGGCTGATGTTGTTGGAGGAGATATTAAAACCATAGGTAAGGCCATGGGATTTGATGAAAGAATAGGCAATAAGTTTCTAAATTCAGGTATTGGGTATGGAGGAAGTTGCTTCCCAAAGGATGTTAAGGCATTGATAAAACAGTTTGAGAACAACAACATTGAACCAAAGTTAATAAGGGCCACAGATAAGGTAAATGAGGAACAGATATATTGGTTTTTAAATAAAATAAAAAAATATTACAATAATTTAAATGGAAAAACCTTTGCCATATTAGGATTGGCATTTAAACCTAACACTGATGATTTAAGGGAGAGTAGAGGTATAAAATTAATAGAGTTATTGTTGAAGGAAGGAGCCATAGTTAAATGTTTTGATTACGTGGAAAAGGCCAGGGAAAATGCTATAAATAGATATAAATTTGATAAGTCCAAGGCATTTTATGGGTATAACCTATACCTATTTGAAGACATATATAAAACTGTGGAAAATGTAGATGGAATTATAATAACCACGGAATATTCTAATTTAAATGAGGAGGATTGGAATAAAATAGGTAATTTAGTAAGGAACAAGGTAGTATTTGATGGTAGAAATATATTAGATAAGGATAAAATAAAGGATTTAGGATTTAAGTACTTTGGAGTTGGAAGGAATTAATTTAAATAGGAGATTCTTTAAATAATTATTTTCTCATGTATTTTTTAATCCTTTACATCCATTATCAAAATTGCAATCTCCACAGGCAACACATGTTAATCTGCCCTTTACTCCTACTCCCACAGTATCCAGCCCAGTGATTATTTTTTTATTTTTAAAATTATCTGCAATACATTTCAAACCTGCTCCACATCCAAGAACAATTATTGAATCAAAAGAGTTATCATCAATATCCTCTGCTAATTTTTTAACTGCACTGTAATTACATAATCCCTCTTCTATAATATCAGGTAATTTGTTATTTTTTAATATTTTAAACCCATTTTTAATTAATATATCCTTCATCTCCTCTGTTTCTTTGGGGCCCCCTGTTTTACTAATCCTTGCACATATTCCACAACCAATAACCATTAGAGTTTCAGTGTTTTTTTCTATTAATTTCCTTTTAATGTTCTCAATGTCTTTTTTAACTGTTATTGTAGGCATTTTGGCCCTCATTTATGATATTTATATTCTTTATTTTCTATTTTTTATTTTTTTATTATTATTTATTTTTTAAAACTTTTTTGTTTTTTATTTTTTAATTATTTATATTTTTTTTATTTATTATTTAAATCCTACATTTACAGGATCTTTTTTTATTCGACCCACATTTTTTACCACAGAGAGGATGGGAAGCCTCCTTAGAGAATAGAACTATTACTTCATCTCCTATCTCATAATCCAATAAATTCCTTGTGGTAATGGAGTATAGATCCAAAGGACCAATATCTACAGTAACCTTTAATAAAGAGCCATTGGGAATTATATCAATAACCTTCCCTCTTATTATATTATAATCCCTTGGATATTTTTTAAATATTTCTTCCATGTTTTTAATATTCTCCAACATAACATCCTCAGGATGGATACATAATGATATTTCCCTTACCCTTTCAAATATGGGATATTTTTTAACCTTTATATTGAATTTTAAATTATTGTTATTTATTTCTATTATTGCATTGTCTTTTTCTAAGTTTAATAAGGTACCCTTTAAAATATTTTTTACTCCAACAAATTTTGCAACAAACTCATTTTTTGGATGGTAAAATATCTCATCTGGTTTTCCAACCTGTTGTAGGACTCCCTTATTCATTACTGCAACACCATCCCCTAACAACATGGCCTCTGTTAAATCATGGGTTACATATAGGCCTGTAACCCCCAACTTCTTTAAAATCTCCCTTAATTCCTCCCTTAATCTCTCCCTTAAAACAGGATCTAAGGCACTCAATGGTTCATCCATCAATAAAACACATGGATCTATTACTAGAGCCCTTGCCAAGGCAACCCTCTGTTTCTGCCCTCCACTTATTTGGGATATTCTTTTATTCCTTATATGTTGGATTTCAAGTATCTCCATTATTTCATTTACCCTACTTTTAATTTCAGATTCCTGTAATTTTCTTATTTTCAATCCAAAGGCTATATTCTCATATACGTTTTTGTGAGGGAATAGAGCATACTCCTGAAAAACAAACCCTATGTTTCTTTCCTGTGGAGGGTAGTTATCCATTGACTCATCATTTATTAATATACTTCCTCTATCCTGCTTTATCAATCCTGCAATGATCTTTAAAAGGGTAGTCTTTCCACAACCACTTGGTCCCAATAGTACCATTATTTCCCTATCTCTTACACTTAAATTTATTCCATTTAAAACCATCTGCCTATTAAATTCCTTTGATATGTTATCCAATACAATCATTTTACCTCTCCTTAAAAATACTTAATTCTTTTTTAATTTTCCATGACCTATTCTTTTAAATAGTGCTAAAATTCCAAAGGATATTAATATAAGAATTAGGGAGAGAATATTTGCAACCTCTCTATTTCCACTTTGGGCATTGTTAAATATGGCTATAGGCAAGGTACTCAAAAGGCCGCTAACCATCATAGTGGCTCCAAATTCCCCTATTGCCCTGGCATAGGTAAGTATTATTCCAGATATAATTCCAGGTTTTGATAGAGGCAGAATTATTTCTTTAAATATCTCATACTCCCCTGCTCCAAGGGTCTTTGAGGCATCAATTAGTGAGGGAGGTATATCCTGAAATGAGGTTTTAACGCTTCTTACCATAAAGGGAAGTGCCACAAAGGTTTGGGCAAGAATAATTGCAAAGGTACTAAACATTATGGTTATCCCTAAGAGATTTAATGGATATCCAATTAATCCATATTTTCCAAAGGTTATTAGAAGTAAGTATCCTGCAACAGTGGGAGGTATTACCAAGGGAAGGTTAATAATAATATCAAATACCTCTTTAAATGGAAGTTCTTTATAGGTTAATAGGTAGGCCAAGGGAATCCCAATAAAAAATGAGATTATGGTTGATATAAGGGATGTAATTATACTTAAAATTAAAGGGCCCAATATATCTTGGTAATTGATAGAAACATTTAGATTTAACCCTATATTGTATAGTAATGCCAAGAGGGGCATAACTATCAGTAGTATAAATACTCCAATACTTAGCCCCATTAAACCCCTTATTAGTACTGTGCCCATATTATTCATAATCCACCAATTATTATATTATCACTTAGGGATAACTACCACCAATTCACTCTTTGCAAATATTTTATAATCCTCAACAAATCCATCCCTTTTAAGAATCTCCATATATCTTAAACTTGGCGTAGCAAAGACATCTGCTCCATTTTCCCCTCCTACTGCTCCCCCTTCTATTCTCTGGGTTAGAGTGCCTGAACTTGCAAATAGGAAATTTACCCTACATCCAGTTTTCCTTTCAAATTCTTTTCCCATCTCTTTGAGCATATTTGTCATTCCTGCACCTCCATAAACAACTATACTTCCATTGAGATGTTTTTGAGTATAGGGCTTTGGATCCCTAACAGTATCACTATATCCGTATTTTTTTAATATCTCCTGTCCCTCCTTTGAAATAATAAATTTTATAAATTCCACTCCTTCTTTTTTATTATCGCTATCCCTCAGTACTGCAATGGAGTATTCAGGAAAAACATTTATTTCCTTTGGAATTTCAATAATCTTTACTTTATCTCTCTCCATAATTGCATCAGGTTTATAAATAAATCCTGCATCTACTTCCCTTGTAATTACCTTATCTAAGACTGCCCTAACAGTAACATCCTTTGAGACTATGTTATTCTCTATCTTTTCTGCAAGTTCTGGATTGGATTCTCTTAAATTATTTATAACTTCCATGGCATATTTTCCAGCAGGAACATGCTCTGGATTTCCTATGGCTATGGTTATTCCTCCTTTGCCTAAATCCTCAAACTTTGTTATTGCTATGTTGCTATTGGTAGTACATCCAGAGAGTACTGTAATAATGACCAACATGGAAATGGGTATTATCAATATTTTTTTCATAGTATCTCTCTACCCATTGGGAATATAATATCCTGTATTAATTAAATAATAAGGAAGTTAATTTCCGATGTAGTGTTATAAAAATATAACCAATAACATAATAATTTTTAATTAATAATAATATTAAATTTTAATTTTAATAATAAATAATAAATTTACAAAATAAATTTTATTAAATAATATTTTTTTTAAATCTTAAAGAATACTTAAATTCTCATAATTCTCTGATGATTCTATTAAAAGGTTTATAATCTCCTCAGTAATTCTCAAGGCTCCATTGTATCCTAATATTGGTTTTCTATGGTAGCCATACCTATCAACAATAGGGAATCCAACCCTTAATAAAGGTATTCTCTCTTCATTTGCTATATATCTTCCTCTATAATCTCCAATAATAATATCAACAGGCCTCCTCTTTATGTAATTATGGAGTTGATATAGGTCGCTACCTTCAAATAGAGTTATTTTTCCATTATTTTCCATTGATATTTTTTTTATTTCAGAGATGAAGTAAGATGTTTCAGTGTTGGATAAAACTGCAACAACCTCCATCCCCATTTCAAAGGCAAAATTTGTTAATCCAATAACTTTATCAGGATCGCCAAATATGGCCACCCTCTTATTCCTTAATACATCATTTCCATCCACTATGGCATCTATTGCATAGCCCCTATCCTCCCATAGAGATTCTGGAATTTCCTGGCCTGATATATTGGATAGTGTCCTTATAAAGTTATCAGTGTTTTCAATTCCTATTGGGAACTTTAAATTGTAGGAGGGTACTCCAAGATCTTCAAGATACTTTGCTCCATCAATACCCTCCATTCCAAAGGATAAGGTAGATTTTGAATTGGGAGATTCCTCTATATCTCTAACTGTTGCCTCACACTTTGGAAATCTCTCCTTGGGAAGTCTCAATGGCCTATCCAAAGTTGTTATATCTGTAAGTAATCTATAATATATATTCATCTTCCTTAGTATGCTCTTTATCTCTTTAACATCCCCTGGATTGACAAATCCAGGTATTATGTTTATTTTATCTGACTTTAAGGTATCCTTTCCTAATTCTTTATTCTTATTTTTATTCTTTTCAGTAATAGTTTTTATTATTTCCTTTAAGGTATTGTTGTATCCATCAATATGGGTACCCTTGTAAGAGGGAGTGCTAACACCTACAAAGTAGGTTCCATTATTGGAGGCATAATCTTCATGAATATTCTCAGTAATTCTTTTTAACTCCCTTTGAATATCCTCTCCAGTTATTTCACTTAATCCTGTGGTCATTGTTATAATTAAATCAGGATTTCTATTCTCCAGTATATTTTTAATACTGGACTCTATAATATCACTTGCTCCATATATTGCTGAGATCTCATAAAAACCTGTGGTGGCAATTTCAACAGGTTCCTTAAAATGCTTTGCTAAGGTATTCTTTACATAATTGGCACATCCCTGGGAGCCATGAACAAGGGGAAAGGCCCTATATATTCCAAGTACTGCTAAGACTCCCCCCATTAATTGATTCATTTTTGGAGGATTTATGGTTAATGACCTTTCCTCCCCATTAATAACCTCTATTGAAATATTTTCACCCTAATTTGTTTAATAATTAATTTTTTAATTATTTATTTAATTATTTATTCAATTTAAATTATTTTTTTATTTTATTTTCCTTTATTCTTTATTTTTTAATTTATTTTTTTAATTTTAATTAATTATTTAAAAGTTTCCAGATCTTTGAATTAATTGCTCCATGAACTTCATCTGCAAAATTTATAAAACCATCAAAACCAATATAACTCTTTTTACCTCCCCTTCCATATACAAAGGGCACTCCAAGTTTATGTACTAAATACCTTATGTGATTATCTGATATGACCACATCTGCATTACTTTCAACTATGGCCCTTTCCAATTCATAACTGTTGGGATTGTCCAATACAACAGTTTCCTTTGGGATCTTTTTAAGTATTTCTTTGTAATTTTTCTCATTCCCAAAGTATGTGGCTACCCCTGCTATATCCATATTAAGATCATTTTTAAGTGGATCAATATAATTAAGTACCCTCTGAGCACCATGGGATATAAATACCCTTTTACCCTTGAGGTTTTCCCTATATAATTCCAATTTTTCCTTTATTCTTTCTAAGTTTTCTGCTATGAAATTTTCAATTTTGTCCTTATCTATGTTAAGGGCCTTACCTATATTTCTCAGGGACATTGAGCAATTTTCAATACCAAAGAAATTCCCCTTAATATAGGGAATTCCATATTCCTTATACATCATTTTGGCCAAATACATTGAACTTTTAGTACAATGTACAATGTTAATCTTTGCCCTATCCATTACCCTTATTTTGTCAATAGTTGCATTATCTGTAAATGAGCATAAAACTCTAATACCTATCTTGGATAGCATATTCTCTATAATCTTAGCCTCCTTTACACTGGAACCTCCTCCTATAACATTTACATCATAGGGAGTACTATGGAATTCCTCCTTTCCATTACCTATTATTTCAAAAAGTTGTCTATTTGCTATTTTGTGTCCCTCATTTTGAGTGGCTCCCTTAAAACCTGCACAATCAAAGTATATAACAGGTATTTCAATTTCCTCACTGGCCTTTTTTGTTATACCCTGTAAATCATTACCTATTAGCCCTGGAATACAGGTTTCATATACAAAAATTGCATCAGGATTGAATTCCTCTGAGGCCTTTAATATGGCATCATATAATTTTTCTTCGCTATCGAATATAATATCCCTTTCTTGAATACCTGTTGTGAATCCATATCCATAGGATTGGGATCGGTAATCCCAAGAGTAGTAGGCACAACCTATGGGAGAATGTACTAAATGCACAACATTTTTTATTTGGTTACCTATTACTACCCTACATCCATGAAAGGTACATAGTCTCTCAGTGGAATTTCCAGGTTGGGTGTATTTGCAACAGGATGAAGTATCAATATCATGTTGTCTCTTGGCCTTTGAAGTATCCCTATTTTCAATGAGTATATTTTTATTGCAATTTTCTTCTGTGTTGTATAGCATATTAATCCCAATATTTTTTAAGTTATAACATTAATTTTTATATTTTTATTATTTTTTTAATTATAATTTTATTTTTATTAAAAATATAATGAGCATAAGTATAAAGAGTGTAAAAAAATAAATAAAATTGAAAAATAGAATAGATAAATTATTTTTAATAACAATTAATAGCAATAAATGATTTAATAATACAATAAATGACTTAATAATAAGCAAACTAATGCCAATTCATTAAGCCCATAATTTTTATTAAACCCAAGTAATGCCCTTAGATTTACAAATATTCCTTATTTCTTCCACAATTCCCTCTGAAACTCCATATTTTTTAATATCCTCTAAACTATTTACATACTCTGGTTTTCCATAACCTCCACTGCCGTACTTCTCAATAAGATATTTTGCTACGATTATGGGAACTCCTTCCAGGTTAGTTACCTGTACAAATACATCCCCTTCAATGGGCCTATCCTCTTTCCCTATCTGAAATGTAACATATGCAAATTCATCACCATCATTTACGCATTTTCCTTTTTTATCATAGAACTTCACTAATCTAATTTTCATATCTGACATGATATCATCCTTTTTAATAATTATTGTTGTTTTTGATCCCATGGAACCTTTGTATCCAGTATTGTATTTACTATTTCATCAAAGAACCTTAGTGATCCCATATATCCCACCATAGGCCATCTGAAGTATCCAACTCTATCATATATTGGGAAGCCCATCCTAACAAGTCCAATACCCATATCTTTGGCTATAGGCACTCCCCCCCTTGGATGTCCTATGATTAAATCCACTTCCTTTTCCTTTACTGATTTCTCAAAGTCCCAAAGGTCTGAGAACTGTACCTCAATACCTACATTGTGCTCCTTGGCTATGGCCTCCATCTCCTTCTTGTAAGTCCTTGAAGGTGTCTGGGTACTCACTACAACAGGTTTCATTCCAACTTCACAGCAGAACCTTGCCACTGCAACTACAAAGTCTGGATCGCCAAATATACCCACTTTTTTGTCCATCGTGTAATGTAGGGTATCAGCAATTGCATCTATGAGTTTGCCCCTTTCATCCAAGAGTTTATCTGGAATACTTTTTCCTGTAACTCTTGCAACATTTATTAAAAAGTCATCAGTATTTTTTAGGCCAATGGGTAATCCATAGTATGCATCCACTTTGTATCTCCTTCTAAGTAACTCGGCTCCTCCCCCTCCTGCATCTCTACATAGGGCAAAGGTAGCCTTTGCATTTGGAGAATCTACAAATTCATCTAATTCAGTCCCACACCTTGGAAAGTGAGGTATTTCACCAAGGGGTTCCCTAAGTGGCTGATAAAGGGTTTCACTTATATCAAATAATACTGAGTAATCCTCTTTATCCTTTAACCCAAAGATTTCAAGTATTCTTTTTATCTCAAGTATATCTCCAGGGTTAACCCCAAATCCTGGAATAATGTTTATTTTCTCAGGTTCCTTCTCATTATCCTTTTTTGCAAGATTGCTAATAAAAGCCTTTGCAGCATTGTCATATCCAGTAACATGGCTCCCCTGATAGGATGGACAGTGGATTGGAATTATTGGCAGTTTTGCCTTTTCCTCACCTAACTCCTTGGCAATCTTCTTTTTAGCAGCCCTTATAAATGCCTCTACATCATCTCCAATGGTTTCAGAGGAGCATGTTGTAATTACGGATATTGAATAAGGATCATACCTTGCCACTAAGTTAGTTAAACCATCAACAAGGTTGCTCATACCACCATATACTGCAGCATGTTCGTGAAAGGATGCCGTGGCTATGGATACAGGTTCTCTAAAGTGCCTATTAAAGGCATATCTAACATAGGTAGTACATCCCTGGGAACCTTGAACAAAGGGAATTGTACCCTTTACCCCAATTGTTGCCCACATTGCTCCTATTGGCTGGCATATCTTGTTGGGATTAATTGTGCCCTTTCTCTGTTTTTTAATATAGCAAATTTCTCCTGCATTAACTTCACTCATTTAAATCCCCTTTATAGTTTTTGAATTTATTTTCGCCCTCCTTTAATACATCCCATATTGGGTGGCATACGGCTTTGTAAATGTCCCTTGCAAAGTTTACAAATCCTCTATAACCTGCATAGGGACCCTCTTCATAGGAGTGTGAATTAATTGTTGGAATACCATATTTCCTGAATAGATACCTTTCTTTCAATCCTACGAGCATAAAATCTGGATTGTAGGTTTTTACTGCCTCTTCAAGTTCAGGTTCATTTGGAGCATCTATAACAAGTACGTCCTTTATACCAATCTCTTTGAAGTTTTTATTTAACTTCTCATAATCATCTATATGGGAAAAGGTACAGCATGCTACAACATAGTCAACTCCAAGGTCCTTCATGGCCTTTATCCAGTGCCAGGTTCTTGGCCCTCCTACATATACCATACAGGTTTTTCCCTCTAATTTTGATCTATAGTACTCAAGTTTAGGTTTTATAATTTCCATTTCTTCCTTTACAACTTGGTCAACTCTTTCTTTTGGTAAATCTAAGGCTTTAGCAACGTCATAAAGTGATTTAGATATATCTGACAATCCAAAGAATGTAGCCCTTGTATAGGGTATATCAAATCCATCCTTTATCATGTGGGCAATATACTCGGCTGACCTTTGGCAATGCACTATATTCAACTTAACATCCATTAATTTAAATAGTTCATCCAAGGAGGCATTTCCTGTAAATGTTGATACATATCTACATCCAATCCTTTCAAGTAAGGGTTTTATTACATTAATATCCCAATCCATATTGTATTCTCCAATTAACGCCACATCATAGGGAGTTTTTTCCTCTTCAGACATGCATTTTTCAGGATATTCATTTACTTTTGATTTTAACCATTTATAGAATGTTACATTGAAAACATGGTGGCCTTTAGATTGGGAAACGCCACAGAAACCAGGGCTGTTAATGGCAAGGGCCGGTTTTTTTGTATTTTTTTCAACATTCTTTGCTATGGCATCTACATTGTCTCCAATTAATGCCGTAGGGCATGTTGTGTATATAAAGGTACCATTTGCTTCTGGGAACTCCTCCATTGCCTCAATACATGCTTTTTCTAAGGTTCTTTCACCACCATATACTATGTCTGATTCCTGCATATCACTACAGAAGCAATATCTTCTATGGAGTTCATTATCTGATAAACTCCTCCTTGTTCCCCAGGTATAGTAGGCACAGCCTATGGGCCCGTGGACCATGTGTATTGCATCCTTTATAGGTCCCCCTACCACTCCCCTTGATCCAGCAAATGCACAGCCCCTTTCAGTCATATCTCCTGGAACTGTGTTAATATTACATGCTGGAAGAATATTTTCTTCGGGATCATAAACATAGGTATGTTTCATCCTTTCTGGAATGAATTTATCACAATCTAGTAGAATATATGGCATATTACCACCTATTTTATTAAATAACATTAATTCCATGCTAATTTTATTATTAATATTATATTATTCCATTAATTTTATTTTAATTATTATTATTAATTTCTTTTATTAATTTCCTATGGCATCCTTTCCCATTTCTCCAGTTCTTATCCTAAGGGCTTCCTCTACAGGTAAAACAAATATTTTTCCATCTCCAAAATTCCCAGTCCTATTTACCCTTAAAATTATTCCCACAACCAATGGAACATCTGCATCCTCTACAACTATGGAAAACAGCCTCTTTGGAATATATTTAATAAACCTCCCCTCTTTTTCTCCTTCCTCTATTATTTTTTGAATATCTACAACTTCAGGCATATTTACTGAAAAGTATCCTTTCTGTTTTCCCCTTCCAAAACATTCCACTATTGTTACTGCTGGAAAGCCCACAGCATCAAGAGCCTTTGCAGTTTTTGAAACTTTGTTTGGCTTTATTATTGCTATAATCTCTTTCATAAACTCACCAACATTAAACTCCTTTTTCTCCTGTTCTAATTGTGTAGGCCTCTACAATGGGCTGGATAAATATTTTACCATCTCCAAAATTCCCTGTTTTGGCAGAGGTTTTTATCAATTCCACAACCTCATCCACTTCATCATCATTTATGGCAATTAACAGCATGGTTTTTGGCAACTCCTCATAGAATATCTCTCCAACCTTTAAACCCCCCTGCTTTCCTCTACCTACACTGTTTATTTTTGTAAAAGCAGGATATCCTGCACCTTCCAATGCATCTACAACATCATCTACTTTATCAGGCCTAATAATTGCTTTTATCATCTTCATATTGTCACCACTTTTTAAAATTTATATTCCATTAAAAATAAAATTTATATTCTATTACAAAAATAAGAAGATTTATTAATTTATTATGATTTATTCTCCATAATCACTATAATTAATAATTATAAGTAATAATTATAAGTAATAATTATAAGCAATAATGATAGGTAATAATTATACGTCAATTAATCCATACTTTACAACTAATTCCTCCAACTCATCCATAGTCATTGGAGTTGGTTTCACAAGTTCATCATTTTCATCAATATTTTTTGCCAAGGTTCTGTACTCCTTTGCTTGATTACATTCTGGATCAAACTCAATAACTGTCATTTTATTGAATTCTGCTTTTTGGACAATATTGTCCCTTGGTACATAGTGGATTAATTTGGTTCCAAGTTTATCACAGAATTCATCCATTAACTCCTTTTCACCATCAACATTTCTTGCGTTGCAAATTATGCCCCCAAGTCTAACTCCAGACTGCTCAGCATACTTTAAGATACCCTTTGCAATGTTATTTGCCGCATACAGTGCCATCATTTCCCCTGATGTAACAATATATATTTCCTGTGCAAGTCCATCTCTAAGGGGCATGGCAAAACCACCACATACAACATCCCCAAGGACATCAAAGAATAGGTTATCTAATTCTTCAGGGTATCCTTCCAAGTCCCTCATCATCTGAACTGCTGTAATAACTCCCCTTCCTGCACAACCTACACCAGGTTCTGGACCTCCACTTTCAACACATAGTATGTCCTTATATCCTATTTTTCTTACTTTTTCAAGGGTAACTGCCTCTTCTCCCTCCTCCCTAAGTACATCCATGACAGTTTCCTGTGGTTTCCCGTGAAGTATCATTCTTGTTGAATCTGCCTTTGGATCGCACCCGTGTATCATAACCTTTTTATTGAGGTAGTAGGCAAGTGCTGCTGCAGTATTCTGGGTTGTAGTTGATTTTCCTATACCTCCCTTTCCATAGATTGCTACCTTTTTAGCATCTGGAGCAATTTCATCAAAACTCATTCTATCACCTTAGGTTTTATATTGGGAAATATAATTCCTATATATTATAGATAATACGGAAATATACTTCCTGTTAAATAGTAATGTAGTATCTACTATATAAACTTTTTTATTTTATTAATTTAAATAAATAAAATAATAAATACATAAAGTTATAAATATATAATTTTATAAATACATAAAGTTATAAATAAAATAAAAATAATTAATAAATAAAAATTAATAATAAATAAAAATAATTAATAATATTAATTTTATAGATATATTATTCAATATATAATTGCAATAATCCAAACCATATTAAATATTTAAAAAAGTTGAGAAAATGAGATATAATAACATCTTAATCACTGGAAGTGCAGGTTTTATAGGTTTTCACCTGTGTAAAAGGATATTAGATAATTATGATGATATAAATATTATAGGCATAGATAACCTAAATAACTACTACAATCCATTATTAAAGGAAAAGAGGAATGATATTTTAAAAAAATACAGAAATTATACCTTTATAAAATTAGATTTTTCAGAGTATCTTAAGTTAATTGAAAGTTTAAATGATAAGGATATTGATTTAATAGTTCATTTAGGGGCCCAACCTGGGGTGAGATATTCCTTAGAAAATCCCTGGGCCTATGAGAGATCCAACCTATTGGGCACTATGAACATCTTTGAATTTGCAAGGAGATTTAACATAGAGAAGATAGTTTATGCCTCTTCCTCCTCAGTCTATGGAGGGAATAAAAAAATACCCTTTAGTGAAGATGATAGAACAGATAATCCTGTTTCACTCTATGCCTCAACAAAGAGATCCAAGGAACTTATGGCCTATACATACCATAACCTCTATGGAATAGGGATGACAGGGTTAAGGTTTTTCACTGTTTATGGAGAATGGGGAAGGCCAGATATGGCTTACTTTAAATTTGCAAAGAATATACTTCTGGAAAAACCCATAGATGTTTATAACTATGGAGATATGGAGAGGGATTTTACCTATGTTTCCGATGTTATAGATGGAGTTATTTCCTCCATTGAGAGGGATTTTAATTATGAGATATTCAACTTAGGAAACTCAAGACCTGTAAAATTGATGTACTTCATAGAGTTATTGGAGAAGTATCTAAATAAAACTGCTAAAAAGAACTTCTTACCTATGCAGGAGGGGGATGTCCCAAGAACCTACGCCGATTTAAGTAAAAGTAGGGAGTTTTTAAATTATAATCCAAAGGTTTCCATTGAGGAGGGACTTAGGAGGTTTTGTAGTTGGTTTGTAGATAATAGGGAATGGATTTTGAAGTTATAGAATTGGATTATTGTAATTATAATAAGTATTAATTAGACAAATAAATTAATATTAAAATTATTCCTTAGGAGATAAACATGTGTGGTATCAATGGCATTGTAAGATTAAATAATAAAGTAAGTAAAGAAGAAATTGAATCTATGAATAGAGCAATAGAACATAGAGGACCTGATGATAAGGGAATCTATATCAATGAAGATAATTCCCTTGGTATGGGCCATGTTAGGTTATCTATCTTGGATCTAAGTGAAAGGGGACATCAACCTATGGGTTATAATATTAAAGATAATAATATTATCCATAAAGAGGAGGAACTGGAAAAGGCAGATGTAATAATCATTTTTAATGGAGAGATCTACAATTACTTAGAATTAAGAGAAAAATATAACTTAGAAACTGAGACTGGAACAGATACTGAGATTATCCTAAAACTTTACAATATCTTAGGTACAGAGTGTGTTAAAGAGTTCAACGGTATGTGGGCCTTTGCAATCTATGATAAAAATAAAAATATCCTTTTCTGTTCAAGGGATAGATTAGGGGTTAAGCCCTTCTATTATTACTTGGAGGGGAAGGAGTTTATATTTTCCTCTGAGTTAAAGGGCATAGTTTCTGTAAAGGAGATAAACAAAAAGGAGAATATAAATAGAGAATCTGTTCAACTTTATTTTGCTCTGGGATATATACCCTCTCCCTATACCATATATAAAAATACCTATAAATTAGAGCCAAGAGAGAATTTAATTTTAAGTCTGGATAATTTTAAGGTTGAGAAGTATTACTACTGGGAATTACCTGAATATAATCCTATCCATGATAGAGAGAAGTTGATTAATGAGGGAAAAAAATTATTAAAGGATGCTGTAAAAATAAGAATGAGGAGTGATGTTCCAGTGGGTGCCTTCTTAAGTGGAGGTTTGGATAGTTCAACAGTTGTTGCGGTTATGAAAGAATTTACAGATTTAAGTAAGTTACACACATTTTCCATGGGTTTTGAAGAAGGATACGATGAAACTCCCTATATAGAGATAGTTGTGAATGCCCTTAAAACTAATCACCATCATTATTACTTTAAAGAGAAGGATTTTGTAGAGTTAATAGACAGGTATTCATGGGTTTATGATGAGCCCTTTGGTGATTACAGTGGTTTCCCCACCTATAAAGTTAGTGAGTTGGCTAAGGAATATGTTACAGTTACTTTAAGTGGGGATGGGGGAGATGAGGTTTTTGGAGGTTATTTAACCCATGTAAATGGATACAGGATGGATTTTATAAGGAAATTACCAAGGATATTAAGGGTTATCGGATCAAAAATGCCAGTAAAAAGGAATTTAAACAGTCTTACTAACATTTATTTATTAAAAGAGGCTTTTAAACTGTCCTTGGAGGACCCTGAGAATTTTTATTCAAAATCTTTGGAAGACACCGTTATAAGGCCCGAGGCCTATAAGAGATGGACCTCTGAAAAGTTAAAACACTGTTTAAAAAAAGGTAGTGGCAAATTGGGAGAGACACTGAGGATCTTTGATTTACTCCATAATACCTTGGCAGATAACTTTTTAGTTAAAGTTGATAGGGCATCTATGGCACATGCCTTGGAGGTTAGAAGTCCCTTCTTAGATTATAGATTTGCAGAGTTCGGTCAGAAAATACCTACAGAGTGGAAAGTTGATTTGTTCAAAACCAAAAAATTGATGAGGGAGATAATTAAAGATATTTTACCTGATAAAATTGTCAATAGGGGAAAACAGGGATTTACTCCACCCCTTGAAGATTGGATATTAAAGGAGAAGTATTTAAAGGAAATATTTGAAAAAGTTGAGATCTTAAAAGAGATTAATGATGAATATTTATATAAATTTTATAAGGAAAAGGTTTTTAAGTATAAGAATGAGAAAATGTATAGGATTTATTTAATTAGGTTATTTCTATTTATAAAATGGTGGGAAAGATGGATGGAATAAATTTTAAACTTTTAAGTGAATATATTAAAAATGTAAATTATAAAAATTTAGATTTTAAGTAAATAAGGGGTATCTATGAAAAATCCTAAAATCTCAGTAATTATGGCAACATACAGAGAACCTGAGGAATATTTAAGAAAGTCAATAGAGTCAATTTTAAATCAGACATTTAAGGATTTTGAATTTATCATTGTTTTAGATGATCCAAATAATAAAAAGAATGAAGAAATAATTGAAAAGTGTGCTGAAAAAGATAGGAGAATAGTTTTCCTAAAGAATGAAAGGAATTTAAGTTTAGCGGCATCATTAAATAAAGGGATTGAAGTTGCTAAGGGAGAATATATCGCAAGAATGGATGCAGATGACATTTCATTACCTGAAAGATTAGAAAAACAATTTAACTATTTAGGGAAAAATAAAGATGTAGATCTTTTATTTACCTGGGCCTATTGGATCGATGAAAGAGGTAATATTATAGGAAGGTTTAAGCCTGAAAAGTATAAAATAAAGAATATAAAAAAGTATTTTTTTAAGGAACATTTACTTATACACCCTAGTGTAATGATAAAAACAGAAATATTGAAGGGATTAAAATACAACGAAAACTTACTCAGATCTCAAGACTATGATCTTTGGATTAGATGTATTTTAAATAACTATAACTTTGATATAATTGAGGAGTTTTTATTAAAATACAAGGTAGTAAAAGAAAATATTGAAAAAAGAATAAAGAAGCAAAGAAACTATTCTAAGTATTCCACTTTTATCCTTTGGAGGCATATGGGGTATTTCTATAATAACATCTATTTTTGGAAGGATTTCTTTTTTCATATATCTATGTATATTTTTTTGACAGTTGTACCGAAAGGTTTAATCAGAGAGTTAGCAAAAATAAAAGATAAAAAAAGGTGATATTGTTGAAAAAGAAAAAAGCAATTACAGTGTTAGGAACTGTTTGGAATTTTGCAACACCTATTAAAATAACAGATAAACTCTTTGAATCCATATTTATTTCTTTTTATGAACCTTGGATCAGAGAAGATGGAGTGGATGTTAAAAAAATTGTTAAATTTAACGAAGAAGTTAAAGGGAATTTATTAATAAAACCTTTTAAAATATTAATGAGAAATATAAAATTATATAAAATAATTAAATCCTATAAATCCGATATTGTTATCAGTCATCATGATGATGCTAATATTCCAATAATTCCTTTGTTGTTATTACATAAATATATATTGAAATCTAATATTCGTTTTTATGGATTTATGCGTGCAGGTATGTCAGAATATGACACAAATAATACTTATTATAATATAGTATTTTTTTTTATAAAGTATTTTTATAATTATTTTGATAAGATTATAACTGTATCTTATGGGAATAAAAAGTTAATTGAAAAAAGATTCTCTTTAAAGAATGTTGGGGTTATATATAACGCTGTAGATGTCCAAAACTACCTAAAACTCTCAGAAGAACCAATAGAAGATAAATACAGGGAAATATTCAAGGATTCCTTTGTATTTATAAACATAGGGAGGCTAACGGAACAAAAAGGACAATGGTTTTTAATTAGGGCATTTAAAAAAGTTGTTGAAACGCACAGTAATGCAAAACTGATAATCTTAGGAGAAGGAGAGCTAAGAAAAGAATTAGAAGATTTAATAAGAAAACTCAACTTAGAAAACAAGGTATTCTTAGTAGGGGTTCATAAGAATCCCTTTAAATTTTTAAAGAATTCCCAGTGTTTAGTTTTTACATCATTGTGGGAAAGTTTTGGCAATGTTTTAGTAGAGGCCCTCACTCTGAACCTCCCAATCATCTCCACAGATTGTGAAACTGGGCCTAGGGAGATCCTAACATCCGAGATAGATATAAAGGAAAAAATTAATTACCCATACTTTGGAAGATATGGAATACTAATAAAACCCTTCCCAAGAAAGTACATTTTTAAAGACCTAGAAGAAAAGATTTTGATAGAACAGGAAAAACAATTAGCCGAGTTAATGATTAAGATAATCGAGAATAAAGAATTAAGAAAAAATTACTCTCATGGTTTAGAAAGAGCAAGGGATTTTGATATTGATAAAATAATTAAAAAATGGGAAGAGGTAATAAAATGAAAAAATATAAGTATTCAAGGATAAATTCAGTTAAATTAATGTTAAAAGACGTATTTAATGCAAAAATTGTTAAAGGAAGTAAATTGCTATACATAATAGAGAGAATAAGTTATTATATCTGTGTTATTATTAGCAATTACGAATTACAAAGGAAAATTAAAAAATATTTGAACAAAGAAACAATTATTAAAAATGAGATTGGTATTTTTTATGGAAACTTATGTGATGATAGTTTTGCAAAATATTCTCCTTTTTTTTGAATACTACATCCAACATTGGTTTGACTATGATGGGAGAAAAGATATTTTTTTAGATGTTGGTGCAAATAGAGGTAGATATTCTATCCCGGCTATCAATATAGAGAAATATAAAAAAGTTTATGCATTTGAGCCATTGAGTTATAACTTAAAATATCTCCAAAAAAACATTGAATTAAATAATCTAAATGATAAAATAATAATTTTTCCTTATGCATTATCTGATAAAGAAGAAAAAGTTAAAATATTTTATGATCCCATGCATAGTGGAGAAGCGTCTATGAATAATTCAATATCTAAAATTAAAAAAGAAGAAATTATAGATACAAAAAAATTAGATAATGTTATAGGTAAAATTAATCCGGAAAAAGTTTCGTTTATCAAAATAGATGTAGAAGGGCATGAATATAGATTATTAAAGGGAGGTAATAAATTTTTAGACAATCTAAAAAGAGAAACTTATCTAATGATCGAAATTTGGAAAGATAACAAAGATAAAGAAAAAACAATAAATTTTTTAAAAGAAAAAGGTTTTAACTTGGTTGAAATAGATTATACTGGAAATAACTATTTATTTGTAAAAAAATAATATTAATAAAATTAAAATTTAATGGGATATATAATGAAAATCCAATTCTTAATAAACTCCTTAGTTTCTGGAGGAGCAGAGAGGGTGGCAGTAAATCTATTGAATGAGTTATCTAAAAGGAGATATGCTATAGTATTACATACCTTAGAGAAAGACAAACACTATGACACTGATAGAAACATCTTATATAAGCCACTATCTAATCTTACTGTAGGGACCCACAATGCTATAAGGATTTTTTACCTACCAACTATAATAATTAAATATTTTATAGAATCAATAAAGAATAAGCCAGATATATTTATCTCTTTTCTTGAACTGTCTAATTTTATAAACATCTTTGTAGGAAAAGGGCTAATAAATAAGAAAGTGGTGATATCAACACGTATTAATCCTTTAATAATGTATCCCAGTGAAACAATTTACGGAAAGATCCACAATACCCTAATAAAACTTCTATATCCAAAGGCGGATAAAGTTATAGCAGTATCCAAAAAAATAAGAGATGTACTGTCCAACCAATATAATATCCCAAGAGAAAAAATAGGGGTTATATACAACCCTCACAATATCCAAAACTACCTAAAACTCTCAGAAGAACTAATAGAAGATAAATACAGGGAAATATTCAAGGATTCCTTTGTATTTATAAACATAGGGAGGCTAACGGAACAAAAAGGACAGTGGTTTTTAATTAGAGCATTTAAAAAAGTTGTTGAAGCGCACAGTAATGCAAAACTAATAATCTTAGGAGAAGGGGAATTGAGAAAAGAATTAGAAGATTTAATAAGAAAACTCAACTTAGAAAACAAGGTATTCTTAGTAGGAGTTCATAAGAATCCCTTTAAATTTTTAAAAAACTCACAGTGTTATACTTTCCCATCCCTGTGGGAAGGCCTACCTAACACGTTAATTGAGGCTCTAACTCTAAACCTTCCAATCATCTCCACAGACTGTGAAACTGGACCTAGGGAGATTCTCACCCCGGAGTTAAATATAGATAAAAAAATTGATTATCCTTATTTTGGAAAATATGGAATACTAATAAAACCCTTCCCTAGAAATTACATTTTTAAAGATTTAGAAGAAAAGATTTTGATAGAACAGGAAAAACAATTAGCAGAATTAATGATTAGGATGGTTGAGGATAAAGACTTAAGAAAAAAGTACTCTAATGGTCTAGAAAGAGCGAGAGATTTTGATATGGATAGGATTATTAAAAGGTGGGAGAAAGTGGTAAGATGAATGTAGAAATAGATATAGTTTCAATTAAATACGAAAACAAAAGAATAGATCTGATTGATAATCCTTATCAACCATTAAAAGACCTTGAAAAATACTTAGATTTTATAACAGAATTATGTAAAGGGATATGTAAAAATAATAACTTAATAGAAAAAAAAGAATTTGAAAATCTACTATATTACTCTTTTTTATACTACTTAGTAAACTGGGATAATATCTACCACTCCAATCAAGTTCCCTATATTAGTTGGTACAACTTTAAAAATAATATAGATAGCATCTTAAAAAATAAAGAAAATATAGAACTATTTTTAGACTATAGATATATCAATATTGAAATATTTGAAGAATACTTAAGGGAAATTTACAATATAAATTTAAAAAGAAAAAATAAAAATATTTTAATAGATTCTGTTATTAAAAATTATCATGGTTATCTTATTTATTTTATATTTCTAATTAAAAAAATATTAATGAATAAAAATAATAATAATGAAAAATTTATTGCCCTATTCAGTACAGATTACGACAGGTACTTTCTAAATAAAAGATTCTTTGGTAGGCATCTCTTTAACCACGAGCCCTTTAAACAACTAATGGAAGATCTTGGAATGGATGATTTAGATTACAAAATATTATACACTAAATACAACCCCTTTAATCTAAATAATTATATATCAAACTTTTATAAAAAAGAAAAAAAGGAACTATTTATTGAAGAAATCTTAGATTTAAAAATAGGATTAAATTTAATATTTAGTATAAATAAAATCTATGAAAAAGATATATATTATGATATAAAAAAGGAAGATTTTAATAAATACTTTATATGCCGGATGTTTAAAATTTTTGTAAAGCATAAACTACCCTTTATACTGTGGACCTATCTATCTGTCAAGAATTTTATAAAGAATACTAACATTGAAGTATTTATAGGAGATTCCGAGAAGAGTTTTATATCCCACATATTTAATCTTTACAAGATCAACGAGGATGAGATAAAAACAGTAGCCTTCAGTCATGAACTTATAAATAAAAATTATACTATGGTACCACTATCTAATAAGAACAAACTAATACCTGATTTAAAATTGGTTTGGAATGAGAATATCAAAAAACTACTAATTCAGAGGTATAACTACCCTCCTGAAAAAGTTTTAGTGTTTCCAGATCCAAGGTTTTTGTATTGGAAAAGCATGCCAAAAAAGGAGAAAACTATCCTACTAATCTCACAAGGTTTTCCTATCTTTTATGAACAGATATTTGAGTTATCTAAAGAAGGAGTTTTAAATAACTTAACAAAGGGATATAATGTACTCTTTAAACCTCATCCAGGTGAATATCCTATAAAAAAACATTATATTGAAAAATTAAAAGATCTTAAGAATGTAGAAGTTATAAACAACCTTAATTTTATTCCTGAATATTCTGTAACTATAACATCCACCTTAGGCTATGAACTTTTAAATGCTGGAAGTAAAGTTTATTTTATAGATGAAAGTGCTAAAGATGTATTTTTAATAGATAGTGAATTATTTAAAAGAATCTGTAGAAAAAACTTGAAAGAAGTATTTTCCGAAATTTTAAACTTATATACACTCTAGTTTTCATTTTTTAATGTATTTACTACAGCATCTAGATGCAAATTCTTATTATTAAATGGAATCCAGCGTTTTATCTCGACGAACTCGACAGTATTCCCAAGAGTTTCCTTTAAGAGATTAAACCCTCTTTTGTAGATTAAATAATCTCCTGCGTTTTTAATTGCTCCATGGGCCACTCCAACAAGTATTTTCAAGGTGATCACCAGTCATTATTTTATTCCAACTTATTATTGGATAATCTTATTTTATCGAATGTTAATATTTCATCCTCCTCAATATCATCTAAGGCTACCCCTCCCACTA